>NZ_VFXM01000001.1:0-309373 GCF_006519705.1 Ornithinimicrobium kibberense
GGACGAGCGTAGCCGTCCTCAGTGCGGCAGATGAGTGCGTTCGGTGAGGCGACTACGGGACGTTCGGTCGATCGTCCACCTGGCTCAGTGGCACTTTCTCCAGCACTGTTCCATCCTTCAGCTCGAGGTCGAACGTCAGGGCTGGGTATCCGCTGTCGGACCAGGCCTTCTCCCACGGCCACCACGCGGCGAACCTGTCATGCACGATGCTTGCTTGGACTGGACCCAGATAGGGCGTGTTCACGACGACCCGGGCGACGTCGGTACCGACGCGTCCGGTTGTGACTGAGATCGCCTCGACGACGTCGTCGGGCGAGGGGTTGCTCGACCCGGTGGATATGGTGTCGTAGAGGGTCAGGGTGATGGAACGCTGGGATGGCTGCGCTGGTCCGGGATGTGCCTGAGCGGCGACGGCCCCAATGGCCTCCGGGTCATCTGCGCTGGTTTCCACCAGGCAAGTGGACTCGTGGCCCCGTGTGCCCTCACCGACGACCAGTGTGAGGTCGCCCCGCTGCTCGGTCAGAACCGGGTGGAGGTCGGTGCCCACGGTCTCAGGACCACTTCGCCACCAGGTGGCACACCACTGCGCCCCGGCGCTGTCAGTGCTGGCAGCAACACCACTGGGGTAGGCGGTCCACGAGGCGTAGGCACCCTCATCAGAGTCGAGCAGGACGAAGGTGGTCACGCCCAGGCTGGCGGCCGCAGCGGCCACCAGCCAGCGGGTGCGGGCCAGGGTTCGAGGCGCTGGTGTCGTGGAAGAATCTGTATAACTGCTTGAGGCCCAGTGGGGGTTCTCGCGGATGAGTTCGCGCAGGAGGTTGCGGGCCCGGGCTCCCTCCGCGAGGTCGGCGTCGACGTGGCGCCCAGGGTCCAGCTCACGAATGCGGTCCTCGAGAGTCATGTCAACGCCCTTCGCTCTGGTAGGTGTCCGGTGGAGTGTGCTGCTGACGGGCGGTGGTGGGGGGAGCCGGGTCCTTGGACACCCGCAGGTGGGCCCCGAGCACACGCCGCGCCCGCATCAACCGCAGGCGATACGCCACGGGTGAGACGCCAAGAATCATGGCCGCCTGCTGGCTGCTGAGCCCGTCGAGCACGGTCAGGGCGATGGTTTCCTGCTGGGCCGTGGTCAACCGGGTCCATGCGGCTTCCAGGTCCGCGCCCGCGATCACGCCAGCTTCGTGCCCGGGAACTGTCGAACAGGCGCGATCGTGGCTTATGAGTCGGACGGTGAGCGCCTGGTCACGACGGACGTGTCGGTGCCGGGCCAGGATGAGGTTGCGCGCAATACCGAACAGCCAGGCCCGTGCCTGACCGGGGTCGTCCGGCAGGTCGCCACGTCGTCGCCACGCGACCGTAAAGGCATCAGCCGCGACATCCTCGGCGACAGACAACTCCACGCGACGAGCCGCGAACCGGGTCAGGTCCACGTACGTCGCTCGGAAGACGCCCTCGAAGTGCTCCGCATCAGGACTCACACCACATGCTGCGGCAAGTCAGCGCTGTTTCGCTCAGACCGCAACTCGGCGCTTGTCAGCCTCCCTCCACTCACGATCTTCTCGGCCCCTGCCTCCAGCACCCCGAGGACCAGGCTGGCCCGCTCCGGCCCAGATGCTGCAACGCCAGTGGCCGACCCTCCGAGGAGCAACGGCCCAGCTGGTTCCACTGCACAATCACTAACTCAACGTCCGGGAGTCGCACTGGGTGAAATGTTTAGACAACTGCGTCGGCGAGGGGCCGAACGATGGGGAGGCCCGCGTTTCGGCTAGCGCACCTTCGAAGGAGACTTCAACGGTGTCAGCTGGTTCTCGTGCCACGGCAAGCCGCCCGAAGCCGTTCCGGTGACCGCCCGACAGCAGTGTGACAGGACATGCCGCTTCGCCGGTGCCGGCGCGTCCATCGACGAGTCCGGCCCATCCCGTCAGCGGCAGATCCGGTAATCGCGAAGCGGGCGGGCAAGACCGGTCCGACTGGCCTTTGTCCCCTGGTCCGCGATCTGGGGGTCGCTGGTTGGTCCTGGTTCAGAGCATGGAGCCTAGGTCTGATCCGACGGTGGGGTAGGCGGCGGTCATCGACTTCAGCTGGCGGGTGGTGAGTCCCAGCTTCATGGCGAGGGCCAGGGTGTTGACGAGTTCGGCGTATTCGGGGCCGAGCAGGTGGGCTCCCACGATGGTGTCGGTGGAGCGGTCGATCAGGATCTTGGCCGCGGCGGTCGTCTCCCCGATCCGGTAGTTGGAGTACCAGCTGCTGGTGTCGGAGTAGCGGACGTTGATGTCGATGCCCCGGGCGAGGGCTTCGTCTTCGAGCAGGCCGACCCGGGTGAGTTCGGGGATCGTGAACACCGCGGTGGGCACGCCGGTGTAGTCCGGGGCGGTCGTGGTGCCCTTGAGCATGTTCGACGCGGCGACCTTGCCCTCGAACACGGCGACCGGGGTCAGTGGCATGCCGGGGGTGCTGGCCGCGTCGCCGGCGGCGTAGACCGCCGGGTTGCTGGTGCTCTGCAGGTGGGCTGCTACGCGGACCCCGTCCTCGTCCGACTGGACGCCGGCGGCGTCCAGGTCCAGGGTCGTCAGCTCGGGGGTCCGGCCTGCGCCGTGGACGACCAGGTCGAACTCGGCTGTCCTTGACCGCCCTGATTCATCCACGCTTACCTGATAGCCGGTGGCGGTCGTCTCCACCGCGGTGAGCGTCGCAGAGCGCCAGGTCTGGATCCCGACCTGGGCGCTGCGGTCGATGAGGAGGTCGACGAGGTCGGGGTCGAAGGCCTTCAGCGGTCGAGGTTTGCGGTCCAGGATGACCGGGGTGCTGCCGGCCCGGGCGGCGATGTGGGCGAACTCGAAGGAGATGAAGCCACCGCCGACGAACAGGATCCGTCGCGGCAGCTCGGGCAAGTCCAGGAACCCGGTGCTGTCTACCAGGTGCTCGTGCCCGGGCAGGTCCAGCGGGCGCGGGCGGGCACCGGTGGCGATGAGGAAGTGTCGGCCGGTGTAGGGGGCGTCGTCGATGGCCACGGTGTTGGGACCGGTGAACCGCGCCGTCCCGTGGAAGGTGGTGACCCCGTTGCCTGACAGCCCTTCCTCCATCTGCGCGGGGACGGGGTCGGTGAAGCCGTGCTTGTGCGCCATGAGGTCGGCCCAGTTGATCGACAGGCCGTCGTCGTCGATGCCCTTGCCGCGCATCAGGCGGGCGCTGTCGATGACCTCCGCACCGCGGCGCAGGATCTTCTTGGGGTCGCACCCGCGCAGGGCACACGTGCCGCCGTAGGGCAGGGCGTCGACGATCGCGACTTTCCACCACGCGGAGGCGCACTTGTTCGCCGCCGTGACGCCGGCCATGCCGGCACCGATGACGATCAGGTCGTAGTCGTAGGTCATCGCGTGGCCTCCTGGGCCAGCCCCAGCGCTGCGTACAGCTGTCCCGTGGTCGGTGCCCCAGCCAGGCCGTCCGCCGTGTGGTAGACCCGGCACGACAGGCCCCCTGCTGAGTCTGGGGCGCAGAACGCGTCGGTATCGTCGACCAGCACTGTGGGTGAGCCGCGAAAGCCCACCTGTTGGGCCTGCTCGAGGGTCTCGACGCGCTGACGCCGGATCCTGACTTCCGGGTGCTCGGCCGCGATCGCGACCAACCTGCGGTCAGTCACCTTCCAGTTGGGGCAGTCCTCGAAGTAGAGCAGGCAGACGTCCATACCCGCGACGCTAGACCTTGTACCCTGGTACAAGGTCAAGCGTGAGAGTAGGACAGCGCGAATGCGGATCGGAGAGCTGGCCGAGTCGGCCGGAGTGAGCAGTCAGACCATCCGCTTCTACGAGCGCCAGGGCCTGCTGGCCGAGCCCGCGCGCGGGGCGAACGGCTACCGCGTCTACGAGGAGTCCGCAGCCACACGGCTGCGCTTCATCGCCATGGCGCAGGCCGCCGGGCTCACGCTGTCCCAGATCCGCAGCATCCTGGACCTGCGTGACCAAGGGACCACCCCCTGCCAGCACGTCACCACACTCCTGGACACCAGACTCGCCGACGTCCGGAGACGGATCCGCGACCTCCTCACGCTGCAGACAGAGCTCGAGACCCTGCTCCAGCGCAGCCGACTGCTAGACCCCGGCGACTGTGCAGACCAGGACATCTGCCACATCCTGTCCCCGTCGCAGTAGTCTTCGCCCAGGCACGACCCGGACCCCGACCTCGCGCGCCAGCCATAACACGCCGGAACAAGGCGGGCTGTCCCGTCCGCCCACTGCAGCACCAGCATGGCCGATGGCGCGGGCGCAGCAGGTGAGTGTGCATCCACAGGGGGCCGGTCTGTCGCGGCCCGCCGCGGTACGCCAGTCCACCTGGCCCCCCGTGACGCACGGCACGCGGCAGTGCGCTAACATCGCTCTATGACGATGACAGCGAAGGTCCCGATCGGCCATGAAGGTCCGGAGCGCGATGCAGGGCTCCCCGTGGCGGCTGCGCTGTTCCACGGCCTGTCGGACCCGTCGCGGTTGGCGATCCTGCAGCACCTGAGCCTGGGCGAGCACCGGGTGCGTGACCTCACGGAACACCTTGGGCTGGCGCAGTCGACCGTGAGCGCCCACCTGGCGTGCCTTCGCGACTGCGGCCTGGTGGTGTCCCGGCCGCAGGGCCGGGCCTCGATGTTCTCGCTGACCAGTGCCCCCGAATTGCTGGGCGTGCTGGACGCGGCGGAGCGGCTGCTCGCCTCCACGGGGTCCGCCGTGGCGCTGTGCCCGAACTACGGCATCGGCACCGAGGGCAACCCCGCCCCGGAGCAGCTGCGCACGCACACGGGGCAGGGGGAGGGCGCGTGAGCCGCGAGGAGACCCCGCAGCGGGAGGTGGTCGTGGACGCGTGCGGGTGCGAGATTCCGCCGCCAGCCACCGGCGGTGGGGATGTCGAGGAGCCGGTCACCCGGCTGTGGGACGTGCGGGAGGTGCAGCTGGGCCTGCTCTCCGGCGCCCTGCTCGGAGCGGGGTTCCTGGCCGGGCTCGGCGGCTGGGAGACTGTGGAACTGGTGCTGGCCGCGGCGGCGCTGCTGGTGGGCGGGTCCACGTTCGTGCCCGGGGCGCTGCGGAGGCTGGCGCGCGGCAAGCTCGGGGTCGGTCTGCTGATGACCATCGGTGCCGTGGGTGCCACCCTGCTGGGGCAGGTGGAGGAGGCCGCCGCGCTGGCGTTCCTGTTCTCCCTCAGCGAGGGCCTGGAGGAGTACTCCCTGGCCCGGACCCGGCACGGCCTGCGGGCGCTGCTGGACCTCGTGCCCAAGGAGGCGACGGTGCTGCGCGGGGGCCGCGAGGTCGTCCTCGACCCCGCCCGGCTGGCGATCGGGGACGTGATGGTCGTCCGGCCCGGGGAGCGGCTGGCGACCGACGGTACCGTGCGCAGCGGGCGCAGCAGCATGGACACCTCGGCCATCACCGGGGAGTCGATGCCGGTGGAGACAGGCCCCGGTCAGGAGGTCTTCGCCGGCTCGATCAACGGCACCGGCGCCCTGGAGGTCACGGTGACCTCCACCGCGCAGGACAACTCCCTGGCCCGCATCGTGCACGTCGTGGAGACCGAGCAGTCCCGGCGCGGCGCCACGCAGCGGCTCGCGGACCGGATCGCCCGCCCGCTGGTGCCCGGCATCCTGGTCGCCGCGCTCCTGACCGCGCTGCTCGGCGCGCTCCTCGGTGACCCGTCGGTCTGGGTGCACCGGGCCCTGGTCATGGTCGTGGCCGCCTCCCCGTGCGCGCTGGCGATCTCGGTGCCGGTCACCGCGGTGGCCTCGATCGGCGCGGCGAGCCGCCGCGGGATCCTGATCAAGGGCGGTGCGGCGATGGAGGCCCTGGGCAGGGTCCGCACCGTGGCCCTGGACAAGACCGGCACACTCACGCGCAACCGGCCGGCCGTGGTCGACGTCGCTACCGCACCGGTGAGCGACCGGGACCAGGTGCTGGGGTGGGCGGCCGCGCTGGAGGCCCGCAGCGAGCACCCGCTGGCGGCAGCTATCCTGGCCGCCTCCGCCACGGTGCCCGCCGCGCAGGACGTGCGGGCCGTGGTCGGCGCCGGCCTGGTCGGCACGGTCGACGGTGCGCGGGTCCGGCTCGGCAGACCGGGCTGGGTCGACCCTGGTGACCTGGCGGGTGACGTGCGGCGGATGCAGCAGGCCGGCGCGACCGCGGTCGTGGTCGAGGTCGACGGTCAGCCGGTCGGTGCCATCGCCGTCCGGGACGAGCTGCGGCCCGAGGCCGCCGAGGTCATCGCCCGCTTCGTCGACCACGGCTACACCGTGGCGATGCTGACCGGGGACAACCAGGTCACCGCACGGGCCCTGGCCGCCGAGGCCGGCATCGAGCAGGTGCACGCCGACCTGCGCCCGGAGGACAAGTCGCAGGTGGTCACCTGCCTGCTCGCCCAGGGGCCGACCGCGATGGTCGGTGACGGTGTCAACGACGCGCCCGCGCTGGCCACCGCGGACGTCGGCGTGGCGATGGGCGCGATGGGCACCGACGTCGCGATCGAGACCGCCGACGTCGCCCTCATGGGTGATGACCTGCGGCTGCTGCCGTATGCGTTCGAGCACGCCCGCCGCACCCGCGCCATCATGCTGCAGAACGTCGTGGTCTCCCTGGTCCTGATCGCGGTCCTGATCCCGTTGGCCCTGCTCGGCGTGCTGGGTCTGGCCGCGGTCGTCCTCGTCCACGAGCTGGCCGAGGTCCTGGTCATCGCCAACGGCGTCCGTGCCGGCCGCAGCAGACACCTGGTCGCCCCCGGCGCGGCGCAGGACCGCGCCCACCTGGAAGGAGCTCACGCATGAGCGCAGGTCACGACCACGGGACCGTCACCACCCACCGGGGCCGGCTGGCGGTCGCGTTCGCGATCACCGCGACCATCCTGGTCGCCGAGGTCATCGGAGCGTTGTGGACGGGCTCCCTGGCCCTGCTGGTGGACGCCGGGCACATGCTCACCGACGCTGCCGGGCTGGGCATGGCGCTGGTCGCCGCGTCGGTGGCGCTGCGCCCACCGACCGCCGAGCGGACCTGGGGGTTCCGCCGGGCGGAGGTCCTCGCCGCCGGCGCGCAGGCGGCCGTGCTCCTGGGTGTCGGGATCTATGCCTTCGTCGAGGGCGTCCGCCGCCTGTACGAGCCGCATGAGGTCAGCTCCACCGGCCTGCTGATCTTCGGCATCGTCGGCCTTGCCGGAAACATCGCCTCCGTGCTGGTCCTCAGCTCCGGACGCGGCGCCAACCTCAACATGCGCGCCGCGTTCCTGGAGGTCGTCAACGACGCCCTGGGGTCGGTGGCCGTCATCATCAGCGCCATCGTCATCACCACCACCGGGTGGGTCCGCATCGACGCCATCGCCGGCATGCTCATCGCCGCCCTCATCGTGCCCCGCGCCGTCACCATCCTGCGCGAGGCGGGCCACATCCTGCTGGAGTCCACCCCCAAGGGGCTGGACCTCGACGACGTCCGCGCTCACGTACTGGCGGTCCCGCACGTGCAGGACGTGCACGACCTGCATGCCTCCACCATCGCCACCGGCCTACCCGTGCTGACGGCTCACGTCGTCCTGGACGAGGAGTGCTTCACGGACGGTCACGCCGCCGAGATGCTGGCCCGTCTGCAGGACTGCGTGGCTGACCACTTCGAGGTCAGCATCGAGCACTCCACCTTCCAGCTCGAACCACCCGGCCACGCCGATCGCGAACACACCGCCCACGCCTGACCCTGCGAGAGCAGTCCGTGACGCTCACTACGGTCCTTCTCATGGGCCCCGAACACTTCGCGCTACCTTCGACCGGCGGACGGGACGCGCTCCGTGTTGCCCGCCCCCGACGGCCAGTCACATCTTGCCCCACAGTCTTGTAGTGGCTCTTCTACCGCGTGGGAGGCTGCCGGCACACCAGACCTACCCCCCATGGCTTGCGCCACAAAGGGCGCTGCGTGAAGCAGAGCCCCGCCGAACTGGTCCCAACAGGGTGGCGGCCCTACCTGCGGATTGTGATCCGGAGGAACACGACCACCTGAACCTGACCCCTGCGGGAGGATGACGGGTCCGGCGGTCGGCGGCCCCGGCGCGGTCGCGATGAACCGTCTGCGCGCGCTGACCGCTGCGCAGCGTGTCAGGGCGGGAGGCGAGGTCAGCCGTGACGTCCGGTGGCGCCGTGGTGGTCAGCGGGCCTTTCGTCGTGACCCGCGCCCGGAGCCCCGTCGGGGTGCCACGCCGGAGCGTCGTCGCGTTGGCGGTCTGGCGCGTCTTCGTGGTGCCACGCTGGAGCGTCGTCGCGTTGAGGGGCTGGCGCGCCGTCGTGGTGCCACACGGGAGCGTCGGCCATGCCGCGGCCCTGCGTTTCGGCCATCTCAACGTGACGCTGCTCGTGGTCCAGGCGACTGTCGGCACAGAATCCCTGTCCGATATGCAGTCCCTCGACGAGGTCAGCGTCGAGGTGGTGCCACACCGGAGAGTCGGTGCTCCCGCCGCCGTCCCTTTCCAACATCTCAACGTGACGCCGCTCGTAGTCCACGAGACTGTCGGCACAGGATCCCTGTCCGATGTGCAGTCCCTCCACGAGGCCAGAGTCGGGATGGTGCGGCCCCGGTGCGAACGCCTCCGCGACCGGAAGGTCGGCCTGGACGGCGACCACGGGAGTGGCGCCTGAGACGCTCATGATCGCCGCAGCGAGCGCAACGCAGGTCCGCGGGAGGGTGGGGGTTCTCATGACTGCTCCTTGGCTGTGACCAGACCTCTGGAATCCGGTCACTTCCAACGATCCTCCCCTCTTGGGCGGTGCGATAGGGCATCGAACCGTCATGGGGTGTGATAATTACGACATCACGTAGGACTAGCTCGTCTATGAACCGACTGCCCTGCCGGAAACTGCATCCAGGGCTCAACAGAAGCGTCCGCTACTCGGCGTGGCCGGCCGTGGTCAGGCCCTTGCCGAAGCATCCGACTCTCGGCGTGACAGCGATGTATCGACCGCGCGCGCTTCCGCATCCTTTGTGATCGACGTACGGTCATCGCGAAGGACCAGACGGCTGGCGGGTAGCACCGTCATGGAGTCAGTGGCGCTCTGCCTGTCGTTGACCGGCTCGGAGCCTGTCGGGCGCGGCGTCTACCGTGGACGCGGAGGAGACCGGTGACGGCACCGCCAGTCGGCGGATGAGTCGGCTCTGGTGCCTGGCTGCCCTGGGTTCCTTGATGGGCGGACCCGCCGGGCTGGGCTCCGTGTCGGGGATCT
Organism: Ornithinimicrobium kibberense; assembly: GCF_006519705.1. Classification (NCBI taxonomy): domain Bacteria; kingdom Bacillati; phylum Actinomycetota; class Actinomycetes; order Micrococcales; family Ornithinimicrobiaceae; genus Ornithinimicrobium; species Ornithinimicrobium kibberense. Next base: position 9,215 of record NZ_VFXM01000001.1, read on the forward strand.
CGTGGGCGGCTCGCCAGGCGGCGAGGTCGCTGATGAGCTGGTCGTCGACGTCCGGGGGCAGGGTCCGCCGCCATGGCGTGCGGTCGAACGCGCCGGCCTGGCTGGCTTCGTCGGCGAGGCGCTGCTTGAGGTCGTCGATCCGACGGGTGAGTCGGTCGAGGTAGTCGCTCGTCTCCGCGTCCTGCCGTAGGACGTCCGGGATGTCGGGCAGCCAGGGCAGGGGTGCGTCGCGGTGGGACGGTGCGGTGGCGCCGGCGATGCGCCAGGCGAGAGCGGCTGCGGGGTCGTCGGCCTCGGTGAGGGTCTGGGTACCGCGGTACCAGGTTGCCTGCTCGACCACCCTGAGCGGCGAGGTTCCGTCGACCCAGCGCAGCGCGAGCTGGCCCCGCAGGTGGGGGTAGGCGGGTGCTCCGGTGAGACCGGGCATCCATTTTTCGAGCGCGCTGTCCAGGGCTGCCATCCGATCGGGGGCCGAGGTGTTGTTGGGCCAGGACCGGCAGGGCGTCCTGGTAGACCAGCACCGCTTCCCGCAGGAGCTGTGCGGCGTCGCCGCGCTCGACGGTCGTGGCCGACTGTGCAGGACCGTCGCGGGCCAGGACGTCGGCGAGCACCTGCCGCGGCTCCACCACCGTGTCCTGGACGTCGGGGCCAACATCGTCCAGCGAGGGGGTGGGCGTGGCCAGGTAGAGGTGGTTGGTCTGCCGGCCGTGGGAGAGTGCGACGTACAGAGCCTGGCGGGTCTCGGTGCCGGTCAGGACGGTGTGAGTGGTGTCCACTGTGGCGCCCTGGGCGCCGTAGATGGTACTGGCGTACCCCAGCTGCACCTGCTCTGCCGCGTACCCGGCCGGCAGGGTGACGTGAGGCCTCTTGCTCCCGCTACCGTCGCGGTGGCGCTCGACGGAGAGGCTTCCGTCGGAACGGACCTCAAGGACGTGCCATCGGTCGCCGTTCTTGACCCAGGACCCATCTCCAGCGCGCAGGGCGCGGTCGTTGCGGCGGGTGATCACCGTGTCGCCGGCGCTTGCGCGGGTGCCGTCGGCCAGGGCCACCTCGCGTCCGGGCGGTTGCCCGGCGGTGTCGAGGCGGTCGGTCCGGGCGCGCTGGTTCAGCTCACGCATGGTGTCCCGGGTCGCGGCCAGCAGCAGGCTCGACAAGCCGGCCTCCTGGTCGGCGGACCAGGCGGCGTACGCCGCCTCGACCACGTCCCCGGTGTCACCGGCGTGGACCCGGCCGTGGTCGAGATAGTGGTCCAGTCCGGCGGGGTCACCATCGCGGACGGCGAGGGTGGCGATTCCTTCGGCGGGGGCGGTGAACCGGTGCAGCTCGGTCAGGGTCGCAGTGGTGCCGTGCGCGTGGCCCTGCTCGGCCAGGTCCCGGAAGATGCCACCGGCCGCCACGGCGGCCAGCTGCTGGTCGTCCCCGACCAGCCGCACGCTGCCACCGGCGTCGACGACATGCTGGACCACGGCCGCGAGGTCGCCGGTGCCGGCCATGCCTGCCTCGTCGATCAGCACCAACGTCCCCGGGCCGACGGCTCCGCCCAAGTCAGACGTCGTCCCGGTTCCCGGTGAGGCACCTGCCGCGCCCTTCTGGTGGAGGTGTTTGGCAAGGGTGTCGGCATGAATGCCGGTGGCGCGTCCGAGCTCCTCGGCCGCGACCGCCGTAGGTGCCAGCCCGAGGACGGTGCCGCCTGATTCCTCCCAGATCCGAGCCAGCACCCGTAGGGCAGCGGTCTTCCCCGCGCCGGCCGGGGCGAGAGCGACCTGGATCCGGCACCCGCTCGTGGCCAGGGTGCGGACCATTGCCACCTGAGACCGGTCCAGTCCCGGACCGTCTCCACTCTGGCCGGCCAGGACGTCCTCCACGACAACCCGGTCGGCCTGGCGGCCATCGCGGCGCAACCCCAGGCCGAGGAGCTCCTCTTCGGCGGCCAGGATCGCCCTCGAGGTGTAGGCCTGGCTGCCGTGCACCGTGTGCGCGGACTGCCCGTCCGGGCGGCGCAGAACCTCCGGCTCGCCCAGCTCCGGCGGCACCCCGACCGGCACCGAGAAGCCGTGCAAGACCCATCGCTGGACGTCACGTTGGTACGCCTCGAGCTTCTCCAGGGGGACCTGCGCGGTGCGGAGCTGGCGCAGGGTCTCGGCGCGCACGTGCCACACCTGCCACGTCGCCCGCGACCCCTCCAGCACCTTCAGCACCCTGGCCGCCACCACCTGGGGACGCACGTCCCCACCACGTCCCTGGAGACGTCCCCGGAAACGTCCCCACCCCGTGACCTGCGGCGATGCCCGCGTCTCTGCCACGTCCACGGTCGCGTCCCCACCCCGCCCCCAGTGCCGACGCGACCATCTCCTCCGGGGTCTTTCCGGGAATCGACCTGGGCGGCAGTCTCTAGGCGTCAGCAACTCATTGACCTGCACAGATGTGACGTGCCCCCGGCAGGATTCGAACCTGCGACACCCGCTTTAGGAGAGCGGTGCTCTATCCCCTGAGCTACGAGGGCAGACCCGGCCGGGTGGCCGGGCGCGGGGTCGATCTTCTCACGTCGGGCGCTCAGGAGGCGACGGCGGCCGCGAGCCGGTTGAGGCTCTCCTCCATCTGCTCCTCGGAGACGAGCGGAAAGCTGATCTTCTTGAGCAGCTCCTGGTCGGTGACGTTGCTCCAGTCGTAGGTGTGGCGCACCTCGGTGCTGTCCGGCCCCTGCGGCACCAGCTCCCACACCCACTGCCAGCCCTTGGGCTCGGTCCCTGCGGGGGCGGTCTGCCAGGCGAGCAGCTTGCCCTCCTCGTATCCGGTCACGTGGTTGTCGGTCTGGTAGTCCCCGCCCATGTGCTCCCCGGACATGTTCATCGTGAACGTCTGGCCGGTGCCGGTGATCCGGTCGCCGTGGTCGACCGACCGGACGAAACCTGCCCCGTCGATCTGGACGTGGTGCTCGGGGAGGGACAGGACGTCGAAGATGTCCTTGGCGGAGGCGTCGATGGTGCGGGTCACGGTGATGCTCTTCTGGTCGCTCATCCTTCGACGCTAACGGGGCTTCCGGACACGCGCGACCGGGCACCGCCCCCGGACAGCTCCGCCGCCGGCCGGCGCCGACCCGTAGGCGCTCAGGCGCTCCGGTCCAGGGAGGCGGGCCGTCGGTCCTCGACGTCCGCGCGACCTGAAGACACTGCGACCGGGTCCTCCGGGTCCAGCCGGATCGTGCGGGCGCCGGGCACGGAGGCGTAGCGACCCGGGGTGCAGGTGAGCAGGACCACCTGCAGGTCCGCGTCCGGCCCGGCGGTCGCTCCCAGCACCTCCCCCATCCTCCGCAGCCGCGCCGGGTCGCTGTAGCCGAGGGCGTCGTCGATGACGACGGGCACCCCCTGCGCCGGCTCGACCAGCCTCGACACGGCCAACCGGGCCAGGATGCCCAGCTGCTCCTTGGCCCCGCCGGAGAGCTCCTCGAAGGGCACGGTGGAGCCCTCCAGGCTGCGGGCACGGAGCGAGAGCTCCTCGTCGACGGTCACCGCGAACGTCGGCCCGTAGACCTGCCGTCCGAGCCGGTCCAGCGTCTCGGTGAAGGGCCGCACGTAGGCACGGTGGGCCGCGTCCCGGTGGCTGTGCAGGGTGGTGCGCAGGTGCCTGACCGCGCGTGCACGCCGGTCGAGGGCCGCCAGCCGACGCTCCGCCTCGTCGAGGCCGGCCTCGGCCAGCTCGTACAGCTCCTGACGCCCTTCGCTGGCGGCCAGCTCCACCTGGCCGGAGAGCGTGTGCAGCACCTCCCGGGCACGGTCCGCCTCCTCGGTGAGCCGGGCCGAGCGTCGCTCGGCCTCGTGGGCACGGGCGGCGACCCTGTCGGCGTCCGCGGCGGTCTCGGCCGCCGCGGCACGCTCCAGCTCGGCGGCCGCGGCGGACTCCTCCGCCGCGCACCGTTCGGCGGCGACCGCGAGTGCATCGTCCTGGACGTCGGCGCGTGCGGACCGCACGGCTGCCTCCAGGTCGACCAGGCGTGTCCGGTCGGCCTCGAGCCGGTAGGCCAGCCGGTCCACCGCCGCCACGACGTCGGCGGCGCGCCGGCGGCACTGCTCCACGCTCGTCGTCGCCACGTCCAGACGCCGACGGTACCGGCTCAGGTCCTCGGCCGCGGCGCGCTCGGCCGTCCGGGCCGCATCGACGTCCTCAGGGAGGGGCTGCGCGTCCTGGCGCGCTCCCCGGAGCATGGCCTCGTCCTCGACCCGTGCTCGCAGGGCCGCCAGCTCGCGACGAAGCGGCCCAGGCAGGTCGCCACCCTCGACCACGTCGACCGCGCCGTTGCCGGTCGTCCCCTGCGCGGCCAGGAGCGTCTCCACCTCGCGCTCGAGCTCGCGGACGGCGGCTGCGCTCTCCCTGGTCCGGGTCGCCAGCTCGCGGGCCTCGTCGACGTCGGTGCACCCCAGCCGGTCGAGGGCCGCCTGCAGGGCGGCGTGCGAGACCTCGAGGTCGGCCCGCCGCTGCTCGGCGTCGGAGCCGGTGCCGACCCGGATGCGCACGGCTCCCGGCACCGTCACCTCCAGGTCCTGGGTGACCCGGAAGGTGCCCGTGGTGGCCGGCCCCACCCGTCGACCCCCATCCGCACCGTCCTCCACCCCGCCGACGAGCGCCACGTCCACGTCGGCCCCGAGCGACTCGACCACGACGCTGGCGCTGGCCTGCTCGTGCCGGGCGGTGAGCACGGCCAGGTCCTGCTCCTGACGCTCCAGGGCGCGCAGCTCCTCGGCCGTCACAGGGGTCCGCGGCACCGCGGCGCGCGCCTGGGCGAGCTGCGCGCCACGCCGCTGCAGCCGGTCGGCCAGGCCCTGACGCTCGGCCAGCCTGGCGCGGTCGTGGCAGTGGTCCAGGTCCGCGCGGGCCGTGCGCAGCGCCTCCTCGGCCGCCGCGACGGCCTGCTCGGCCGCGCGACGCTGGTCCTCGGCCTCGGTCAGGGCGGGGGCCAGCCCCTGCGCCTGGGCCTCCAGGTCCGCCAGGGCCTGCTCGTCCTCCTGCACCCGCGTGGTCAGTCCGTCGAGGTCCGCCACCAGCCGTCTCCTGGCGTCCAGCTCGCGCCGGGCGGCCCGGGACCGTTCCTGGGCGAGCCGGTGGGCCTCGGTGGCGCCGCGCCGGGCGGCGCGGACGACCTCGAGCTCCTCCAGACGCTGCTGGGCCTCCCTCGCCTCGTCGCGCGCCGCGACGAGGCGCTGGTCCGCATCAGCGAGCTCGGTCCGTGCGGCCTGCTGCCGGTCCAGGAGCAGGTTCGCCTCCTCGAGGAGCCGGTGCGCCTCGGCCACCTCCTGCTGGGCCCGGTGGTGGGCCTCGATGGCGGAGCGGTAGTCGCCGGTGGGGCGCCCCGCCCGGGCGGTGAAGTAGCGCCGGTACTCCTCCTCGACCGCGTCGAGCACGCGCTCGCCGTCACCGTCGTGCGTGTGCGCCTCGACGGCGGCGTCGAGGGCCTCACGCAACGCCCCGCTCCCCACGAGGGGGGCGACGGCCCCGTCACCGGACTGGGTCAGGCGCAGGGCCCGCCACAGCGTCCGGTCGAGGGCACCGTCGAGCAGCTGGTCCAGCCGCGCCTGCGCCGCCGACCCCGTGAGGTGCTCCGGCGCCGACCCCAGGACGTCGAGCTCCACCAGGGGGGACCGGAGCCACCGCTTGGCGATGCGGATCCGTCGGCCTGCCACGGTGAGCTCGGCCTCCACGAACGGGCCGACGTCACGGCCGACGGGCTGCAGCGAGCGCGCCAGGGCGCTGGCCGAGGTGCACCGCAGGTCCAGGAGCCGGTCGAAGGCCTCCACCAGGGTCGTCTTGCCCACCTCGTTGGGCCCCTCGAGGACGACGACGCCCCGGTCGGGCAGGTCGACCGTGCGGTCGGCCACCCCCTTGACGTCCCGCAGGGTGATCCGGTGCAGCCTCATGCCGACCCCCTCGTGAGCCGGTAGAGCAGCGCGAGCGCGTCGCGGGCGCTCTCCTCGTCGTCGGGCCGACCGGCGACGAACGTCGAGGCGGACGCCGCCCCTCTCCCGGGCCCTGCCGTGGCCGTCGGCACGGACGGTGGGCCGCCGGCCCGTGCCGCGACCTGGATCTCGGCCGCCGCTGCGGCGATGAAGCCGCCGACCGTCAGCGTCTCCCACGCGTCGTCGTCCCCCTCGACGACCACCACGTCCTGGTGGCGGTCGCGTTCGACCAGGGCCCCGAGCTGGTCGCGGTGCCGTTCCCGGAGCGCGTCCAGGCGGGCCAGGTCGGGCACGGTCAGGGTGCCCGCCAGCTGCAGGTGCACGATCGTGCGGTCCTTGTCGGGGAGGTCGTCCAGCTCGCGGTCGAGCGCGGCGAGGTCCGGCTGGCCGTCCACCCGACGGTCGACCACGCGGAACGACCACGTCGCCACCCGGTGGGGGGTCACCCGGGCGACCTCCTCCCGCCGGGGGTCGAGGTCCACGACGAGGACGTCGCCGGGGGCGACCTCGGTCTCCCGGGTCGGCTCGGGGGCCCCGGAGTAGCGCAGGTCGGTGCGACCGGCGACGGTCGTCCGCGAGTGCCGGTCGCCCAGCGCGACGTAGTGCACCCGGCCCTCCTCGAGCGCGGCCACCAGGGGCCCGGTACGGATGGTGCTGTCGCTGCGGCGGTCGGGGTCCAGCTCGTCGACGGCCCCGTGGCCCACGACGACCCGGACGACCCCGTCGGGGGCCGGCCCGGAGGGCACCGTGGCCAACGCCTCGGCGACGAGGTCACGGCCGGGGTGCTTGCTCTCCCAGGGAGCCGCGACCAGCTCCACCCCCGGGGCCACCTCGTGGATCCCCGCACGGTCCAGCACGTGGACGTGGTCGGGCGCCTCGGTCCGGAAGAGCTCGCTGCGGTAGATCGAGGCGGCGTCCAGCGGGTCGTGGTTGCCGGGCAGGAGGTAGACGGGCACGGGGACCGACCGGAGCGCGTCGAGCGCGCGACGGACCGTCTGCGGGGTCAGGTGGTTGCTCTCGAAGACGTCTCCGCAGACGACGACGAGGTCGCAGCCCTGGTCGCGGGCGACTCCGCCCAGCCGTCGCACCGCGTCGGCCCGCGCCGCGGTGAACCGCGCCTGTGCCTCGGGCTCCAGGAAGCGCCGGGTCATGCCGATCTGCCAGTCGGCGGTGTGCAGCAGCCGGACTCCCACCCTCGCCCTCCTCGACCTCGATCGGCATCAGCGCCCGGTTCCGCGTCCCGGGCCTCCATCTGCTGACCACCGTAGGAGGTGGCACCGACAGACCCCCGCAGGGCAGGGGCCGTGTCGCCTCCGGGCCGTGCCCAGGGGCCGTCCGCCTCAGCGCCCCAGGGCCGACCAGGTGAGCAGGACGGCGGCCAGGCCACCCCCCAGCGAGCCCCCCAGCACCCGGGCCGCGACGCGCCACCGGCCCTGGACGGCGGCCCACCAGACCTGGGCGGCGAGCGTGCTCCACGAGGTCAGGGCCCCGCACACCCCGGTCGCCAGCAGCAGCACGACCGGTGCGGGCCATCCCGTGGCCCGGAGCACGATCGCGGTCAGCGCGGCCGACCCGACCACGTTCGCCAGGGCCAGGCCCGCCCCCTCCCCCAGCCACCGTGCCAGGGCCCAGCGCAGGACCGCGCCGACTGCACCTCCGGCGGCGACGGCCAGGGCGGCCAACCAGGGCGTCATGGGGCGCCGCCGTGGGAGGGAGGCGTGGGGATGCCGTGGTGAGGACGCACGGGTATGCCGAGCACGCGCCCCGCGAGCAACGCCCCCGCGGCGAGCGCGGCGAGGCACAGCACCGGGGTCAGGCCCAGGTGGACCAGCGCGGAGGTCCGCTCGGCGGAGGGGACGACGCGGGCCCACACCGCATACCCGGAGAAGGTCGTGAAGCCCCCGAGCACCCCGGTGCCGAGGAGGGGAGGAGCCCAGACGGGGACCGACGGAAGCCGGCGCCAGGTGAGGAGCGCCCCCATGATGAGGCACCCCAGGACGTTGACCAGCAGGGTCCCCACGTGGCCTCCGCCCCATGCCTCCACCCACCCCTCCAGCCCCCAGCGGAGGAGGGAGCCGACCGCGCCGCCGAGGGCGACGAGGAGCACCACCGCACCGCCGGACACGCCGAGAACCCTACTGCCCGCCGTACACTGGGCGGATGAACGACGCGTCATCCACCGACCACCCCGGTAGTACCGGGCCGGGCTCGCCCCGGCTGCACATCCTCGGGGAGGGGACCCCGTGCTGATCGCGACCGGCGTGACGGTCGTGGTCGTCCTCACCGTCATGACGGGCTACTTCGTGGCCCAGGAGTTCGCCTACGTCAGCGTCGACCGGGGGCGGCTCCGCCAGCTGGCCGACGAGGGGGACGCGCCCGCGCAGCGGGCCCTGAAGGTCACCTCCCGGCTCTCCTTCACCCTCTCCGGGGCCCAGTTCGGCATCACCGTCACCGCCCTTCTCGTGGGCTACCTCGGGGAGGAGCTGCTCGTCCGGGGGCTGTCCGAGACCTTCGGGGACGCCGGGCCGCTGACCCGCGCCGCGATGGTCTCGGCCTTCTCGGTCGGCGTCCTCGTCTTCTCCACCGTCCTGCAGATGGTCATCGGCGAGCTCGGGCCCAAGAACTGGGCCATCGCGCGTCCCGTCCCCCTGGCCCGGGCGCTCTCCCGCTCCACCCTGGCCTACCTCGCCGTGCTCGGGCCGGTCATCCGCCTGTTCGACTCCGCGTCCAACGCCCTGCTGCGCTCCGTGGGCATCGAGCCGGTCGAGGAGCTGCCCCAGGGGGCGACCCCGGAGGACCTGACGCGGATCATCGCCGAGTCGCAGAGCGGCGGAACCCTCGACGAGGAGCTCTCCACGCTGCTGGAGCGTGGGCTCGCCTTCCGTGACCGCGTCGCCGGCGAGGTCATGACCCCGCGGCCGTCGGTCCTGACCATCCAGGCCGACGAGACGGTGGCAGTGGTCCTGGAGGCCCTGGAGTCCGGGCACGCCCGCTTCCCGGTCGTCGGCCGGGACATCGACGACGTCGTCGGCGTCATCGGGCTGCACGACCTGCTGCAGGTGGACCCGGGCAGCAGGGCCGCCACCTCGGTGCGCGACCTGGCCGACGAGGCGCTCATCGTGCCGGAGTCGCTGCCGCTGCCCCGCGTGCTGGAGGAGCTGCGCTCGGCGCACCAGCAGCTGGCCGTCGTCGTCGACGAGTACGGCGGCTTCGCCGGGGTGGTCACCTTCGAGGACGTCGCCGAGGAGGTGGTCGGCGAGATCTGGGACGAGGACGACGTGGAGGAGTCCACCAGCCAGGCCCGGGCCGACGGCCTGTGGGACCTGTCGGCCCGGCTGCGCATCGACGAGGTCGCCCAGGTCACCGGGGTCGAGCTGCCCGAGGACGAGAACTACGACACCCTCTCGGGCCTGGTCCTGGACCGGCTCGGCCGCACCGCCGAGGAGGGGGACAGCGTGCTGGTCCGCTGGACCAGCCGGAACGGCGAGGGCGACGACGACGTGCACCAGACCCGGGTCGACGTGGTGACCGTGCACCGGTACGTGCCCGAGACCGTCACCCTGCACCCCGTCGTGACGCGGAGCGTCGGGGACTGGGCGCGGCTCAGCGAGGACGAGCGGGCCGCCCTGTCCTCGGACACCGCCCTGCTCATCACCACGGACGAGACGCTGGAGGTGGCCCGATGAGCACCGCCACCGCCATGGTCGTCAGCGTGCTGCTGCTGGCCGCGAACGCCTTCTTCGTGGCCGCCGAGTTCGCCATCGTGGCCGCCAAGCGGCACCGTCTGGAGGAGCGGGCCGAGGAGGGCAGCCGGGCGGCGCGCGCCGCCGTCGGCGCGTCCCGCGAGCTGTCCCTCATGCTGGCGGGCGCGCAGCTGGGCATCACCCTGTGCACGCTCGCCCTGGGGGCGATCGCCAAGCCGGCGCTGGCCTACGCCCTGGACCCGCTCATCGCCTGGCTCGGGGCGCCGGACGTCATGGTGCACGCCATCTCGGTGGTCATCGCGGTGACCGTCGTGGTCTTCCTCCACATGGTCGTCGGCGAGATGGCCCCCAAGTCGTGGGCGATCTCCCACCCCGAGACCTCGGCGGTGCTGCTCGCCCTCCCCTTCCGCGCCTTCACCTGGGTCATGCGCCCGGTCCTGTGGGTGATGAACGAGCTCGCCAACCTCATGCTGCGGCTGGTGCGGGTCGACCCGGTCGACACGCTCGGCAACGCCCAGACCCCGGCGGACCTGCAGCTGCTCCTGGCCCAGTCCTACGAGCACGGGGTCCTGGAGGACGCCGACCACCAGATCCTCACCGGTGCGCTGCGGCTGGAGGAGGAGACGGTGGCGGCGGTGATGTTCCCGACGGCCGCCGCGGTCACGGTCCCCCGGACCGCCACCGCCGCGGACGTGGAGCGGGTCAGCCGCGAGAGCGGCCGGTCCCGGCTCTTCGTGGTCGAGCCGACCGGGCGGGCGGGCACGCGGAGGATCCGGGGACTGGTCCACGTGCGGGACGCCATCCTGGCCACCGCCCGCGACCGCGCCGACCTTCCCCTGGGGGACTTCCTCCAGCCGGTGGCCTCCATCCAGGCCACCATGCCCCTCATCGACGCCGTGGCCGCCCTGCGCCAGCAGCGCGCCCAGCTGGCCCTGGTCCGCGACGACCAGGGCCGGGTGGTGGGCATGACCTCGATGGAGGACATCCTCGAGCAGATCCTCGGCGAGTTCGACGACGAGTCGGACGAGGCGTCCGCGGAGGTGGCCACCCCCTGAGGTGGCGCCGCCGTCGCGCCGGACCGACGACCGTCGTCCGGCGGGGCAGCGGCACGACGAGGGCCCCCGACCGTCCGGTCGGGGGCCCTCGTCGAGCTGCTCGAGGGGTCAGCCTCCGATGACGCGACCGTAGCCGGAGACGCCGTCGAACATCGGGCGCAGGGAGGAGAACTTCCCTGGGCGCGGCGAGTCGTACATCATCCCGTTCCCGGCGTAGATCCCCATGTGGTAGGCGGGGTAGCCGTAGAACACCAGGTCGCCGGGCTGCGGGTTGCTCACCGGGGTGGCGTAGGCCTGCTGCTGGGCCGCCGTGCGCGGCAGCGCGATCCCGACCTGGGCGAAGACGTACTGGGTGTAGCCCGAGCAGTCGAATCCGGCCGGGGTGGTTCCTCCCCAGACGTACGGGATCCCGGTGTAGGCGGCGGCGACCGACAGGACACCACCGCTCGGAGCGGGAGCAGGCTGCGGGGCCGGCGCGGGGGCGGGCGTCGGCTCGGGGGCCGGCTCGGGCTGGGCCTCCCGGGCGGGGGCGGCCTCCTCCTGCGCGGCCGGCACGGCCTCCCGCTCCTGGGTGCGGCTGGCGGCGGGCGCCTCCCGCTCGGCCACCTGCTGGGCGGCGCGTTCGGCCACCTGCTCCTGGGCGCGGTCGGCGGCCGGGGCCGCCGTGACGACCCGGGCGGCCGAGAAGCCGGTCGTCCCGAAGCTGCGGGCGGCCTCGACGACGTCGGGGGCCTTGGCGGCGACCGCGGGACGCTCGGCGGCCGCGACGTGGTCGACGACCCGCAGGAGCGCGTCGGCCGGCGCGACCCCGGTCGAGCGGTCCTGGGGCGTGGCGCCCGAGCTGAGGGCGGCGCCGGCGACGAGTCCGGTCGAGGTCGCGGCGATGGCGGCGGAGCGGGTCAGACGGGTGCCGGCCGTGGCCAGCCGGGTGGGCCGACGGTGGCGGCCGAGGGTGCGGTGGGTCACGGGGTGTCCTCCAGTGCCTGCGGGGTGAGCTGTCGGGCTGGGGATGGAAGGTCCCCCGGTCCGGTGGGCGCCGGGCCGTAAGCCCCAGGGGCGTCGCTGCCCCGAAGGTGGTTCCCCCGCTCCTGCCACGCGGTGCTCGTGCTGGTCCCGGACGCGCTGGCAGGACTCGGCGGTGCGCGCGGGTTCTCCTCCAGGGGAGAGGAGCGCAGCCGAGGCTACACAGCCCCCCGGGCGAATGTCACGTTCCGGTCACGGCCCTGTGGACGGGGGGCCACCCTTGCGGGTGGGGCATACCCTCCGACCTGCGCCGACGGGCGGTCAGGGCCAACCCCCCACCGGGCAGATCGTGACGGAAGTCACATCCGGGGAGGACCGGGGGCGGGCGCCCGTCCGGCCTCGGCCTAGCGGCAGAAGACGTGGGCGGCGACGTCCACGGGCAGCGACACCGCCTCGCCGTCGAGCGCCTCCACGATGGTGCGCTCGTCCTCGGTCCACACCCGCACGTGCGCGCCGGGACGGATCCCGGACTCGAGCAGCAGGCCGAGCACCTCCGGGTCCACCTGGACCGGTTCCCCGATCCGGGTGACCACGGCCTCGACCCGCTCCCCCGCCGCCGCCCGGGCCAGCTCGACGCTGGGACGGCCCTGGGCAGGCGCGGCCTCCGCCCGCCCCAGCTCGACGAGCCCGGGGACCGGGTTGCCGTACGGCGAGGTGGTGCCGTCCTCCAGCAGCTCGAGGATCCGTTGCTCGACCTGCTCACTCATGACGTGCTCCCAGCGGCAGGCCTCCTCGTGCACGTAGGCCGGGTCCAGACCGATGACGTCGACGAGGAGGCGCTCGGCCAGCCGGTGCTTGCGCATGACGCGCACGGCCGCCAGCCGCCCCTCGTCGGTCAGCTCGAGCCGCCGGTCGGGGGCCAGCTGCAGCAGGCCGTCACGCTCCATCCGGGCGACCGTCTGGGACACCGTAGGCCCGGACTGTCCCAGTCGTTCGGCGATCCGCGCCCGCATCGGCACCACCCCGTCCTCCTCGAGCTCGAGGACGGTCTTGAGGTACATCTCGGTGGTGTCGATCAGCTCGCTCACGCGGTCATCCTACGAGCCGTCGCGTCGGGCGTCAGGGCTGCAGCCGCAGCCGGTGCCAGGCCGCCGGCTCGTCCAGCCCGCCCGGCCCCACCCGCTCCCACACGATCCGGTCGTGCAGCCGGCTGCGCCGTCCGGCCCACAGCTCCACCCGGTCGGCCACGAGCCGGTAGCCGCCCCACCCCTCAGGCACCGGGACGTCGTCCGGCGAACCGGTGTCGGGGAAGCGCTCCGCGCTCTCCCGGTATGCCGTCTCCAGCGTCGCGCGGTCCGGCACCGGCCGGGACTGGGCCGAGGCGTGCGCCCCGACGCGGGCGCCCCACGGCCGGCTGCGGAAGTAGTCCTCGACCTGTGCACGGGGCAGCGCCTCGGCATACCCGCGCATGCGCACGGACCGGAACATGGCCGGCCAGGTCAGCGCCACCGCCATCCCGGGGTTGGCGGCCAGCTGCTCGCCCTTCGCGGAGGTGGTCGAGGTGTAGAAGGCCGGGCCGCGCAGGTCCAGGTCGCGCAGCAGCACGGTCCGCACGTCGGGCAGACCGTCGGGGTCGCTCGTGGCCACGGACATCGACAGCGGCTCCGGCACGTCGCCCCGCTCCTGCTGCCGGGCGACGGCCGCGCCGATCCAGTCCTGCAGGAGCGTCCAGGGCGCGGCGGGGCAGCCCTCCTCGGACAGGCCCTCCCCCTCGTAGTCCACCCGGAGGGCCGAGAACGGACCGATGCTCACGGCTGCCGCCTCGTCCGGCGGGGCGTCCGGGGCAGCGAGACGGTCCGGCGCACCTCCTCGGGGCGGCGGCGCTTGCTCGGGTCGGCGTTGAGCAGCAGCGTCTCGTAGGGCAGGTTGGTGTGCGGGTGCACCCCGACGGGCTCGTTGCGGGAGAACACCACCCAGTAGGGCTCGCCCGCGTGGAAGACCTGCTGCACGGCGCCGTCGACGAGGCTGTCGGCGTGGGCGAGCGCCTGCTTCCTCGCGCCCGACCCGAGGCGCTGGCGCTGCCCGTCGACGAACTGCCGGGCCGGGGCGTCCTTGCGCAGGATCTGCTCGGCGACCTGGGGTCCGTACTTCTGGGCGAGCGTGTAGACGACGGGGCCGTACTTCATGGCCAGCTTGGCGAGGTTGACGGGGGTGGGCACGGATCCTCCTGGTCGGGGTGGGGCGCGCGCCCCACGCTAGGTCATCAACGGGTGTCAACGCCCGACGGCGTACCCCTGCATCCCGCGGGGGTTGGCGGCGGCGGAGAGCACGCCGGTGCCCGGGTCGCGGGCGACGGCGCACAGCCGCCCCAGCGACCATGGTCCGGCGTCGACGACCTCGTGCCCCCGGGACCGCAGCCCGGCCAGCAGGTCGGGGCCCAGGCGCGACTCGGCGACCACGACCCCGGGCTCGGTGGCGCGGGGGGTGAAGCTGCCCGGGAAGCTGGTCGTGTGCAGCTGGGGCGCGTCGATCGCCTCCTGCAGCGACAGGCCGCCGACGAGGTGACGGAGCAGGAAGACGCTCTGCCACTGGTCCTGCTGGTCGCCCCCGGGGCTCCCGCAGGCGAGGACGGGTATGCCGTCGCGCAGCACGAGCGTGGGCGTCAGGGTGGTCCGGGGACGGCGGCCCGGGACGAGGGAGCTGGGCAGGCCCTGCTCCAGCCAGGTCATCTGCAGGCGGCTGCCGAGCGCGAACCCCAGCGAGGGGATGGTGGGCGAGGACTGCAGCCAGCCGCCGCTGGGGGTCGCCGAGACGAGCATGCCCCAGCGGTCGACGACGTCGACGTGGCAGGTGTCCCCCCGGGCGGTGCCGTCGGACCGCACCACGGGGTCGGTGCTGCGGGCGCCGGGCACGGTGGGCTCGCCCCCGGTGGCGTCGGTGGCGCCGGCACCCTCGACGGCCAGCGCCTGCGCAGCGATCCTCGGGGTGCGCCCGCCGGGCGAGCCGGGCCGCAGCGTCCGGTCGGCCGTCGTCCCGACGAGGGCGGCCCGGTCGGCCAGGTAGGTGCTCGAGAGCAGGTCGTCCGTCGGCACCTCGGCGCTGTCGCCCAGCCAGGCCTCGCGGTCGGCCATGGCCAGCTTCCAGGTCTCGACGAGGGCGTGGAGGCCGTCCACGGTGTCGAGGTCGGTGGCGTCGACGGTGCCCGAGGCGGCGAGCTGGTCGAGCATCCCCAGGACCTGGAGCAGGGCCGGGCCCTGGCCCCACGGGCCGGTCTTGGCGATCGTGTGGCCCTGCCAGTCGGCCGTGACGGCGTCCTCCCAGGTGGCCTCGAAGGCCGCCATGTCGGCCCCGGTGAGCACACCGGGGAGCACCGGCCCGCCGGGGTGCCGGAAGGGGCGCCGGGCGAACTCGTCCACGGCCTGTGCCACGAACCCCTGGGACCAGGCCCGGCGGACGGCGTCGATGCCCTGCTCCCGGGTGCCGCCGGCCGCGCGCTCCTCGGCGACCAGCCGCTCCAGGGTGTCGGCCCAGGCCGGGTTCGCCAGCAGCGAGCCCGGCACGGGCGGGGCCCCGTCGACCAGCCAGGTGTCGGCCGAGGTCGTCCACTCCTGCTCGAAGAGCTCCTGCACCGAGGCGATCGTCGTTGCGACCCGCTCCAGCACGGGGTGACCGGACCGTGCGTAGTGCAGGGCCGGCGCCGCCACCTGCGCCAGGGTCATCGTGCCCCGGTCCCGCAGCAGGACCAGCCAGGCCTCGGTCGCCCCAGGGACCGCCGTGGCCAGCGGGCCGGCGCCGGGGACCCGGTCGAGCCCGGCCGCGGCGAAGTGGTCGGGCGTGGCGCCGGCCGGTGCCGGGCCCTGCCCGCAGAGGACGCGGGGCACCGGGTCGTCGGCGGAGGCCACGATCAGCGGCAGGTCGCCTCCGGGTCCGTTGAGGTGGGGCTCGACCACCTGCAGGACGAGGCCGGCGGCGACCGCGCCGTCGGCGGCGTTGCCGTCCAGCTCGAGCATCCGCATGGCGGCCTGCGAGGCCAGCCAGTGGGTGCTCGAGACCATCCCGTGGGTGCCGGTGAGGGTGGGCCTCGTCGTGAAGGTCGGCATCAGGCCAGGGTGGCCAGCACGGGCGCGAGCAGCAGCGCGGCCAGGGCCAGCAGGACGACGAGGCGGCGGGCACGGGCGTTCATCAGATCACCTTCTCGGGCAGGAGCTCGGTCAGCGTGCCACGTTCCAGGGCGAGCGGCCGCAGCCAGCTGGCCCTCAACCGCAGCCGCAGGTTGTCGTGGCGCATGACGTAGATGGTCGCAGCGACGGCTGTGAGCCCGCAGGCGATGGTGCCGATGAGCAGGGTCCAGCGGGCGCCCCAGTGCTCACCGATCCAGCCGATCAGGGGGGACCCCAGGGGCGTCCCGCCGAAGAACACCGCCATGTAGAGGGCCATGACCCGGCCGCGGACGGCCTGGTCGACCGACAGCTGCACCATGGCGTTCGCGCTGACCATGACGGTCAGGGCGGTCAGGCCGGTGGGCACGAGCAGGACGGTGTAGAGCAGGAAGGTCGGGGCCGTCGCGGTGAAGAAGGTCATCACCGCGAAGGCGGCCAGGGAGCCCAGCAGCAGGCGCCACCGCGGCCGGTCGCGCCGGGCTGCCAGCAGCGCCCCGCCGAGGGACCCGATCGCCATGACCGACCCGGTGATGCCGTACTCCTCCACGCCCTTGCCGTAGATCTCGGTGGCCATCAGGGCGTTGGTGATCTGGAAGTTCATCCCGAAGGTGCCGTGCATGAAGGCGATCACCATGATGAGGATGATGTCCGGCCGCCGCCGGACGTAGGCCACGCCCTCCCGGACCTTGGCCCGCCCCTGCCCGGTCCGGTCCGGCGGCGGCGCGAGCAGGTCGACGTCCATCGCCAGCAGGGCGACGAGCACGGCGGCGAAGGTCAGCGCGTTGACCAGCAGGGTCGGTCCGGTGCCGAGCCAGGCGATGAGGAGCCCGGCGGAGGCCGGTCCGATCAGCCGGCCGGAGTGGAAGGAGGCGCTGTTCAGACCCACCGCGTTGGTCAGCCGCTCCGGGGGCACCATCTCCGAGACGAAGGCCTGCCGGGCCGGCGCGTCGAAGGCCGCGGCGGTGCCCGACAGCAGGGCCATGACGTACATGTGCCACAGCTCCATCTGCCCCGAGAGCACCCACAGCCCCATGATCAGCGCGAACAGGCCCATGAGCGACTGGCTGGCCATCATCACCCGACGCTTGGGGAAGGCGTCGGAGACGGCCCCCGCGATCGGGGTCAGCAGGACGATGGGCAGGAACTGCAGCCCGGTGACGATGCCGAGCGCGGAGGCCGAGTTGTCCGTCAGCTCGGTCAGGACCACCCAGTCCTGCGCCACGCGCCCCATCCACGTGCCGACGTTGGAGACGAGCGCGCCGGCGGCGTAGATCCGGTAGTTGCGCACCGCGAGGGCGGCGAACATGGTGCTCACCGGTCGACCACCTGGGCCAGCAGGTCGGTGGCCTCGCGCAGCAGCCGACGCTGCGGGGCGGTGAGCCCCTCCAGCCGTTCGGTCATCCAGGCGTCCCGGTGGGCCCGTTCCCGCCGCACCGTCTCCTCCCCCTCGGAGGTGAGGGTGAGGCGGACGAGGCGACCGTCGTGCTCGTCGGCCGAGCGCTCCGCCCAGCCGGAGTCGCACACCTGCGTGACCGCCCGGCTCATGCTGGGGGCGGTGACCTGCTCGATGGTCGCCAGCTCGCCGACGGTGCGGGGCCGCTCGGCGAGGCGGACGAGGATGCTGAACAGGTGCGGCGGGATCGTGTTGTCGGCGTCGTAGCGCACCCGGCGCGCCACGCGCATGCACGCGATGCGGAGGTCGTGCGCCAGCGCGGACGTCTCGGGGTCGGGCGCAGGCATGATCCTTAGTCTAGGTCATTGCCTGGCCTAACGAGATCGTTCACAGACCGAGCCAGCCCTGGATCGGGTCGATCCCGAAGTAGACGAGGAACAGGAGCGCGACGACCCACATGAGGACGTGCACCTGGCGACCCTTGCCCCGCACGACCTGGAGCAGCACGTAGGCCACGAACCCGGCTCCGATGCCGGCGGTGATCGAGTAGGTGAACGGCATGAGCACGATCGTGAGGAAGGCCGGCAGGGCGATCTCCAGGTCGTCCCAGTCGATCCCGGTGACCTGCTGCATCATGAGGAAGCCGACGATGACCAGCGCCGGGGTGGCGGCCTCGTGGGGCACGACGGCGACCAGGGGCGAGAGGAAGGTGGCGAGCAGGAACAGCACGCCGGTGACGATCGAGGCCAGACCGGTGCGCGCCCCCTCGCCCACGCCGGCGGTGGACTCGATGTAGGAGGTGTTGCTGCTCACGCCGGCGGCCCCACCGGCGGCGGCGGCCAGGGAGTCCACGACGAGGATCCGGCGGGTGTTGGGCGGGTTCCCGTCCTCGTCGAGCAGCCCGGCCTCGGCGCCGACGGCGACCATCGTGCCCATGGTGTCGAAGAAGTCGGCGAGCATGAGCGTGAACACGAGCAGGAACACGGCGGTCAGGCCCATCGAGGAGACCGAGCCCAGCAGGCTGAACTCACCGATGAGGCTGAAGTCGGGCGTGCGCACCCAGGAGTCGGGCAGGGCGGGCACGTTGAGGCCCCAGCCGGTGGGGTTGCTGCCGTCGGGGTTGCGGGGCCCGACCTGGACGATCGCCTCGACCACGATCGCGAGCACCGTGGCGGTGACGATCCCGTAGAGGATCGCGCCCTGGACCCGCAGGGCCAGCAGGGCGGCGATGAGGAACAGCCCGATGAGGAAGACCAGGGTGGGCCAGCCGGCGAGGAAGCCACCGACCCCGAGCTCGACCGGCACCGGGCCGGCCGGCTTGCGCACGACGCCCGCGTCCACGAGGCCGATGATGGTGATGAACAGCCCGATGCCCACGCTGATGGCGACCTTGAGCTGGGCCGGGATCGCCCGGAAGACCGCCTCCCGGAACCCGGTGAGCACGAGCACGAGGATGATCAGGCCCTCGAGGACGACCAGGCCCATGGCGTCCGCCCAGGTCACGCCGTCGAGGCTGGCGATGCCGTAGGCGACGAAGGCGTTCAGCCCGAGGCCGGTGGCCAGGGCCAGCGGGTAGTTGGCCACCGCGCCCATGAGGATGGACATCACGCCGGCGACCAGCGCCGTCACGGCGGCGATGACGGCCAGGTCGCCGCCGGCCAGGAACTCGCCGGTCCCGTCCGGCACGGTGCCGATGATGAGCGGGTTGAGCACGATGATGTAGGCCATCGTGAAGAACGTGGCCAGACCGCCGCGGACCTCGCGGGTCACGGTCGAGCCACGCTCGGAGATGCGGAAGTATCGGTCGACGGCGGATCCGGACGGGGCGGATCCGGGCACGGTGGCGCCGGCGGAGGTCTCGGGCATGCCCGCTAGCGTAGTGCCGTGGACCAGCTGCCCCGGACCCAGTCACCGACCGACATCACGGTCCCGGAGAGCCGGGTGCGCACCATCGTGGTCGTCCGCTGGGGCCTGCTGCTGTGGGGGGTCGCGCTGCTCGTCGTGCTCCTCGTCCCCGAGCTGCGCTCCGAGGGCCGCCAGTGGTGGGTGTGGGTCCCGGTGGCCGGCCTCGTGGGCGGGGCCCTGGGGCACGTCTACCTGGCCCGGGGGCGCGGCAACGCGGAGATGGCCTGACGTTCGGCAAGGCCTGACGCCGGGGGCCGGTCAGCGCTCGACGAACTCGATCTCGGCGGCGTCGTCCAGCACGGGCGGGTCGATCCGTTCCGGGGGGCGCCGCTCGACGTCCACCTCGCTGTGCGCCCCGCAGCCGAAGCCCAGGGTGACCACGGAGCCGTCGGCCGGGGACCACTCGTTGGCGCAGACGCCGAAGACCGAGCGCAGCGCGCCGGCCATCGGCACGAAGTAGCCGCAGGTCGAGCAGGGGGCCGGGGCCTTGCGGGCGGTCTCGCTCGAGGGACCGTGCTCCCCCTCCCACCAGCGGGTGGCTGCGGCCTCGCGACCCTCGGCCGAGAGCACGCGCGGACGACCCAGCCCCAGCTCCCAGAGGGCGGCCTGGTCGACGTCCTCCTCCCCGGTGGCCTCCCAGCCGGGCTCGAGCCGCGGGTCGTCCTCGACGTAGGGCGTGCGGTCCTGCGGGCCGACGTCGCCGGGGGCGAGGCGCTCGGCGTAGGGGACCCACTCGGGCGAGAGCAGCGCCCCCTCGCCCGGGAGCAGGTGCACCTCGGAGACCGTGGCCTTGCGGGCGCGCGGCGGGCGGGCGAGGGTCACGGCCCAGCGCCAGCCCGGGTAGGCCCGGGCGGTGCAGGCGAAGGAGTGGGTCGCCACCCGGTCGCCCTCCATCGCGACGCCGACGTGGTCCCCGACGGTGCCGGGCTCGGCGATCTCCTCGGCGGCCAGCCGGGCCACCTCCACCGCGGAGGTCAGGACGGCGTCGGACCTGGGCGCGGCCACCGGCGTCAGCTCCCGGCCTCGAACTGGTCGGCGACGGCACGCAGCGCCTTGGCCAGTGTCCTGCCGTGGGCGCGGTCGGGGTAGTGCCCCTTGCGCAGCGAGGTCGACGTGCTGTCCAGCAGGGTGATGAGGTCCTCGACCACGACCACCATCTCCTCGGCGGGCTTGCGGTCGCGCAGCGTCAGGCCGCGCGAGACCGAGGGTGGCGGGTCGAGCAGCCGCACGTGGAGCGCCTGGTCGCCCTTGCGCCCGGCCACGATGTCGAACTCCACCCGGGTCCCTCGGGCAAGGGTCTCGACCCCGGCGGGCAGGGCGGTGCGGGGCACGAAGACGTCGTCGCCCTCGTCGCTGGAGAGGAAGCCGAAGCCCTTGTCCTCGTCGTAGAACCTGACCTTGCCGGTGGGCACGGGACACCTCACGAAAGTGGTTGGGGGCGGATGGAGCGTCGTCTCGAGGATATCGCCCCGCGGCGGGCGTGGCGAACGCCTTCCGAGGGGTCGCCCACGCCGTCAGGCGGCGAGGGCGACGGGCGCGCCCTCCGCGGCAGGGCCGACCCCGCCCGCCGCGACGAGCGCGGCATACCTGCCCCCGCATCGGAGCAGGTCGTCATGGGTGCCCTGCTCGACGACCGCGCCCTCGTCCAGGACGACCACGAGGTCGGCGTCGCGCACGGTGCTCAGCCGGTGGGCGATCGACACGACGGTCCGGCCGCGCCCGACCCGCCCCAGGGCCGCCTGCACGGCCGCCTCGGTGCGGGTGTCCAGGGCGCTGGTGGCCTCGTCGAGCACCAGCACCTGCGGGTCGCGCAGCAGCGTGCGGGCCAGGGCCAGCCGCTGCTGCTCGCCCCCGGAGAACCGGTGTCCGCGGGCACCGACGACCGTGTCGTAGCCGTCGGGCAGCGACCGGACGTGGTCGTGGATCTGCGCGTCGCGGGCAGCCTGCTCGAGCTGCTCGTCGGTGGCGTCCGGCCGGGCCAGGCGCAGGTTCTCACGGATGGTGTCGTGCAGCAGGTAGGTCTCCTGGGAGACGACGCCGACCACCGCGGCCCGCTCGGCCGAGGGCAGCTGCCGCAGGTCGGTCCCGTCGAGCAGCACCCGCCCCCGCGTGGGGTCGTCGAGCCGGGTGAGCAGCGAGGCGAGCGTGCTCTTGCCCGAGCCGGTGCTGCCGACGAGGGCCACCGTGGACCCGGCGGGGAC
This sequence comes from Ornithinimicrobium kibberense, assembly GCF_006519705.1. Lineage (NCBI taxonomy): Bacteria > Bacillati > Actinomycetota > Actinomycetes > Micrococcales > Ornithinimicrobiaceae > Ornithinimicrobium > Ornithinimicrobium kibberense. Next base: position 30,544 of record NZ_VFXM01000001.1, read on the forward strand.
GACCAGGTCGACGTCGGTGAGCGCGTCGCGGTCGGCCCCGGGGTGGCGGTAGCCGACCCCTTCCAGCCGCAGCTCGCCGCGGGCGGTGGCCGGGTCCAGGTGCCGGGCGGCCGCCGGGTCCGGCTCAGCGACCTCCACGGGCAGGTCGAGGTACTCGAAGATGCGGCTGAACAGCGCCATCGAGGCGGTGACCTGCACCCCCACCGAGAGCAGGCCCATGACCGGGCGGAAGATGCCGGCCTGCAGGGCGGTGAACGCGACCAGGGTGCCGATGGAGATCCCGGCCCCGGTCACGGGCAGACCGGCGACGAGGTAGAGCGCGGCCGGCACCACGGCGAAGACGATGCCCATGGTGGCCGTCCGCCAGCGACCGGCGATCTGGGCGGCGACCTCCAGCTCCAGCAGCCCGGCGCTGTGGTCGGAGAACCGACGGGCGAGCCGCTCCCCCGCGCCCAGGGTCTTGCTCAGCCGTGCCCCGCCGACGGACAACGACTCCTCCACCTGGGCGTGCAGCCCGGCGAGCGCCCGCTGCCGACGCTCGGTGGCGTCGCGCCGCAGCCGGGCCACCGAGCGGGTGACGACGACCGCGGGCGGGATGACCACGAGGGAGAGCAGCGCCAGCACCGGGCTCAGGAAGACCATCGCCACGAGGGTGCCGACGACGGTGGCGACGTTGCCGGCCAGCGAGGTGGCCGTCGAGGTGACCACGCCCTGGAGCCCCGAGACGTCGTGGGTCAGCCGCGACTGCACCTCCCCGGAACGGGTCCGGGTGAAGAAGGCCAGCGGCTGACTCTGCAGGGAGGTGAACAGGTCCGTGCGCAGCCGGTGCATGATCCGCTGGCCGACCGTGGTGCTGATCCACGTCTGCAGCACGCCGAGGACGGCGGTGAGGACCGCCGCGCCCACCATGAGACCCACCAGCACCAGCAGCAGCCGCACGTCCTGCTCGGGGATCGCCACGTCGACGATCTCCTTGACGAGGAACGGGGCGACCAGGCCGAGGGCCGAGGTGCTGACGATGAGGACGAGCACCCCGGCGATGGCGCGTCGGTGCGGGGAGAAGAGCGCCAGGACGCGTCGCCCGCTGACGGGGTGGGCGACCAGCTGGGCGCGGTCGCGGGGGTCCGGACGGGCACCGGAGCCGGGGCCGCGCCGTTCGCCGGAGCCGGCGGCGCCGTGGGGAAGGGTCGGGTCGTGCATCCGTGTCTCCTCGGGTTCGGGGCCGGTCGTCGGTGCCGGCGGCCAGGACCTGTTCGGAGGTGACAACATAGTGAGGTTGCCTCTTTATTTCCTCACCTTTAGGATCCGGGGTATGCCGTCCCTCGCCGACCCCTCCGACCTCAGCGAGGTGGACCTGCTCCTGCGGCTGGCCCGCCGCTGGCGACGCGTGGGTGCCGACGCGGCGGCCCGCCACGGCCTGACCCCCCACCAGGAGCGGGGGCTGCTCGCGGTGGCCCGGCTGACCCGCCGTGCCGCCGAGCGCGGCGGGCCTCCCGGCGCCCGGGTGTCGACCCTCGCCGAGCACCTGGGCGTGGCCCCTCGGTCGGCCACCGAGGTCGCCGACGCGCTCGAGGCCGCGGGTCTGGTGGCGCGCACCCCCGACCCCTCGGACCGGCGCGCGGTGCTGCTGACCCTCACCAACCCCGGGCGCTCCCTCGTGGAGCGGGTGCGGGACGAGCGTCGGGCCGTCGGCGACGCGGCCGTGGCCGACCTCTCCCCTCCCGACCGGGCGCAGCTGCGGCGGATCCTGCTGACGCTGCTGGCGGCCGGGGACGCGGACGGGCGGGGCACCCCGACTCGAGGTGCCCCGCCCTGACCCGCGCGCGGTCCTGCTAGACGCGAGCCTCCTCGACGACGTCGGAGGCATCCCCGTCGCCGAAGGCGTAGGCGGACTCCCGGTGCTCGGAGAGGTCGACCCCACGGGCCTCGTCCTCCGGGCTCACGCGGAACCCGATGGTGCGGGCGATCGCCAGCCCGATGAGCGCGGTGAGCACCCCGGTGTAGACGACGGTGAAGACGGTCGCTGCCAGCTGGGCGACGAGCTGGTCGGCACCTCCGCCGTAGAGCAGGCCTCCGCCCGCCCCGTCGACCGGGAGGGCGAGGAAGCCGATGGCCACGGTGCCGATGATGCCGGCGACCAGGTGCACGCCGACCACGTCGAGGGCGTCGTCGTAGCCGAACCGGTACTTCAGCCCGACCGCCAGGGCCGACCCGACCCCGGCGACCAGACCGATAAGGACGGCACCGAGCGGGGAGACGCTGGCGCAGGCCGGGGTGATGGCGACCAGGCCGGCGACGACGCCCGAGGCGGCCCCGATCGAGGTGGGCCGGCCGTCGCGGACCCGCTCGGTGAGCATCCAGGCCAGCATCGCGGCGGCCGGGGCGGCCATGGTGTTGACCCAGATCAGACCGGCCTCCTCGACGGTGCCCGCGGCGCCGCCGTTGAAGCCGAACCAGCCGAACCACAGCAGCGCGGTGCCGATCATGACGAGGGGGATGTTGTGCGGCTTGTGGAAGCCCTTGGTCCGGCCGAAGTCCGCCCGCGAGCCGATGATGTAGACGAGCACGAGCGCCGCCAGGCCGGCGTTGATGTGCACGACGGTGCCGCCGGCGAAGTCGATGGCCTCGCCGAAGACCCGCCCGACGGCGCCGTCGGCCGACAGCAGCCCGCCGCCCCAGACCATGAAGGCCAGCGGGCAGTAGACCAGCGTCACCCACACCGGGACGAAGACCGACCAGGCGCCGAAGCGGGTCCGGTCGGCGACCGCGCCGGAGATGAGCGCCACGGTGATGATCGCGAAGGTCGCGCCGAAGCCGATCCCGACGAGGTCGGCGGTGCCGACGTGCGCGGCCAGGCCCAGGTCGGCGAACGGGTCGCCCACGAGACCGCCGAGCACGCCGGGGGCCGAGGTCATCCCGTAGCCCCAGAGCACCCAGACCACGCCGACCATGCCGATCGAGACGAAGCTCATCATCACCATGTTGAGGGCGGCCTTGGCGCGGGCCATGCCGCCGTAGAAGAACGCCAGGCCCGGGGTCATGAGCAGCACGAGGGCCGCCGACACCATGACCCAGACGTCACCTGCGGTGAGTTCCATCTGTTGCCTCCTGAAGAGTTGCGGTGGACGGCGCGTCGGCCACGCCCTCGGGGCCGACGAACCGTGGTCACCACAGTCAAGGGCAAGGATGTTTCGGCAGGTGGTGCGCCGGGGTAACCGTTGCGTTACCCGCGTTTCGAGCAGGTAAAAACCTCATGACGAGCGGTCACCGACCCCGGGGCCGGCGGCCAGGACCGCGTGCGCGCGCCCCAGCCGGTCACGCCACCACCGCTCCCGCTCCGCGGGGGCCCGGTATGCCGTCAGCAGGGCGGGGTCGACCGCGTTGCGGACCGTCGCGGCCCGGGCCGTCGTCAGCCGGCCCCCCACCGGGAGAAGCGGGTCGGGGACCACGTCGGCGTCCAGGAGCGCGGCGGTCCCCAGCCCGCAGTCGTGGTCCAGCTGCGGCAGCGCGGCCGCCAGGGCGACGCCGGCGGCCAGCCCCACCGACGTGTCCAGGGCGGAGGAGACCACCGCCGGCAGCCCGCAGGCCGCCACGACCTCCAGCGCCCGGGCGACCCCTCCCAACGGGGCCACCTTGACCACGACCAGGTCCGCGGCGCCCTCCCGGGCCACCCGCAGCGGGTCCTCCGCCCGGCGGATCGACTCGTCCGCGGCGACCGGCACGTCGGTGCCGTCCTTGGCCAGGGCGACCCGCAGCTCGGCCAGCTCCTCGACGCGGGCGCACGGCTGCTCGGCATACTCCAGCTCGTGCCGGCCGAGCCGGCGCAGCGCCTCCCGGGCCTCCTCGACCCACCAGGCGCCGTTGGCGTCCACCCGCACCCGGGCCTGCGGTCCGGCGACCCGCCGGACCTCGGCCACCCGGGCCAGGTCGTCCTCGAGCCTCTGACCGCGCTCGGCGACCTTGACCTTGACCGTCCGGCACCCGGGGAAGCGCTCGAGCACCCCGGCCACGTCCGGCGGGGACACCGCCGGGACGGTCGCGTTGACCCCGACGTCGGTGCGGACCGGATCCGGCAGCCGGCCCCAGCCCAGCTCGACGGCCGCCGACAGCCAACGCGAGGCGTCCCGGTCGTCGTACTCGACGAACGGCGCCCACTCGGCCCAGCCCCGGGGTCCCCGCAGCAGGACCGCCTCCCGGTGGTCGACGCCGCGGAACCGCACCCGCATCGGCAGCTCGACCACGGAGGCGGCGGCGAGGAGCTCGTCCAGCGGGGGCAGCGGGGTCATGACCGCATCGAACCACGTCGGCGAGGGCGCATCATGGAAGGAGGCACCCCGATCCGAGGAGGACCCCCGTGAGCACGACCACCACCCCCGGCGCGGCCGGTCACGGCGAGGAGCAGGTCCGCGAGCAGGTCCGGACGAGGTATGCCGCCTCCGCCCGGCACGCCCTGTCCCTCACCGACGTCAGCACCCCCGCCTCCGCGGCCGACGCCGGCGGCTGCGGACCCGCCGGCGGGTGCTGCGAGGGCGCCAAGGACCCCATGAGCGCCGACCTCTACGACCCCGCGGACACGCCCTCGGCGGGCGCCCTGGCCGCCTCGCTGGGCTGCGGCAACCCCACCGCCCTGGCCGACCTCTCCCCGGGGCAGGACGTCCTCGACCTCGGCTCCGGCGGGGGGCTGGACGTGCTCCTCTCGGCCCGCCGCGTCGCTCCGGGTGGCACGGCCTACGGCGTGGACATGACCCCCGAGATGCTCGAGCTGGCCCGCCGACACCAGGCCGAGGCGGGCGTGACCAACGCCGTCTTCCTGCAGGGCACGATCGAGCAGGTCCCGCTGCCGGACGCCGCCGTCGACGTCGTCATCTCCAACTGCGTGGTCAACCTCTCCCCCGACAAGCCGGCGGTGGCCCGGGAGGCCCACCGGGTGCTGCGGCCCGGCGGCCGGCTGGCGATCTCGGACATCGTCCTGCTGCGGCCGGTCCGGGACGAGCTGGCCCCGGTGGTGGCCCTGTGGACCGGGTGCATCTCGGGGGCGCTGCACGTCGAGGAGTACGTCGACGTCCTCGTGGCGGCCGGCTTCGTGGACGCCGGGGTGGAGATCACCCGGCGCTACGACCGGGCGGAACTCGTCGAGCTGGCCGAGCAGGTCGACCCGGCCGAGCGGCCCACCGGGATGTCCCAGGAGGATCTGGTCGACGCCCTCGACGGGACCTTCGCCAGCGCCTTCGTGCGCGCCCGCCGCCCCTGACCGCCCGCCCGGCAGGTCTCACCCGCCCACCGGACGAGGGTCAGTCGGCGGACGCCCAGTGCACGACGTGCCCCAGCGGGGCCAGCGCGTCCTGGACCGGCCGGTAGTAGACCCAGGTCCCCCGTCGCTCGCTCTCGATGAGGCCGGCCTCGCGCAGCTTGCGCAGGTGGTGGGACACCGTCGGCTGGGAGACCCCCACGTCCCCCAGGTCGCACACGCAGGTCTCCCCGTCGGCGTCGGCGATCCGCGAGTAGAGCCGGAGGCGCACCGGGTCCGCGAGCGCCTTGAGCAGCCCGGCCAGCCGCTCGGCCTCCGCGACGGCCAGCCCCTCGGCCGGGCGGCAGGAGGGGGCGCAGGCCGCACCCGCGGCGACCGGGGCGGCAAGGACGGGGGAGCTCATCTGCATACTTTGACAAGGATCGAAGCCCTGGGCAAGACTGCGGATACCCGATGCATCGACGGTCGTCGATGCAGCCCCGTCCGTCGCGACCTCGAGGACCCCCATGACCTCCCCTCCCCTGGCCCCGCCGCGGCCGGCCGCGCAGCTGTCGACGACCGACCGTTACCTGCCGGTGTGGATCGGCGTGGCCATGGTCGCCGGCCTGCTGCTCGGCCGGTTCGTGCCTGGCCTGGACGCGTGGCTGGGGGCGGTGGAGATCGACGGTATCTCCCTGCCGATCGCCCTGGGCCTGCTGGTCATGATGTACCCCGTGCTGGCCAAGGTCCGCTACGACCGGTTGGACACCGTGGTCGCGGACCGGCGGATGCTGCTCAGCTCGTTGGTGCTCAACTGGCTGGCCGGCCCGGCGCTGATGTTCGCCCTCGCCTGGCTGTTCCTGCCCGACCTGCCGGAGTTCCGCACCGGGCTAATCATCGTCGGCCTGGCCAGGTGCATCGCGATGGTCGTCATCTGGAACGACCTGGCCTGCGGCGACCGCGAGGCGGCGGCGGTGCTCGTGGCGCTCAACTCGGTCTTCCAGGTGATCGCGTTCGCCTTCCTGGGCTGGTTCTACCTGACGGTCCTGCCCGGCTGGCTGGGGCTGGAGCAGGCGGCCCTGGACGTCAGCCCCTGGCAGATCGCGAAGTCGGTGCTGATCTTCCTGGGCATCCCTCTCCTGGCGGGCTACCTGTCCCGCGTCTGGGGCGAGCGTGCCCGGGGCCGGGAGTGGTACGAGGAGCGCTTCCTGCCGGTCGTGGGCCCGTGGGCCCTGCGCGGGCTGCTCTTCACGATCGTGCTGCTCTTCGCCCTCCAGGGCGAGCGGATCACCTCCCAGCCGCTGGACGTGGCCCGGATGGCCGTGCCGCTCCTGCTCTACTTCGCGATCATGTGGGGTATGGGGTTCGCGCTCGGGTGGGTCCTCGGCATGTCCTACGAGCGCACGACGACCCTGGCCTTCACCGCGGCCGGCAACAACTTCGAGCTGGCGATCGCCGTGGCCATCGCGACCTTCGGCGTCACCTCCGGGCAGGCCCTGGCCGGGGTCGTGGGCCCGCTCATCGAGGTGCCCGTCCTCGTCGGCCTCGTCTACGTGTCCCTGGCCCTGCGCCGCCGCTTCCCCGTCCGCACCCCAGCCCCCCAGGAGATCTCGTGAGCGTCCCCAGCGTCCTGTTCGTCTGCGTCCACAACGCGGGCCGGTCCCAGATGGCGGCCGGCTGGCTGCAGCACCTCGGCGGCGACCGGGTGGAGGTCCGCTCCGCCGGCTCGGCCCCCGGCGACGCGGTCAACCCCGCCGCCGTCCACGCCATGGCCGAGGTGGGCGTGGACATCTCCGGCGGCATCCCCAAGGTCCTGACCACCGAGGCGGTGCAGGCCTCCGACGTCGTCGTCACGATGGGCTGCGGCGACACCTGTCCGATCTACCCGGGCAAGCGCTACGAGGACTGGGAGCTGGACGACCCCGCCGGCCAGGGCGTGGAGGCGGTGCGCCCGATCCGCGACGAGATCCGCCGCCGGGTCGTCGACCTGCTGGACTCCCTCGGGGTCGCCCCGGCGGCCCGGTAGGCCGCGGCCGTGCCCCCGGCTCGCCGGGCACGCCGGGCTAGGGTGTCGGGCGTGGACGAGCAGCGCACCCCCGACCCCACCCCCGCCGCCGGCGGCGACGGCGACGGCACCGGCCCCCGGCGGACCGTCTCGGAGATCTTCGACCCGCAGGTGTGGGAGGAGGTGCCCGGCTTCGAGCTGACCGACGTCACCTACCACCGGGCGCGCGACGTCGGCTGCGTCCGGATCGCCTTCGACCGGCCCGAGGTGCGCAACGCCTTCCGCCCGCACACGGTCGACGAGCTCTACCGGGTGCTGGACCACGCCCGTCGCTCCCCCGACGTCGGCGTGGTGCTGCTCACCGGCAACGGGCCCTCCCCCAAGGACGGCGGGTGGGCCTTCTGCTCCGGCGGCGACCAGCGGATCCGGGGACGGTCCGGCTACCAGTACGCCAGCGCACCGGACGCGGACCCGACGGCCCAGGGGGTCGACGAGGCGCGGGTGAAGGCCGAGGGCGGCCGGTTGCACATCCTCGAGGTCCAGCGGCTCGTCCGCACCATGCCCAAGGTCGTCGTGGCGGTCGTCAACGGTTGGGCCGCCGGCGGCGGGCACAGCCTGCACGTGGTCTGCGACCTGACGATCGCCTCCCGGCAGCACGCCCGGTTCAAGCAGACCGACGCCGACGTGGGCAGCTTCGACGCCGGCTACGGCTCGGCCTACCTGGCCAAGATGGTCGGGCAGAAGTTCGCCCGGGAGATCTTCTTCCTCGGGCGGGCCTACGACGCGGAGACGATGCACCGGATGGGCGCGGTCAACATCGTCGCCGACCACGCCGACCTGGAGGCCGAGGCGCTGCAGGTGGCCCGGGAGATCATGGGCAAGAGCCCGACCGCGCAGCGGATGCTCAAGTTCGCGCTCAACCTCACCGACGACGGGCTTATGGGCCAGCAGGTCTTCGCCGGGGAGGCCACCCGGCTGGCCTACATGACCGACGAGGCCGTCGAGGGCCGGGACTCGTTCCTGCAGAAGCGCGACCCCGACTGGTCCGGCTACCCCTGGTACTACTGACCGGCGCCGACGGGACCTCGCCCCCGGGCCGTGGGAGACTGGTGCCCGCCGTCCGTCCGGCCGAGGGGAGCAACCACCCGTGCGACGCACACCTGTGATCGCCGCGACCGCCGCGCTGCTGGCCCTGTCGGCCTGCAGCGGGAGCGGCACCCCCGGCCCGACGTCGACGGCGCCGGCCACCGAGGGCTCCCCGGACGCGGCCCCCGCGACCGGCGGGGCCGCCTCGACCGAGGGTCCGGGGACGTCGTCGGCCCCGGCACCCGGCGGGACGCCGGACGGCGCGGACGTCACCGCGGGGCCGGACCAGGCCGGCGCGACCGTCGACCCGGACGAGGTCGAGGGCGGGGCCGACGGGCAGGCCGCCGCCGACGTGGCCCGGCAGTTCCTCGTGGCCATGGTGGACGCGGACGCCGCGGCCTGCGACCACATGATCTCCTTCACCGACGTGCAGACCCCGATGGTGCAGGTCGAGGAGGACTACGCGCTGTGCACCGAGCTGCTTCCCGCGGTGCTCGCCGAGGAGGTGGACGCCCAGGGGCTGGACGAGGACGGCGCCACCCTGCTCGAGGCGCTGCAGATCACCGGGGCGGACGTCGACGGCGACACCGCGGTGGTCGACGGCGACAACGTCTCCCCGCTGTTCGCCGACTCCCTGGGGCAGGAGACCATCACGCTGACCCGGGTCGAGGGCCGCTGGTACGTCGACCTCGAGCGTTCCTTCGAGCCACCGGCCCCCCGCTGACCGTGGACGTCCGCCCGTCGGCGTCCTCCTCCGTGCCGGCGCACCCCGAGGACCTCGTCGTCCCGGCCGGTGCGCGCTGGCAGGACCTGGCCCCGCGTCTGCGTCGGATCCTCGACCCGGCCGTGGCGCGCCCCGGGCCGGCGGTCGTCGTCGCCACCTCGGGGTCCTCGGGCCGGCCCAAGCGGGTCCGGCTGGCCGGGTCCGCCCTGCGCGCCTCGGGCGAGGCGACCGCGACGGTGCTGGGGGGCCACGGCCGCTGGGTGCTGGCCCTGCCCACGCACCACGTGGCGGGCCTGCAGGTCCTGGCCCGGTCGGTGCTCGCGGGGACGGTCCCGGTGGCCCTGGACGCGGAGGCGCCCTTCACCGCCGACGCCTTCGCCCGCGCCGTGCGGGACGCGGGCGGGCGGGCCGGGGAGGGGGTCGGCGCCGGCGTGGGGCGGGTCCCGCTGTACGCCTCCCTGGTGCCCACCCAGCTGCACCGGTTGCTGGCCGCCCCGGGGGGCAGGGCGGCCGCCGCCCGGCTGGACGCGGTCCTTCTCGGCGGGGCCGCGGCCGACCCGGGCCTGCTGGCCACGGCCCGGGCCGCCGGGGTCCGGGTCGTCACCACCTACGGCATGAGCGAGACGGCCGGGGGCTGCGTCTACGACGGCCGCCCGCTGCCGGGGGTCCTCGTGCGCACCGACCCGGTCGACGACCGGGTGCTGCTCGCCGGGCCGGTGCTGGCCGACGGCTACGTCGACGACCCGCGGCTGACGGCGTCCTCCTTCGTCGTCCAGGAGGGCCGGCGCTGGTTCGTCACGGGCGACCGGGGACGCGTCCGGGACGGCCGGCTGGAGGTGCTGGGCCGGGTCGACGACCTCGTGGTCACCGGCGGCCACAAGGTCGAACCGAGGGACGTGGAGAACGCCCTGCGGGCGCTCCCGGACGTGCGGGACGCGGCCGTGGTCGGGGTCCCGGACGCCGAGTGGGGCCAGGTCGTGGCGGCCCTGCTCGTGCCCGCCGACAGGACTCTCACCCCCCTCACCGACCTCGCCCGGCTGCGGGAGGCCCTCTCCCCCGCCCTCCCCCGCCACGCCCTGCCGCGCAGGGTCGCGGTGCGCGACGGCATACCCCTCCTCCCCTCGGGCAAGCCCGACCGGCTCCGGGTGGCCCGCCTGCTCGGCGGCCCCGCAGGATGACGGAGCTGTCGGTCCGGGGTGGCAGAATGAGGGTTCGCTACGTTCCCGCAGGAGGTGACGGTCCGTGCTGAGGGTGGTCCTGTCGGTCGCGCTGATCGCGCTGACGATCTACTGCGTCGTGGACGCGGTGCAGACCGAGGACGAGAAGGTCCGCGGCCTGCCCAAGCCCCTCTGGCTGGTGATGATCCTGCTCTTCCCGCTCGTCGGCGGCGTCGCCTGGCTGATCGCCGGCCGCCCCGTGAGCATCCTGGACACCGTCCTCGGGCCCCGCGGCGGCGACGGCCCGCCCCGCGGCCCGCTGGGCCCGGACGACGACCCGGACTTCCTGAAGGGACTGTAGGCCCCGCCCCATGGCTACCCTCGCCCAGTGGATCGAGGGGGCACGCCCCCGCACGCTCCCCGCCGCCGTCGCCCCCGTCATGGTGGGCACCGCCGCCGCGCACGCCGCCGGCAGCTCCGACCTCGGCCTGGGTCTGCTGGCCCTCGTCGTGGCCCTCGGTTTCCAGGTGGGGGTCAACTACGCCAACGACTACTCCGACGGCATCCGCGGCACCGACGAGGACCGGGTGGGGCCGCTGCGCCTGGTCGGCAGCGGGGTGGCCGACCCCCGGAACGTCAGGACGGCCGCCTTCGCCTGCTTCTTCGCGGCCAGCCTGGCCGGCCTGGCCCTGGTGGCCCTGTCCAACACGCTGTGGCTGGCGCTGGCCGGCGCCGCCGCGCTGTGGGCCGCCTGGCACTACACGGGCGGCCGCAACCCCTACGGCTACCGGGGCCTGGGGGAGGTCATGGTCTTCGTCTTCTTCGGGCTCTTCGCCGTCCTCGGCACGACCTGGACGCAGGCCCACACCATCGACCTGGGGGCGGTCGGCGGGGCGATCGGCTGCGGCCTGCTGCCCTCGGCCATCCTCGTGACCAACAACCTGCGCGACCTGGAGGGCGACCGCGCCGCCGGGAAGCGGACGATGGCGGTGCGCCTGGGCTACCCGCGCACGCGCCGGCTCTACCTCTGGCTGGTCGTCGGAGCCTTCCTCGCCGTCCTGCTGGCCGCCGTGCAGCACCCCACGGCGCTGGTCGGGCTGCTGGCCGCGCCGCTGGCGGTCCGCCCCGTGCGCTCGGTCCTCGGGCAGACCTACGGCCGGGAGCTGCTGCCCGCGCTCACCCAGACCGGGCTGCTGCAGCTGGGGTATGCGGTGGCGCTGACCGTGGGGCTCGCGCTGGCCTGACCCCGCCCGGCGAGGACCCTCCTCAGGCCTCGCCGGACCTGCGGGGCTGCTCGACCTCCGCGTCCTCCTCGTCCTCCAGGGTGCGACCCTCGTCGACCTTCTGCTCCCGGCGGGCCATCCGCTCCTCGACCTTGCGCTCGACGCCGCGGGCGAGCCGCTCCCGGTCGGGCGCGAGCAGGAAGTAGGAGGTCACCATCGAGAAGAGGGCCGCGAAGACCAGGGCCCAGATCTGGTCCAGCCCCACGAGCACGAACAGAGCGAGGAACCCGACGAAGATCATCAGGCGCATGACGGTGTAGCGGAAGGCGATCACGTGCTCACTCCGGAGTAGCTGTGCAGGCCGGTCATGAGCAGGTTCACGACCGTGTAGTTGAGGATGACGCAGGCGAACCCGGCCAGGGCCACGAGGGTCGCCCGGCGGGTGCTCCACCCGCTGGTCGCCCGGGCGTGGAGGTAGGCGGCGTAGACGACCCAGATGACGAACGTCCACGTCTCCTTGGGGTCCCAGCCCCAGTAGCGGCCCCAGGCCTGCTCGGCCCAGATGGCCCCGGAGACCAGGGCGAAGGTCCACAGCGGGAAGGCGAAGATGTGGATGCCGTAGGTCATCCGTTCCAGCGCCTGCGCGCCCGGCAGGGCCGCCAGCCAGCCGCGGGACCCCTCCGTCCGCTCGGCCCGGTCCTTGAGCAGGTAGGCCGTGGCGAGCGCGGCGCCGATGGTGAACAGGGCGATGGAGAGGGTGGCGATGGTGACGTGGATGACCAGCCAGATGTTGTCCAGCGCGGGCATCAGCTGGGAGGCCTCGGTGTACCACCACAGCCGGGCCGCGCCGAGGATCACCAGGGACGGCAGGACGACGAAGGCGCCCAGCCACAGCCGGTCCTGGCGCAGGCTCCACACCGAGTAGACGAGGAGGGCGAAGGAGACGGTGACGAGGGCGAACTCGTACATGTTGCCCAGGGGGGCGCGCGAGACCGACATCGCGCGCATGACCGTGCCCGCGACCACCGCGAAGGTGGCCAGCCAGGTCAGCTGCAGGCCGACCACGCCCCACCGTCGGGTCGGTGCCGGCCGGTCCACCGGCTCGTCCCCGGGGGCGGCGAGGCCGCTCGGGGCGCCGGCGTCCGGCCCGCCCGTGGCCGGTCCGCCTGCGCCTGCACCTGCTCCGACGACCACCGTCTGGGGGGCACGGTCCCGCGTGCGGCGGTCGGCGCGGCGGCCGCGGGCGGACCCCGTCACGGCCAGGTGCACCGAGAAGGCCAGCATGGCCAGGGCGAGCACGACGACCGCGCCCCAGACGAGGTAGTCGGAGGCCAGGGCCTGGGAGGTGTTCGTCATACGGTTCCGTCCTTCTGCGTCGCGCGACCGCCGGCCGCCTGCACGATCTGGTCCAGGACCTGGTCGGCCAGGTCCTCGAGCCCGGGGTCGGTGCCCTTGGGAAGGGCGGCGACGGTGATCCCAGTATGCCGTCGCTCCCCGGCCGGGGGGTCCACCCGGACGAACACCCGGCGTCGCCGGACCCCGAGCATGAGCATGAGCCCGGCCATCGCCGCCGCCGCGGAGACCAGCGCGGGGATCCGGCCGGGGTCGTGCCGCACGAGGAGTCCGCCCCAGCGCACCACGCTCTCCAGCTCCAGGGTGCCCCGGGCGCCGGGCAGCTCGACGACCTCGCCCGGGCGCACGAGCAGCCGGGTGGGCGAGCCGTCCTCCTGCATCACCTGCTCCATGGTGTCGGTCTCGAGGCTGAAGACCGACTGCGCCCGCCCCTCGGGGTAGAGGTCCCCCTCGAAGGCGGTGAGCACGAGCGCGGGGTCGACCAGCCCGGGGAAGGCGGAGGTGGGTCCCAGCTCGGGGTCGAAGGTCAGCGTCGGCAGGAAGCCGCCGGCGAACCCCAGCCCGGGGTCGGCGGCGGGCACCTTGATCGCGCCGGTGGAGGAGTAGGTGTTGTCCTGGGGCAGGAAGGTCACGGCGTCGCTGAAGAGGATCTCGCCGTCGGGGTCACGGACGGTGACCACGGGGGCATACCCGTTGCCCAGCAGGAAGACCGAGGTGCCCGAGACGCCGACCGGGGCGTTGACGGCCAGTTCCTGGGTGACGGGGGCCTCCTGCCCCTCCTGGACGGTGACCTCCCCGGCGAAGACCCGCGGCTGACCGAACTGGGCGCCCTCGGCCTCCGCCTCGAACTCGACGTCGAGCCGGTCCAGCCGCAGCGAGAACACGGGCAGGTCGGCGGGTTCCACGAGAGGCCCCAGGTCAAGCGTGTCGAAGGCCGCGGGACCGGTCGTCACCGTCTCCCCCTCCTTGACGATGACCTCGGCCCGCCAGCCGAACAGGTCGCCCACGGCGACCGAGACGATCACGCCGAGGATGGCCAGGTGGAAGACGAGGTTGCCCGTCTCCTTGAGGTAGCCCCGCTCCGCGGACACCACGAGGGCGCCGTCCTCCTCGGGACGGACCCGGAAGCGGCGCCGCCGCAGCACCTCCCGGGCGGCGACGAGGACCTCCTCGGCGGGGGCGGGGACCTCGGCCTCCCGGTGGACCGGCAGCCGGCCCAGACGTCGGGGGGTGCGGGGCGGCTGCTCCCGCAGGGCCCGAAGGTGCTGGGCCGACCGGGGCAGGATGCACCCCACGAGGCTGACCATCAGGAGCAGGTAGATGGCCGCGAACCACGGCGAGGAGTAGACGTCGAACATCCCGAGCCGGTCCAGCCACGGTCCGGCGCCCGGGTTGTCCTCCAGGTAGCGCCGGACCCGGACGGGGTCCACGCCGCGCTGGGGGAAGATCGAGCCCGGGATCGCGGCGACGGCGAGCAGCAGGAGCAACGCCAGGGCGGTGCGCATGCTCGTCAGCTGGCGCCAGGCCCACCGGGCCCAGCCCACCGGGCCCAGCCGCGGCCCACCCAGCGTCGCGCGGTTCTTCGGGTAGGACGGCTCGATCCGCTGCGGGGCCTCGGGGTCGGTCGTCCCGGGCCGGGTGCCCTGGTCGGTGCCCATCCTCAGATCACCGTGGTGAAGCCGCTGGTGAGCCTGGTCTGGATCCAGGCGGTGACCTCGGCCCACACCCCGGCCACCATGAGCAGGCCCAGGAGCACGAGCAGGCCGCCCCCGACGCGCTGGATCACCAGGTAGTGGTCACGCAGCCAGGAGGAGCCCCGGGAGACCCAGCCCATGCCGGCGGCGACGAGCAGGAAGGGGATCCCCAGCCCGGCGCAGTAGGCCAGGGCCAGCACGACGGCCCGGCCCACCACCTCCGGGCCCGTCCCCGGCATGATCGAGGTGCCCAGCGTCTGGATCGCCGCGAGCGCCGGACCGGTGCAGGCCGAGAAGCCCAGGCCGAAGACCACGCCGAGGAGCGGCGCACCGGCCAGTCCGGCGGACGGACGCCACCGGGGCTGCCAGGCCGTCGACGGCTGCAGGAGCATGACCAGGCCCAGGGCCAGCACGACCACCCCGCCGGCCCGCAGCAGCACCCCCTGGTGCTCGATCAGGGCCAGGCCGAGCCCGGAGATGACCACGCTCATCGCGATGAACACCAGCGAGAACCCCAGGACGAACAGGGCCGCCCCGGCCACGGGTCGCCACGTGCCCGCCCGGCCGCAGGAGCGGCCCGGGCGTCCCGTCCCCCGGTCCGGTCCGGGGGCGGCGGGAGCCATCCCGCTCAGGTAGCCCAGGTAGCCGGGCACGAGCGGCAGCACGCACGGCGAGGCGAAGGAGACCAGGCCGGCGAGCGCGGCGACGAGGACGGCGCCCAGGAGCGGGCCGGAGAGGACGAGCTCGCTCACCCTGCGGGCTCCTCCGCCAGCACGTCGTCCACGAGACCGCGCAGGGTCGCCGCGTCGACCTGGCCGCTGACCCGGGCGGCCAGCCGGCCCTGCCCGTCGACGACGAGCGTCGTCGGGGTGGCCACGGCGATGCTGCCCAGCTGGGCGCGGGTGCGGCCGCCGTCGTCCTGCAGCGAGGGGTAGGAGACGTCGTACCTCTCCTGGAAGGCCTGGGCGCTGGGGACGGAGTCACGGGAGTTGACCCCGATGAACTGCACGGGCTCCCCGGCCTCGCGCAGCGCGGTCGCCACCTCCTCCAGGTCGGGCGTCTCGGCGATGCACGGGCCGCACCAGGACCCCCACACGTTGACCACGACCACGGTCCCGGCGAGGTCCTCGATGGTCCACGGCTCGTCCTCCAACGTGGTTCCCGTGAGCGCGACCTCGGTGCTGCGCTGGTCGGGGGCCAGGCTCTCGATGGACCCGTCGCCGGCGACGTAGCCCTTCTGGTCCCCCTCGCGCATCTGCGCGGTGATGGTGCCGCCCTCGTCGCTGCAGCCCGCCAGCAGCCCGGCGAGCACCAGCGCGGGGAGGACCGCGCGGAGGAACCTTCTCACTCCTCGATCACCCCGGTGGAGGTGCCGGTGACGTCGAGGGCGCCGGGCAGCAGGTGGGCCGCCGGCTCGTCGTAGAAGACGCGGACGGGGTAGGCCCCGTGGAACAGCACGCTGGTCACCGACGCCAGGGAGCACTCCCGCCTGCGGGGGTGGTGCCACAGGCGCCGGCCGTCGATGGAGCGCCGCAGGATCCACACCGGCAGCTGGTGGCTGACCATGACCGCCTCGTGGCCCTCGGCCTGCGCCCGCACGTCGTCGAGCGCCGCACGCATGCGGGCGGCCACCTCGCGGTAGGGCTCGCCCCAGGAGGGGGTGAACGGGTTGACGTAGGCCGCCCAGTGCCGCGCCCGCCACAGGGCGCCGTCGCCACGGCCCACGGTGAGGCCCTCGAAGTGGTTCGTGGACTCCAGCAGCCGCTCGTCGGTCCCGACCGGCAGGTCGTGGGCGGCGGCGATCGGGGCCGCGGTCTCCTGGGCCCGCTCCAGCGGCGAGGCGACGACGTGGGTGAGGTCGTGCTCGGTCAGCGACCCGGCCACGGCCCGGGCCATCTCGTGCCCGCGCGCCGAGAGCCGGTAGCCCGGCAGCCGCCCGTAGAGGACCCCGGCGGGGTTCTCCACCTCCCCGTGCCGGACCACGTGGACGGTGGTGACCGGGGTGCCGTCGGGCAGGACGCGAGGTTCGCGGGCGGCGGAGGGCATGGCCCGGAGTGTCCCACGGCATCCTGGGACGGGACTGGACGGTCAGGCGATCTCCGCGGCCGCCCCCTCGACCGCCTCGACGACGTGCGCGACCGCCTCCTCGTCGTGGCTCGCGGACACGAACCACGCCTCGTAGCAGCTGGGCGGCAGGTGCACGCCGCGCCGCAGCATCGCGTGGAAGAACCGCCCGAAGCGCTCGGTGTCCTGGTCCCGCGCGTCGTCGTAGTCGCGTACCTCGCCCTCCCGGAGGAAGACGCTGAACATCGAGCCGACCCGCTGGATCCGGTGGGGTATGCCGTGGCGCCCGAAGGAGTCGGCCACCGCTGCGGTCAGGGTGTCGGCGACCTCGTCCAGCCGGGCGTACACCTGCGGCGTGCAGGCCTGCAGGGTCGCCAGCCCGGCGGCGGAGGCGACCGGGTTCCCCGACAGCGTGCCGGCCTGGTAGACGGGACCGGACGGGGCCAGCATCGCCATGACGTCCGCGCGCCCCCCGAAGGCCGCGGCCGGGAAGCCGCCGCCCATGACCTTGCCGAAGGTGAACAGGTCCGGCGGGCCCTCCTGCGGGACGCCCTCCAGCCCCAGCCAGCCTGCGGCCGAGACGCGGAAGCCGGTCATCACCTCGTCGCTGACCAGCAGCGCCCCGTGCCGCGCGGTGATCCGCCGCAGCCCGGCGGTGAACCCCGGCGCGGGGGGCACGATGCCCATGTTGCCCGGCGCGGCCTCGGTGATGACCGCGGCGATGTTCGCCCCCCGCTCGGCGAAGGCGGCCTCGACCGCGTCGAGGTCGTTGTAGGGCAGCACGATCGTCTCCCCGGCGCTGCTGGGCGGCACCCCGGGCGAGTCGGGCAGCGCGAAGGTGGCCACCCCCGACCCCGCGGAGGCCAGCAGCGCGTCGACGTGCCCGTGGTAGCAGCCGGCGAACTTCACCACGACCGAGCGGCCGGTGAAGGCCCGGGCCAGCCGGATCGCGCTCATGGTCGCCTCCGTCCCGGAGTTGACCAGGCGCACCGACTCGACCGGACCGACGCGGCGCACGATCTCCTCGGCGAGGGCCACCTCGCGGGCGGTCGGGGTGCCGAAGGAGAACCCGTCCGCGGCCGCCTCGGTGACGGCCCGGAGCACGTCGGGGTGGGCGTGGCCAAGGATCATCGGGCCCCAGGAGCAGACCAGGTCGACGTAGCGGCGGCCGTCGGCATCCACCAGCCACGGACCTGAGCCGGACGCCATGAACCGGGGGGTGCCGCCCACCGAGCCGAAGGCCCGGACCGGGGAGTTCACCCCGCCGGGGATGACGGCGCGGGCGCGCTCGAGCAGTGCCTGGCTGGCGGGAACCTCGTCGGGGTATGCGGTGCCACTCATGGGCCCCAGCCTGCCACCTCGCTCAGGCGGCGTCGCCCGCCTGGTCCTCGGAGGCCCGGTTGGCCCGGACGACGCGTCGCATCTGCTCCCCGTGCGCCAGCAGGTGGTCGCGGTCGAGGTGGTCCAGCAGCGCCGCGCGGACGCTGGCGACGTGCACCGGGGCGAGCCGGCGCACCACGGCATACCCCTCGTCGGTGAGGCTGAGCACCACCCCCCGGCGGTCGTCGGCGGTGGGCAGCCGCCGCACCCAGCCCCGGCGCTCCAGCCGGGAGGCGGTGTGGCTGACCCGGCTGCGGGACTGCACGACCAGGTCGGCCAGCTCGGCCATCCGCCGGCGCCGGTCGGGGGCCTCGGCGACCATGGAGAGCAGCTCGTACTCCCCCAGGCTGACCCCGTGCGGCGCCAGGGCCTCCTCCATCGCCAGCGTCACCAGGTGCGTCCCGCGCAGGATCGCACGCCAGGCGCGTTGCTCGTCGTCGTCGAGCCAGCGCACCTCACGGGTGGCGTCGTCGTCCTCGGTCATCGTCCTCCCCCTAGAGCAGTCGGGCCGCCTCCACCGCATGGTAGGTGAGCACGATCGAGGCACCCGCCCGGCGGATCGAGGTGAGCGTCTCCAGCACCATCCGGTCGCGGTCGATCCACCCCTGGGCCGCCGCAGCCTCGATCATGGCATACTCCCCGCTCACCTGGTAGGCGGCCACCGGCACGTCCGAGACGGCGGCCACGTCGGCCACCACGTCCAGGTAGGGCAGCGCCGGCTTGACCATGACCAGGTCCGCCCCCTCCGCCAGGTCGAGGCGCAGCTCGCGCAGGCTCTCCGTGCGGTTGGCGGGGTCCTGCTGGTAGGTCGCCCGGTCGCCGCGGAGGCTGGAGCCGACGGCCTCCCGGAACGGCCCGTACGCGGCGGAGGCGTACTTGGCGGTGTAGGCCAGCACGGCGACGTCCTGGTGCCCGGCGGCGTCGAGCGCCTCCCGGACGACGCGCACCTGCCCGTCCATCATCCCGCTGGGGCCTACGACGTGGGCCCCGGCCCGGGCCTGCTCGACCGCCATCACGGCGTAGCGCTCCAGCGTGGCGTCGTTGTCGACCCGTCCCTGGTCGTCCAGCACCCCGCAGTGCCCGTGGTCGGTGAACTCGTCCAGGCACAGGTCGCTCATGAGGACCGTCTCGTCCCCCAGCTCGGCACGCAGGGACCGCAGGGCCCGGTTGAGCACCCCGTCGGGGTCCGTGCCGCAGCTGCCGGTGGCGTCCTTGTCGTCCTCGGCGGGGACCCCGAAGACCATGATCCCGCCGACCCCTGCCGCGACCGCCTCGGACGCCGCACGCAGGAGGGAGTCCGGGGTGTGCTGGACGACGCCGGGCATGGAGGTGATCCCCCGGGGCTCGGGGATGCCGTCGCGCACGAAGACCGGCAGCACGAGCTCTGCGGGGTGCACCCGGGTCTGGGCGACCAGGCGGCGCACCGCAGGGGTGGTGCGCAGCCGTCTTGGCCGCTCGTGCGGCCGGGCGAGCGGGCCGGCGGCCGCGCGCCCGGTCATCGGCGGGACCGGGTCCGCCGCCCGGCGGTGCGGCGCTGGCTGGGACGCAGCACCGGCTGCCCCTCGGCCCGGGCCCGGGCAGCCACCTCACGGGCGTGCTGGGCCAGGGCGTCCACGAGCATCGTGGCGCTGGGCTCGGGCGGGACCACGTCCACCCGCAGCCCGTGCTCCTCGGCGGTCCTCGCCGTCGCCGGCCCGATGCAGGCGATGATCGTGCTCGGGTGCGGCTTGCCGGCGATGCCGACGAGGTTGCGCACCGTCGAGGATGAGGTGAAGCAGACCGCGTCGAAGGCTCCACCCTTGATCGACTCCCGCACGGGGGCGGGCGGCGGCGCGGCGCGCACGGTCCGGTAGGCGGTGACGTCGTCGACCTCCCAGCCGACCTCCTGCAGCCCGGCGACGAGGGTCTCGGTGGCGATGTCGGCGCGGGGCAGGAACACCCGGTTGATGGGGTCGAGCACGTCGTCGTAGGGCGGCCACTCCTCGAGCAGGCCGAGCGCCGACTGCTCCCCCTGGGGGACGAGGTCCGGCTCCAGCCCCCACTCGCGCAGGGCGGCGGCCGTCACCCCGCCCACGGCGGCGATCTTGAGCCCGGCGAAGGCGCGGGCGTCCAGGCCCAGGGCCTCGAACTTCTCCCGCACGGCCCGCACCGCGTTGACCGAGGTGAACCCGATCCACTCGTAGCGTCCGGTGACCAGCCCCTTGACGGCCCGGTCCATCTGCTGGGGGGTGCGCGGGGGCTCCACGCTGATGGTGGGCACCACCGAGGAGGTGGCCCCGTAGGCCGCGATCCGCTCGGTCATGCTCACCGACTGCTCCTTGGTGCGCGGCACGAGGATGGACCAGCCGAAGAGCGGCTTGGTCTCGTACCACGACAGCTCGGCGCGCAGCTCGACCTGGCGACCCACGACCGCGACCGAGGCGTCGGGGCAGTCCGGGCAACCCCGCTCCAGCGCCTGGATCGCCCCCGCCAGGGTGGTGACCTTGGTGTGCTGGGTCGTGGTGGTGCCGTGCTCGGTCAGCGCCACCGGGCTGTCCGTCGGCCGGCCGGCGTCGAGCAGCCCCTGCAGCGCCTGCCGGAGCGGGTCGCCGGAGCCGAGGACCACGACGGTGATGTCGTCGCGGGCCGACAGCGACCAGTCGACACCGGACTCCCCGGCGGTGATCATGTGCAGCTCGCCGCCACCCTCGGAGGTGGTCAGCGGGACCCCGGCGTAGGCCGGGACCGACCAGGCGGTGCTCACGCCGGGGACGATCTCGAAGGGCACGCCCGCGTCCCGGCAGGCGAGGGCCTCGGCGGCCAGCCCGCTGAAGGCGCTGGGGTCGCCGTCCATGAGCCGCACGACCAGGTGCGACGGTGCGTCGAAGGCGGCGGCGGCGCGCACGAGCAGCTCGCACCGGCGCCTCTCGGTCGGGGACGGACCGTCCAACTCGTCGGCGACGACGAGGTCGACGTCCTCCCGCGTCCACGCGGCGAGCTGGTCGGCCTGCGCGGCGGTGTCGAGGACGACCACGTCGGCGGCGGCCAGGTAGTCCCGGGCGCGCACGGTGAGCAGGCCGGGGTCACCCGGTCCGGCGCCGACGAAGGCGACGCGTCCGCAGGTGGCGGGCCGCGTCTCGGCGGCCGTGTCGATCGGGGCGGCGTCGGTGCTCACTTCTCACGCTCCGGTGAAGAGGGACCCCCCGGCCGCGGCGTCGTCGCTGCGGCCGACCACGGGGTCGGGACGGGACAGCAGGTGCTCGGCCACCTCGTGGCCGAGCGCGACCGGGTCGGACCCGGTCTCCGCGTGGCGGCGGGGGACGTCCCCCAGGGCCACGAAGGCGGTGAGGGCCAGGGCGCCGTCCGCGCCGGCCCGGGCGAGCGCGCCGACGGGTGCGGTGCAGCCCGCCTCGAGGCGGGCGAGGACCGCCCGCTCGGCCGTGACGGCGGCCCGGGTGGGGGCGTCCTCCAGGACGTCGCGCAGGAAGCGGGCGAGGGGCCGGTCGTCCTCCCGGCACTCCACCGCCAGCGCGCCCTGACCCGCGGCGGGGAGCATCACGTCGGGGTCGAGACGGTCGGTGGCCTCGCCCGCCCGGCCGAGCCGGGACAGGCCGGCGCAGGCCAGGACGACGGCGTCGAGCTGCCCGTCGCGCACCAGGCCGATGCGGGTGCCAACGTTGCCCCGGATGTCGCGCACGTCCAGGTCCGGCCGGGCCAGGGCCAGCTGGGCCGCCCGCCGCGGCGACCCGGTGCCGACCGAGGCCCCCCTGGGCAGGGCGTCCAGCGTCAGGCCGTCGCGCGCGACGAGGGCGTCGCGGGGGTCCTCCCGCTCCGGGACGGCGGCCACGACCAGGCCGGGCTCGGCCGCGGTGGGCAGGTCCTTGAGCGAGTGCACCGCCAGGTCGACCTCGCCCGCACGCAGCGCGTCCCGCAGGGCCGAGGCGAAGACGCCGGTGCCGCCGATCTGCCGCAGGCTGGCCCGGGACACGTCGCCCTCGGTCCGCACGTGCACGAGCTCGACCCGGACGCCGGCGGCCCGCAGCCGGTCGGCGACCCAGCCGGACTGGCTGGTCGCCAGGGCGCTGGCCCGGGTGCCGAGGCGCAGGGGGCGGTCGGGCAGGTCGTGGCCGGAGGTGCTGACCGCTGTCGCGGGCGTCGTCGTGGTCGTCGTCGTGGGCGTCGTCATGGACGGGCCCCCCTGTCCGCGGGCGCGGAGGGGAGCGACGCCTCCGAGATCGGTGCGGCGGTCACCTCGGGCGGCGCGGTGCGCACGACCGCCGGCTCCGCCGGGTCGAGGTCGAACAGCTCCCGGAGGGCCTGCCCGTAGTCGGCCGGCTCACCACCGTGCTGCAGCTCCTTGACCCGCACCGAGGGGGTGTGGAGGAGCTTGTCGACCACCCGTTGCACGGTCCGGCGCACCTCGGCCCGCTCGTCCTGGGCCAGGTGCGGCACCCGCTGGTCGAGCCGGACCATCTCCTGGTCGACGACCCGGGCGGCCTGGGCACGGAGGGCGGCCAGCGTGGGGCCGAGGCGGGCGGCCCGACGCTCGGTCAGGTAGGTGGCGACCTCGGCGGTGACCAGGTCGCGCACGGCCTCCACCGCCACGCGGTCGCCGGACCCGGAGGCTGCGCCGTCGCCGGACCCGGACGTCATCTCGCGCTGGAGGTCGGCCAGCGCCCACAGCCGCACGCCGTCGATCCCGGTCACCGCCGGGTCCACGTCGCGCGGGAGGGCCAGGTCGAGCAGCACGGCGGGGCTGTCCACCCGTCCGGCGCCCGCGCGCGCCTCCTGCAGGGCGTCGGCCTCCAGGACGTGGCCGACCGCACCGGTGCAGGTCACCACGAGGTCGGCGCCCGCGGCCAGGTCCAGCACGTCCACCCAGTCGCCGGTGCCCGCCCCGTGCTCGCCGGCCAGGCGGTCGGCCCGGGCGGCCGTGCGGTTGACCACGGTGAGGTCCCGGACACCGGCCCGCGCCAGCGTGGCCACGGCGAGGCCGGACATGGCCCCGGCGCCGACGACGACCGTGCGGGCACCGGCCAGGTCGGGCAGGACGGTGGCCGCCAGGTCGAGCCCCGTGCTCACCAGCGACCGGGACACCTCGTCGATGGTGGTCTCGGCGTGGGCCCGCTTGCCCACCCGCAACGCCTGCTGCAGCAGCGGGTTGAGCACCGGCCCCACCCGCCCGTCCTGCTGGGCGGAGGCCAGCGCGTCGCGCAGCTGCCCCAGGATCTGGCTCTCGCCGACGGCCATCGAGTCCAGGCCGCAGGCGACCCCGAACAGGTGGCTGACCGCCCGCTCGTCGTAGTGGACGTAGAGGTGCGGGTTCAGCTGCTCGCGCGGGATCCCGGTGAGCTCGCACATGCGCTCCCCCACCTCGGTGAGGGCACCGTGGAAGGTGCCGGCCTCGACGACGACCTCGAGCCGGTTGCAGGTGGCCAGGACCAGGGCCTCCTCGACGTGCTCCCCGGCACCGACCCGGGAGGCGAGGTCGCGCGCGCCCTCGGGGCCCAGCGCGGCCCGCTCGAGCAGGTCCATGGGGGCGGTGCGGTGGGACAGCCCCACGACGAGGACGCTCATCCCACGTCCTCCCCGTCGGCCGTGGACAGGGCCTGCTGGTGCTCGTGGAAGGCCAGGATGGCCAGCTCGGCGGCCAGGTCGACGGCCCGCACGTGCACCGTCGGCGGCACCCTCAGGACGGCGGGGGCGAAGTTGAGGATCGACCGGACCCCGCCCTCGACGAGAGCGTCGGCCACCTCCTGGGCGGCGCCGGCCGGGGTGGTGATCACGCCCACGCCCGCCCGGGTCGACCCGGGCGTGAGCCGGTCCATGGTGGTCACGGTCAAGCCGTCGATCCGTCGGCCCACGACGGCCGGGTCGGTGTCCACGAGGGCGGTGACGTGGAAGCCACGGGTGGTCAGGCCCCCGTAGGAGGCCAGGGCCCGCCCCAGGTTGCCCATGCCCACGATGACCACCGGTCGGGTTCGGCTCAGGCCCAGCTCGGCGGCGATCTGGTCCGACAGCCGGGGGACGTCGTAGCCGACTCCGCGCACGCCGTAGGAACCCAGGCTGGAGAGGTCCTTGCGCACCTGGGCCGACCGTACGCCGCTGAGGTCCGCCAGCTCCTCGCTCGACACCGACGCCCGACCCTCGTCCCCCAGGGAGGTCAGGGCCCGCAGGTAGCCGGGCAGTCGCCCGACGGTGGCCTCCGGTACCCCGCGTCGGGTGGGCTCGGCCGTCATGGGCGCAGCGGCTCCTCTCGGATGACTGACGTCGAGCGGGGCCTTATATCAGACCGGCACCGACGCTCGACGAGGACCCCCTCACTCTAGGGTCGTCGCCGCCGTCGGACCAAAACGCGGGCCGGGAGGCTCCGACCCGCGGGCCCCACGGCGGCCCGCACGGTGCGCTCGTCCACCCGCCAGTGGGCGACCTCCCTCCCGTCGACGAGCAGCACGGGCACGAGGGTCGTCCACCGTTCGCGGGCGCCGCCGGGCACCGGGCCCACGTCCAGATCGACGAGGTGCACCGGGACCTCCGGCCCGACGGCCCGTCGGACCACGTCGATCATCTCCTGGCACAGGTGGCAGCCCTGCCGGGTCACCACCTCCACCCGGGGGCCGGACCCGGCCCGCGGCGCGGACGGGCGCCACCACGGCATACCTGCTCCTTCCGGGACAGCACGACGGCGCCGCCCGGGGGCGACGCCGTCACAGGGCTCGGGCCACGACCGCACCCGGTCGTGGCCGTTCGCTCACTTCTTGTTGCGACGCTGGTGACGCGTCTTGCGCAGCAGCTTGCGGTGCTTCTTCTTCGCCATCCGCTTGCGGCGCTTCTTGATCACAGAGCCCATGGGCCGTCCTTCGTCTCGATGGTCGGGTCGTGCCTCGGCGTCACGCGGGGCGACCGGCCAGGGTCGCGGCCCAGGCACCGGCAGGTGACGGCACCGGCGACGGCATCGCTGCCACGCTCACCCGCACGACGAACCGGCCCAGCCTAGCGCGCGGGTCCACCCTGCCCCAAACGGCGCAGCCACGCCGACCACGGGGCGGACACCCCGGGGCCGGCCGGCCCCGGCGGGCCGCCGCTCAGGCGGTGCCGTGGTAGGAGTCCTGCAGGTAGTCGTGGACCGCCTTCTCCGGGACCCGGAAGGAGCGTCCCACCCGCACCGCGGGGAGCTCGCCGGAGTGCACCAGCCGGTACACCGTCATCTTGGACACGCGCATCACCGCGGCCACCTCGGCCACGGTCATGAACGTCATCTCGCCGAGCTGACGCTCTTCAGCCATTAGGACGCTTCCCGTCTCTTCGGTATAGACGTGGGAACGGTCGCGGCTTCCCCTCCGGCCCGCCTCCACGTGTGCTGTCGAAGACACCCTAGGGGCAGAAGTGGGTGCAGGGGAAGTCCGGGACCCCGGTGTCCAGCGCGACACGCGGGACGGGGCGGACGGGACGGGAGGGACGGGCGGTCAGTCGAAGTACGGGTCCAGGCCCCAGCCGGGGAAGATCGCGCGACGGGTGGCCATGATCGCCGAGTCGACGGCGTCCTCGGGGTCGTGGCCCTCCGACCACTCCCCGTAGCGGATCGGCCGGCCCCCACGGTCGCCCATGAGCGTCGGCGCCTCCCTCCCGTAGACCTCCTGCACGTGGTCCCGCCAGGACTGCGGCACCGGGGTCACCGGGTCCACGGGACGCCCGGTGACCACGCCCACGACGTGGGTCCACGCCCGCGGCACCACGTCGACGAGCTCGTAGCCACCGCCGCCCAGGGCGATCCAGCGGCCGTCCGAGGTCCCGTCGGCCAGCTCGCGGACCCACGCCGTCGCCACGGCCATGGCGTCCACCGTGACGCTCAGGTGGGCCAGCGGGTCGGAGAAGTGCGCGTCGCACCCGTGCTGGCTGACGATCACCTCGGGGTCGAAGGCCTCGACGACGGCGGGCACCACCGCGCGGTAGGCCCGGAGCCAGCCCTCGTCGCCCGTGCCCGGCGGCAGCGCGACGTTGACGGCGGTGTCCATCGCCTTCGCCCCTCCGGTGTCCCCCGGGAAGCCGGTGCCGGGGAAGAGGGCCCGGCCCGTCTCGTGGATCGAGAGGGTCATCACCCGGTCCTCGTTCCAGAAGCAGCGCTCGACCCCGTCGCCGTGGTGCACGTCCAGGTCCAGGTAGAGCACCCGTCGCGCGCCCAGGTCGAGCAGGCGACGGATCCCCACGGCGATGTCGTTGTAGACGCAGAACCCGCTGGAGGACTCCGGCATCGCGTGGTGCAGGCCACCCGCGATGTTGACCGCCCGCCGGGCGCGGCCCTCCCAGACCGCCTCGCAGGCCTCCACGGTGCCCCCGACCGCCAGGCTGGAGGCCTCGTGCATGCCGCGGAAGGCGGGGGTGTCCTCCGTGCCGACGCCGTGCCTGCCGGTCGCCGACCCGGGGTCGGCGGATGCCGCCCTGACGGCCTCGACCAGCTCGGGGGTGTGCACGCTCAGCAGCTCGGCCTCCGTGGCCTCCCGGACGGGGCGGACCTCGACGTCCGGATGGTCCAGCAGCCCGAGGGAGTCGGCGAGGCGGTGGGTCAGGTCGAGCCGGGAGGGGTGCATCGGGTGCCCGGGACCGAAGTCGTACGCGGTGTAGCGCTCGTCCCACATCACCCATGACCCGGTCATGGAGCCCACGCTAGACCACGGTGCGCGGGGCCCGGTCGGGGCCCGACCCGCTCAGAGCGAGGTGGGGACGCCGCCGGTGTCGCTCAGCGGGTAGACCATCATCATCTCCTCGGAGTCGGCGTCCTCGTCGTCGACCCCCCGGATGCGCATCGGCCGGCGGTCGTCGGTGGGCCGGAAGCCGAAGCTGGACGCGAACGCGACCGCGCGGCCGTTGTCGGTGCCGACCCAGTAGACCAGCTGCTTGAGCCCGACCTGGCGGCCGACCCTGGCTGCCTTCTCCATCAGGCGCCGGGCCACGCCGCTGCCGCGACGCGGCGGCTCCACCCACAGCCCGAACAGTTCGCCGGCCCCGGGGATGTTGGTGCGGTGACCGGTGCCGACGCTGACGACCCCCACGACCTCGTCGCCGTCCTGGGCCAGGATGCGTCGCGAGCGGACCATCCGGTCCTTCCAGCGCTGGTCGTCGAACGCCTCCTCCTCCTCGGCGGAGGCGACGAACGCCTCCGGAGACTCACGCAGCGCCCGCAGCCGGACGTCCCGGTAGGTGGCCCATTCGTCCTCATCGAGCACGCGCACGCGGATGTCGTTCATGGCCCTACTCTGTCACACGGCCGGACGGCCCCGTCGAGGTGCCCGGGTGGGCCGACCGGGGCGCGACCGGCCCGCCCGGGACCCTCCGGGGACGTCAGGACGGGGGTGGGGACAGCTCGTGCGACCGGCGGGCGGCCGCCTCCATCGCGGTGAGGAAGGCGGCCCGGACCTTGTGGTCCTCGAGCGCGCGGAGGGCGGCGACGCTCGTGCCGCCCGGGCTGGACACCTGCTCGCGCAGCACCGTGGGGTGCGTTCCGGTCTCCCGGATCATGGTGGCCGCGCCGTACAGCGTCTGGACCACCAGCTCGGTGGCGGTGTCCCGCGGCAGGCCCAGGAGGACGCCCGCCTCGATCATGGCCTCCACGACGTAGAAGATGTAGGCCGGTCCGCTGCCGCTGATGGCGGTGACGGCGTCCTGGTGGGACTCGTCCAGCACGATGACCTGCCCGACGCTGCGCAGGAGCTGGCGGGCCTGGTCCAGCTGGTCGGGGCTGCAGTGCCGCCCGGGGCTGATCCCGGTCATGCCCTGGTCCACGAGGGCCGGGGTGTTGGGCATCGCGCGGACCACGGAGGTGCCCGCGGGCAGGTGGTGCTCGAGGAACTCGGTGGTGATGCCGGCCGCGATGGACACGACGAGCGTCCCCGGCCGCACCTCGTCGTGGACCTGCTCCATGAGGGCCGCCATGTCCTGGGGCTTGACCGCCAGCACGACGACGTCGGCCTCGGCGACCGCCGCGTCGGAGGCCGCCGTCCGGGCCCCGTGGTCGCCGGCCACCTGGGCGGCGCGCTCGGCCCAGCGGTCGGCCACGACGAGGTCCTGCGGGTCGTGGCCGGAGCGGACCAGCGCCGCGAGCAGGGTGCTGCCCATGACCCCGGCGCCCAGGAGGGCGATCGTGGTCCCCATCCTCAGCCCCGCGTCGCCAGGCCGCGCAGGAAGAACGCCAGGTTGGCCGGACGTTCGGCCATCCGCCGCATGAGGTAGCCGTACCACTGCTCCCCGTAGGGCACGTAGACGCGCATCCGGGCGCCCGTGGCCGCCAGCCGCAGCTGCTCCTCAGGACGGATGCCGAGCAGCATCTGGAACTCGAAGGTGTCCGGCTCGCGCTGGGCCTTGTCGGCCAGCACGGTGGCGATCTCCACGATCCGGGGGTCGTGCGAGGCGACCATGGGGTAGCCGGGACCCTCCATGAGGATCTTGAGGCAGCGCACGAAGGACCGGTCGACGTCCGCCTTGTCCTGGAAGGCCACGGACTCCGGCTCCTTGTAGGTGCCCTTGCACAGCCGCACCCTGGAGCCTTCGGTGGCGAGGTCGCGGCAGTCCTGCTCCGTCCGGTACAGGTAGCTCTGCAGGACGGCCCCCACCCAGGGCCAGTCCTGACGCAGGTCGCGCAGCACCGACAGGGTCAGGTCGGTCGTGGTGTGGTCCTCGGCGTCG
This sequence comes from Ornithinimicrobium kibberense, assembly GCF_006519705.1. Classification (NCBI taxonomy): domain Bacteria; kingdom Bacillati; phylum Actinomycetota; class Actinomycetes; order Micrococcales; family Ornithinimicrobiaceae; genus Ornithinimicrobium; species Ornithinimicrobium kibberense. The sequence continues at coordinate 59,116 of NZ_VFXM01000001.1, forward strand.
AGCGTCACCGTCGTGCCGGCGTTCGCGGCCGCCTGGCAGATGACCCGGGCGTTCTCCAGGGCGATGGCGTTGCCGTCGCTGCCCAGCGCCTGCCCGAGGGCGCTGAGCTTGAGGCTGACCTCGACGGTGCCGTCGGCCGTGAGACCGGCCTCCGACAGCGCCTGCAGCAGGCCGACGTAGGCGTCCCGGGTCCGCTCGGCCATCACCGGGTCGACGGTGTCCTCGCCGAGGTAGTCGATGGTGACCAGCCGACGGGTGTCCACCAGCTCGGTGGCCACCCCGATGACGTCCTGGTCGGAGACCCCGCCGACGAACCGGCGGACGACCTCCCGGCTGACGGGCGCGGCCTCGACCACCGAGCGGAGCTGGTCGTTGCGGCTCATCCCCAGCAGGGTCTGGCGCATCAGCGCGGACGGGTTGAGGTCGGCGAGGTCCATGGGCACAGGCTACGCCCGGAGGGGCTGAGCACCGGGCAGGTCGTGCTGCCCCAGGTGGTGACGGGCGTAGGCGAGAGACTCGGCCAGCGCCTCCTCCCGCACGTCGGTGCGCATCTTGCGGGTGCTCACCTCCAGGCTCACCACCCCGTCGAACCCGGTGCTCACGAGGTGCTCGAGCACGTCGCCGCACCGTTGGCTCCCCCGGCCGGGGACCAGGTGCTCGTCCTTGAACGACCCGAACGAGTCGCCGAGGTGCAGGTGGCTGACCCGGTCCCCCAGGTCCTGGGCCAGGGCGAGCGGGTCGATGCCGGACGTGGCGGCGTGCGAGATGTCGAGGGTGACGTCGCCGTAGGGGAAGTCCCGCGGGTCGGGCCCGGGGAGGTAGGCCTGCATCGCGTTGACGCCGGACCGCCAGGGGAACATGTTCTCCACGGCCAGCTTCACGCCCCAGCTGGCCTGCCGCTGGGCGACCCCCTCGATGAAGTTCTCGGCATACCCCCGCTGCCACCGGAAGGGTGGGTGCACCACCACGCAGCCCGCCCCGACCTCGGCCGCCAGGTCGAGCGACCGCTCGATCTTGCCCCACGGGTCCCACCCCCACAGCCGCTGGGACAGCAGCAGGGTGGGTGCGTGGATGGCCCCGATGGTCAGGCCGTGCAGCTCGGCGAGGGAGCGCAGCGCGCCCGCCTCCTGGGTGACCGGGTCGGTCCAGACCATGATCTCCACCCCGTCGTAGCCCAGCCGTTGGGCGACGTCGAAGGCGTAGGCGGCGTTCTCGGGGTAGACCGACGAGGTCGACAGGTGGACCGGGATGTGGGTCTCAGTCATCGGGCAGTCCGTCCAGGAATCGTAGGATCAGGCCCTCTCGCAGGGCCCAGGGGCACACCGTGATGGACTCGGTGCCGAGCAGCTCCATGGCCGACTCCACGACCAGGGCCCCGGCCAGCAGCTGGGGGGCCCGGGCCGCCGACACCCCGGGGAGCCGGGCGCGTTCGGCCGCGGTGGTGCGGGCGAGCCGGGGCACGAGCCCGGACAGGTCGGCCAGGCTGAGCGTCCGGGTCACGTAGGGCCCGTCCGCCCGCGGGGCCGCCCCGCAGATCCGGGCCAGGGACCGGACCGTCTTGCTCGTCCCGACGGCCAGCTGCGGCTCCCCCACCCGGGCCAGCTGCGGCTGCACGGTGGCGATCCTGCTGCGGACCCGCTTGCGCAGGCCCCGCACGTCCTCGGGGTCGGGCGGGTCCCCGGCCAGCTCCCGGGTCAGCCGTCCGGCCCCCAGCGGCAGCGAGACGGCCACGTCGGGCTCCTCGTCCAGCCCGGCGGCCAGCTCCAGGGACCCGCCGCCGACGTCGATCATGAGCAGGCGGCCGGCGGACCACCCGAACCAGCGCCGCACCGCCAGGAATGTCACCCGGGCCTCGTCGTCGCCGTCGAGGACCTGCAGGTCGACGCCCGAGGCGGTCGCCACGCCCGCCAGCACGTCCTCGGTGTTGCCGGCGTCGCGGATGGCGCTCGTGGCGAACCCCATCACCTGCGAGACCCCTCGGCTCTCGGCGACCTCGACGCAGTCGACGACGAGCCTGGCCAGCGTGGCGGCCCCCTCCGGGGAGATGTCACCGTCCGCGGTGAGGTGCTCGGCCAGCCGCAGGGGCACGCTGTGGGACCAGTCGGGCCGCGGGTGCGCGCCCGGGTGCGCGTCCACGACCAGCAGGTGGACGGTGTTGGAGCCGACGTCGATGACTCCGAGGCGCATGCCCGTCATTATTGCCCCCTACCCTGGCGGGGTGACGGAGACCCCGCTGGACGCCCCCCGCGCGTGGGTCGAGTTCGTGGACCCCGCGGAACCGGCGCAGCGCGTCAGGGCGGACCTGACCTGGTTGACCTCGCGCTGGCACTGCCTGTTCGGCCAGGGGTGCCGCGGCATCGACGCCACCCGGCCGGAGGCGGGGTGCTGCACGCTCGGGGCCCATCTCACCGACGCCGACGACCTGGAGCGGGTGGGCCGCGCCGTCGACCGGCTGGACGCCTCCGTCTGGCAGCAGCACGCCGTCGGGACCCGGGAGGGCTGGCACGTGCCGGAGGAGGACACCACCGCCACCCGCGTCGTCGACGGCGCCTGCATCTTCCTCAACGACCCAAGGTTCCCCGGTGGTGCCGGATGCGCCCTGCACGCGCTGGCCCTGGCCGAGGGCCGCGAGCCGCTGACCACCAAGCCGGACGTCTGCTGGCAGCTGCCCGTCCGCCGGTCCTACCGGGAGGTGGAGCTGCCCGACGGCCAGGCCTACCTGGAGGTGACGGTCACCGAGTTCGACCGCCGGTCGTGGGGTCCCGGCGGGCACGACCTGGACTGGTACTGCACCGGGTCCCCCGACGCGCACACCGCCGTCGAACCGGTCTGGCGGTCCCTGCGGGCCGAGCTGGTGGAGCTCCTCGGGGCCGAGGCGTATGCCGTGCTCGCCCGGTTCTGCGAGGAGCACGAGCGCCGCCGGCTGCCCCTCCTGGTGCACCCGGCCACCGAGGCTGCCCGCGGGACCGGGGGCGGGAGGGGCCGGACGGACTGACGGGGGGATGGCCCGACGGGCAGGGCCTGTCGGTCGCGGCCCCTACGCTGGCCGGGTGGCGAGCAGGAGCGGGACCAGACCGACGTACCGGTGCACCGAGTGCGGCTGGACGACCGTGAAGTGGGTCGGCCGGTGCGGGGAGTGCCAGGCCTGGGGCACCGTGGTGGAGCAGGGCGCACCGGCGGCGGTGCGCACGTCCGCCCAGCCGCCGCCCCGGCCGGCCCGCCCGATCGCCGACGTCGACGCCCGGACCGCCCGAGCACGGCCGACGGGGGTCGGGGAGTTCGACCGGGTCCTGGGTGGTGGCCTCGTCCCGGGGGCGGTCGTCCTCATGGCCGGCGAGCCCGGGATCGGCAAGTCCACGCTGGCCCTCGACGTCGCCGCCCGGGCCGCCCGGGACGGACGGCGCGTGCTCTACGTCTCCGGGGAGGAGTCGGCCGCGCAGGTCAAGCTCCGCGCCGAGCGGATCGGCGCCCTCGCGGACACGCTCTACCTCGCCGCCGAGACCGACCTGGCCACGATCCTGGGGCAGGTGGAGCAGACCGACCCCGAGCTGCTCGTCGTGGACTCCGTGCAGACCGTGGCCTCGGCCGAGGTGGAGGGGGCGCCCGGCAACGTGGGCCAGGTCCGCGAGGTCGCCGCCGCCCTCATCCAGGCCGCCAAGTCCCGCGGCATCGCGGCCGTGCTCATCGGGCACGTCACCAAGGACGGGTCGATCGCCGGGCCGCGGGTGCTCGAGCACCTCGTGGACGTCGTCGTCCAGTTCGAGGGCGAACGCCACTCCCGCCTGCGACTGGTCCGGGCCGCGAAGAACCGCTTCGGCCCGACCGACGAGGTCGGCTGCTTCGACCTGGGCGACGGCGGCATCACCGGGCTGCCCGACCCCAGCGGGCTCTTCCTGACCAGTCGTGACCGACCCGTGCCGGGGACCTGCGTCACGGTCACCCTCGAGGGGCGCCGGCCCCTCGTGGCCGAGCTGCAGGCCCTCGTCAGCGAGGCGGCGGCCGGCTCCCCGCGACGCACCACCAGCGGCCTGGACTCCTCCCGGCTGGCGATGGTGCTGGCGGTCCTCGGCCAGCGGGCCGGGGTGCCGCTCGGCCGGCACGACTGCTACGCGAGCACGGTGGGCGGGGTCCGGCTGACCGAGCCCGCGGCCGACCTGGCCCTGGCGCTGGCGCTCACGGGCGCGCTGGTCGACCTCCCCCTGCCGGTCGGCACCCTCGCGGTCGGCGAGGTGGGTCTGGCCGGCGACCTGCGACCGGTGACCGGCCTGCCACGGCGGCTCGCCGAGGCCGCGCGCATCGGGTTCACCGAGGCGGTCGTCCCGACCGGTTCGTTGAGCGAGGGCGGGCCGCCCCCGGGGATGCGCGTGCACGAGGTGGCCACGCTGGCCGAGGCCGTCGCGCTCGTCGACCGGGCGGCCAGGGCCGCCGGTACGACGGATAGGTCGAGGCCCATGGACGGTTCCGGTCGGCCGGTCGAGACGGTCGCCGCCCGGGACGCATAGGATCGTCGCGGGGACGAACAGGCGGGCCCCCGGCCAGACCCGCCGGAAGGTGAGGACCGATGGCTGAGCGCACCGACGAGGACCTGCTGCGGGCCACGCTCGCCGCGGTGGCACCCGGCACCGACCTGCACGACGGCCTCGAGCGCATCCTCCGGGGCAGCACCGGGGCGCTCATCGTGCTGGGCAGCGACCGCACGGTGGAGTCGATCAGCAGCGGCGGCTTCGAGCTCGACGTGGAGTTCTCGGCCACCCGGCTGCGCGAGCTGGCGAAGATGGACGGCGCCATCGTGCTCAACCGCGACGGCAGCCGGATCCTGCGGGCGGCCACCCAGCTCGTGCCCGACCCCTCCATCGAGACCCGCGAGAGCGGCACCCGCCACCGCACGGCCGAACGGGTGGCCAAGCAGACCCAGCTGCCGGTCATCTCGGTCAGCCAGTCGATGTCGATCATCGCCCTCTACGTGGGCTCGACCCGCCACGTCCTGGAGCCGAGGGCCCAGATCCTGGCCCAGGCCAACCAGGCCCTGCAGACCCTGGAGCGCTACCGCTCCCGGCTGGACGAGGTCACCGCCAACCTCTCGGCGCTGGAGATCGAGGACCTGGTCACGATCCGGGAGGTCGCCTCGGTGCTGCAGCGCCTGGAGATGGTGCGCCGCATCAGCGCCGAGATCGAGCAGTACGTCGTCGAGCTCGGCGTCGACGGACGCCTGGTCGGGCTCCAGCTGGAGGAGCTGACGGGCGGCATCGGGCGGGACCGCGAGCTGGTCATCCGGGACTACGCCGCCGCGGCCGAGGCGATCCGCGAGCCCCTGGACGTGCTCGACTCCCTGTCCCGGCTCGACCCCGCCGAGCTGCTCGACCTCACCGCGGTCGCCCGCTGCCTGGGCATCACGGTCATCGGGGACGGGATGGACCACCACAGCCTCAGCCCGTTGGGCTACCGCCTCCTGCACCGCATACCCCGCCTGCCGGGGGCGATCGTCGAGCGGCTCGTCGACCACTTCGGCAGCTTCCAGGCGCTGCTCAGCGCGGGCCTGGAGGACCTGCAGCAGGTCGACGGCGTCGGGGAGGCCAGGGCCCGGGCGGTCCGCGAGGGCCTGTCCCGCCTGGCGGAGTCCTCGATCCTGGAGCGTTACTCCTGACCGCCTGGCCCCACGGCCGCCGGACCGTCGACGACGCCCACGTCCCCGGCGGCCCGGACCTCGACCGGCTGCACGGGCAGGTGCTGGACTGGTATGCCGTGCACCGCCGGGACCTCCCCTGGCGCCGCCGCGGCTGCAGCCCCTGGGGCGTGCTCGTCTCGGAGGTGATGCTCCAGCAGACCCCGGTGGCCCGCGTCGAACCGGTGTGGCACCGCTGGATGGAGCGCTGGCCCACGCCCGCCGCGCTGGCCGGCGCTCCGGCCGGGGAGGCGGTCCGTGCCTGGGACCGGCTGGGCTACCCCCGCCGGGCACTCCGGCTGCACGCCGCGGCCGGCGCGGTCGTGGAGCGGCACGGGGGTCGGGTGCCGGACGGGGAGGAGGAGCTCCGCTCCCTGCCCGGTGTCGGCGCCTACACGGCGGCCGCGGTGGCCGCCTTCGCGTTCGGGCGGCGCACCGTCGTGGTCGACACCAACGTCCGCCGGGTGCACGCACGCGCCGTCGGGGGCCGGGCGCTGCCGGCGCCGGCGCTGACCGCCGCCGAGACCGCGCTGGCCGGGCGGCTGCTGCCTGCCGACGCCCCCACCGCCGCGACGTGGAGCGTGGCCGTCATGGAGCTCGGGGCCTTGGTCTGCACCGCGCGGGCGCCCCGGTGCGGCAGCTGTCCGCTGGTGCGGCGCTGCGCCTGGGTGGCCGCCGGATCCCCGCCCGACGACGGCCCGCCCCGGCGGGGGCAGGCCTGGGAGGGGACGGACCGGCAGTGCCGCGGCCGGCTGCTGCAGGTGCTGCGGGAGGCAGAGGGCGCGGTGGCCGGCGGGCGGCTCCGGGCCGTGTGGCCCGAGGAGCTCCAGCGGGAGCGGTGCCTCGACGGCCTGGTGGCCGACGGTCTCGTGGAACCGCTGGCCGACGGGCGCTACGCCCTGCCCGGCTCGCCCCGCTGAGCCACCCGCTTCCGGGCCCGGGAGACCCCCGCGGAGACCGCCCGACGGGCCCGCTGCACCAGGGGGTAGGCCCGGGTGAGCGCCGCGTGGAGGGCCTTGTTGTGGACCACGTCGATCTCACCGATCAGCTCGGTGACGCCGTCGCCCTTGGCCAGCGAGCGCTTGAAGAAGTACAGCCCGTCGGACTCGTCCAGCTCGAAGACGCCCCCCAGGTCGTAGGACTCGGCCCCGCGCCCGATGCCCCACATCATCAGCTCATGGTTCATCAGGTGGTTCGGCCGCAGCTCACGCCTGGTGTCGTTGGACCCGGCGTAGAGGTAGTAGAGCTTGCCGTAGTAGTCGACCGTCACGGCCGCGGCCAGGTCGTCGCCCTCGTGGCGGGCGCGGGCCACGGTCGTGCGGTCCGGGAAGGCGTCACGGATGCGGTGGAAGTAGCCCAGCTCCCGGGTGGTGATCTCGTTGCGCCGTCCCATGTAGGTGTAGATCTCGTGAAAGACGCGCAGGTCCTCGTCGCTGCCCCCCTGGTCGACCACGACCCCCTTCTTGCGGGCGTTGCGCACCATCCGGCGGGCCGTGCTGTTGTACTTGGCCATCAGCTCGTCCTCGGAGAGCTGCCGGCCGGACTCGTCCTGCAGCCGGACCACCATGGTGTAGCGCGGCTGGATGACGTCGTCCTTGCCGGCACCGACGTTCTTGACGACCCAGCCCGGCTGGGACCGCAGCCACCGGTCGAGGTCCTCGTCGAAGCGCACCTCCGGGTCGAAACGGGTGAGCACGGCGCGGTGCTTCCTCACCAGCGGCTGCGCCTCGGCCAGGACGCGCAGCACCAGGTCCTTGTCGTTCCAGTCCACCAGCGGCCCCCGGGGTGCGTAGAGCACCGAGAACCCGCCCGGCAGCCGGCGGACGAGCAGGGTCATGGCGGCGAGGATGCGACCGTCCTCCTCGACGTACACCGCCTCCTGGCCCCACTCGCTCTTGACCGCCCCCCACCGCAGGTCCTGGGTGACGGCGCGGTGCGGGTGGGCACGGACGAACGCCGAGTAGCGGTCGACGGCGGCGGGATCGGTGAGGTCCAGGACAGGCACGCGGACTACCGTACCCGCCCCTGGGCGGCGTCCTCCCGCGCACGGCGCCGGCGCCCCGGGCCTCGCATAGGCTGGCCCGCATGGCTCTGACGTTCGAGACCTCCCCTCCGGCCGCACGCTGGAACGCCCGGATCGCGGCCGCTCCGAACGGCGGCAACATCTACCAGAGCCACGAGCTCGGCGAGGTCAAGCGGATGGCGCGCTGGCGCCCGCTCTACGGCGAGTCGCACGGGGTGGCCATGACCATCCACGAGAAGTGGGCCCCGGGCTTCGGCAAGGTCTGGTACCTGCCGAAGGGGCCCTGCGTCGCCGACACCGCCGCCCTGCGACCCCTGGTCGAGGACCTTCGTGCCGCCGCCCGCTCCGCAGGGGTGCTCTTCGTCCGCCTGGAGCCCGAGATCCGCGAGGAGGACCGGACCGTGGCGGAGCTGACCGCGATGGGTCTGGTGCGGACCGACCCCGTCCAGCCCCATTCCTCCACGGTCGTCTTCCCCCTGCCGGGGACGGCCGACGAGCTGCTCGCCGCCTACCCGGCCAAGACCCGCAACATGGTGCGCCGGGCCGGGCGTGAAGGGGTGCAGGTCGAGCGGGCCCCCGGCACGCCGGAGACCTACGAGCTGATGTGGCGGCTGTGGTCAGCGGTCGTGGAGGACCAGGGCCTGGGCGTCCGCGGCCACGACTACTTCGTGGAGAGCTGGCGGATCATGGTCGACAGCGGCCTGGCCCAGGTGTTCGTGGCGCGCCTGGAGGAGGAGCCGCTGGCCTGGGCCCTGGTGGCCACCCTCGGCCGCTCGGCCGCCTACAAGGAGGGCGCCAGCCTGCGGGACCGCCCGGTGCCGGGCGCCAGCCAGCTCCTGCAGTACGAGGGGATGCGCTGGGCGATCGAGCAGGGGGCCCGCACCTACGACCTCGTGGGGGTGCCGCACTCCTCCCGCCTGGACGACCGGTCCGACCTGCGCTACGGCCTCGGGGTCTTCAAGCGGGGCTTCACCAAGGAGGTCACCGACTGGGTGGGCGCCTGGGACCTGGTGCTGCGCCCCCGCAGGTATGCGGTGTGGCAGCGCATCGGGCAGCGCGTCGTGACGCGCCTGCAGCGGCGGGAACGCGGCGACGCGTTCTGGTGACGGGCACGGGCCCGGGGGGTCCGTAGGATGACCGCATGGGTCTGATCGAGAGCCGGCCACCGAACGCCGCCGAGTGGAACGCCCAGGTGGTCCGGGCCCCGGGTCGCCCCTCGATGTTCCAGACGGACGAGTTCGCGCAGGTCAAGGCCCGCGCAGGGTGGACCCCCCGCTACCTGGTCGTCGACGGGGTCGCCGTGACCGTGCACACGCGGCAGGCGCCGGGCCTGGGGTCGGTGTGGTACGTCCCCAAGGGACCCTCGGTGGCCGAACCTGCGCAGCTGGAGCCCCTCCTGGCCCAGCTGGCCGACCTGGCCCGGGACGCCGGTGCCTTCCTCCTCAAGGTCGAGCCCGAGCTGCTGGAGAACCCCGAGAACCTGACGGCCCTGGGGTCGATGGGCCTGGTGCGGGCAGGACGGGTGCAGACCAACGCCTCCACCGTGCTCGTCGACGTCTCCGGCACCCCCGAGGAGCTCCTCTCCAGGCTGCCGGGCAAGGTGCGCAACCAGGTGCGCCGCGCCCACAAGGACGGCATCGAGGTCGAGCAGGCCGAGGCCACGGAGGAGAGCTACGACCGGATGTGGCGCCTGTGGACCGAGGTCGTCGAGGACCGGGGGGTGTTCACCCGCGACCGCGACTACCAGGTCGGGCTGTGGCGCACCTTCTGCGAGTCGGGCCTGGGTCAGCTGTTCTTCACCCGCTTCGAGGGGCAGGACGTGGCCGGCGCGTTCGTCACGGTGGTCGGCGACGTCGCCTGCTACAAGGACGGTGCGAGCGTGCGGGACCGTCCCGTCCGCGGTGCCAGCCAGCTCCTCCAGTACGAGGCCATGGTCTGGGCGCAGGGCCGGGGTGCGAACGTCTACGACCTGTGCGGCACCCCGCACTCGAGCAGGGTGGCCGACCCCGAGGACCCGTTCCACGGCATCGGGGTCTTCAAGCGCGGGTTCAACAAGGAGGTCACCGACTGGGTGGGAGCCTTGGACCTGCCGTTGCGTCCCCGTCGCTACCAGATGTGGAACCGGTTCGGCCACCGGGTGCTGGCCAAGGTCCTCGCCCGCGGACGGAGCGGCGCGACGTTCTTCTGACCGCCCGGGCCGTCAGTAGAACAGCGGGTTGCGGGCCCGGGTGAGCCGGGCGTACACCCTCCGGCCGAAACGGTCCCACGCGGCGGTCCGGCGCCGGTCCAGCACCAGCCGCGTGGTGCCGACCGTGTCGGTGATCGGGCCGAAGGCCGTCTTGAACTGCACCAGGCCGTGCAACTGGTGGTCGGGGTCGTCGGCCTGCCAGCTGGGCGGCGCGCCGTAGAGGTCGTAGGTGGTGGCCCCGTGCTCCTTGCACCACCGGATGGACTCCCACTGCACGCGGTACTGCAGGCCGTTGGCCGACGGGGTGCGCACCGAACCGCCGTCGCGGTAGTAGCCCAGGTGGCCGTGCTTCCAGATGAAGGCGGCGGCCTCGGGCTCGGCCACGTCGGCGGACGAGCGGGCCAGCACGACGTGGCCCTGACCGAGGTCGCGGTAGAGCCGCCACGCCGTGACGTAGTAGTCCTTGGGGCGCAGGGGGAAGCCCGCACGTTCGACCGTGGGCGCGTAGAGCTGCCAGAAGGCCTCGATGGCCGCGTCGTCGGTCCGGTGCTCGATGACCGCGTCGGCCGACTTCCGGATGGACCGACGCGCCCGTTGCCGGAAGGAGGCGAGCAGCTCATCCTCGGTGGGGCGCAGGTCCAGCAGCACGGTGTGGTGGCCCTGCTGGAGGTCGAGGAACTCCTCCAGGCCCGGGACGTCGGCCACCAGCTCGGACCGGGCCCGCGGCCCGTCGGCCGGGACGGGGGGCTCGAGGATGACCGCGAAGGCTCCGACGGTGCGCAGGTCCTCGCACACGGCCCGCACGTGCTCGGGCTCGGTCACCCGCGGCCCCATGGGTGCGTACCACAGCTCCCCGAACGGGGGCACCTTCTTGACGAGGTAGAGCGCCGGGACGGCCGGCCGGCCGGGGTGCTCGTGCACCATCAGGTGGTGCCGTGCCCACGCGCCCGCCTTGATCGTCGCGTAGGGCGGCAGCTGCATGAGGTCCATCCCGCCGGGGCTGGCCCGGACCAGCTCGTCCCAGTCCGCGGTCTCCTGGGCGGTGGCGTGGCGCAACGTCATGGCGCCAACCCTAGCCGTCGGCCCGGACGGGGCAGACACCCTGGACGGGGTGGTCACGGGGGACGGGGCGCGCCCCCCGCTGGGATGCGCGCCCCGTCCTCGACCGTGGGTATGCCGGCGGCCCGGCTCAGCCGGCGTGCTCGCCCTGCTCCTCGCCACCACCGCCGGAGGGGGCGGTCTCCACCGGCAGGGTGTCCGGCACCTCGGCCGGCTTGGGCTGCCCGGTGAAGGTGAACACCTTGTCGCGGGTCTTGTCCTGCCCGCCGGTGTCCTCGACGTCGACGACCACGATCTGCCCGGCGCCGATCTGGCCGAAGAGGATCTTCTCGGAGAGCTGGTCCTCGATCTCCCGCTGGATCGCGCGGCGCAGCGGCCGGGCGCCCAGGACGGGATCGTAGCCCTTCTTGGCGAGCAGCTCCTTGGCCGCCTGCGTGAGCTCGATCGCCATGTCCTTGTCCTTGAGCCGCACGTCCAGCTTGGCGATCATCAGGTCGACGATCTGGACGATCTCGTCCTGCGACAGCTGCGGGAAGACGATCGTGTCGTCCACGCGGTTGAGGAACTCGGGACGGAAGTGCTGCTTGAGCTCGTCGATGACCTTGTTCTTCATCCGGTCGTAGCTGCTCAGGGTGTCCGGTCCGGCGGAGAAGCCCAGGGAGATCCCCTTGGCGATGTCCCGGGTGCCCAGGTTGGTCGTCATGATGATGACCGTGTTCTTGAAGTCCACGACCCGGCCCTGCGAGTCGGTCAGGCGACCGTCCTCGAGGATCTGCAGCAGGCTGTTGAAGATGTCCGGGTGGGCCTTCTCGACCTCGTCGAAGAGGACGACCGAGAACGGCTTGCGCCGCACCTTCTCGGTGAGCTGGCCGCCCTCCTCGTAGCCGACGTAGCCGGGGGGCGAGCCGAACATCCGCGAGACGGTGTGCTTCTCGGAGTACTCCGACATGTCGAGGGTGATGAGGGCGTCCTCGTCACCGAAGAGGAACTCGGCCAGCGCCTTGGCCAGCTCGGTCTTGCCGACGCCGGTGGGGCCGGCGAAGATGAACGAGCCACCGGGACGGCGGGGGTCCTTCAGCCCGGCGCGGGTGCGGCGGATCGCCTGCGACAGGGCGGTGATGGCGTCGTCCATGCCCACGATCCGCTTGTGCAGCTCGTCCTCCATGTGGAGCAGCCGCTGGGACTCCTCCTCGGTGAGCTTGAACACGGGGATGCCGGTGGCGGCGGCGAGGACCTCGGCGATCAGCTCCTCGTCGACCTCGGACACGACGTCCATGTCGCCGTTCTTCCACTCCTTCTCGCGCTCGGCACGGGCCTGGGTGAGCTTGTGCTCCTCGTCCCGCAGCCGGGCCGCCTTCTCGAAGTCCTGGGCGTCGATCGCCGACTCCTTCTCCCGCTTGGCGTGGGAGATCTTCTCGTCGAACTCGCGCAGGTCCGGCGGTGCGGTCATCCGGCGGATGCGCAGCCGCGCGCCCGCCTCGTCGATGAGGTCGATCGCCTTGTCCGGCAGGAAGCGGTCGTTGATGTAGCGGTCCGCCATCCCGGCGGCCGCCACGAGGGCGGCGTCGGTGATGGACACCCGGTGGTGGGCCTCGTAGCGGTCGCGCAGCCCCTTGAGGATCTCGATGGCGTGCGACAGCGTCGGCTCGTTGACCTGGATCGGCTGGAACCGGCGCTCCAGGGCCGCGTCCTTCTCGATGTGCTTGCGGTACTCGTCGAGGGTGGTCGCCCCGATCGTCTGCAGCTCGCCGCGGGCCAGCATCGGCTTGAGGATGCTGGCGGCGTCGATCGCGCCCTCGGCCGCCCCGGCCCCGACGAGGGTGTGGATCTCGTCGATGAACAGGATGATGTCGCCGCGGGTGCGGATCTCCTTGAGCACCTTCTTGAGGCGCTCCTCGAAGTCGCCGCGGTAGCGGCTACCGGCCACCAGGGCCCCCAGGTCGAGGGTGTAGAGCTGCTTGTCCTTGAGGGTCTCCGGCACGTCCCCGCGCACGATCCCCTGGGCCAGGCCCTCCACCACGGCCGTCTTGCCGACGCCGGGCTCACCGATGAGGACGGGGTTGTTCTTGGTGCGGCGGGACAGCACCTGCATGACCCGCTCGATCTCCTTCTCGCGCCCGATGACGGGGTCGAGCTTGCCCTCCCGGGCGGCCTGGGTCAGGTTGCGGCCGAACTGGTCCAGCACGAGGGACCCGGCCTGCTGGCCCTCGGCCCCGCCGCTGGGTCCGACGCCGGCGCTGGCGGTCTCCTTGCCCTGGTAGCCGGACAGCAGCTGGATGACCTGCTGGCGGACCTTGTTGAGGTCGGCGCCGAGCTTGACGAGGACCTGGGCGGCCACGCCCTCGCCCTCGCGGATCAGGCCGAGCAGCAGGTGCTCGGTCCCGATGTAGTTGTGGCCCAGCTGCAGCCCCTCGCGCAGGGACAGCTCCAGGACCTTCTTGGCCCTGGGGGTGAAGGGGATGTGCCCGGTCGGGGACTGCTGCCCCTGGCCGATGATCTCCTGGACCTGCTCGCGGACCGCGTCCAGCGAGATGCCCAGGGACTCCAGCGCCTTGGCGGCGACGCCCTCCCCCTCGTGGATCAGGCCGAGCAGCAGGTGCTCGGTCCCGATGTAGTTGTGGTTGAGCAGCCGCGCCTCTTCCTGGGCGAGCACCACGACCCGCCGGGCCCGGTCGGTGAACCGTTCGAACATCGTCACTCCTCGACTAGCGTCTCGTCACGCGGTCGGCGGCCGGAGCCCACCCGCGCGGGCGTACGTCCACTCTACGTGGCGTCTGAGAACCTCAACGTCCTCGTCCACCCTCGGTGTTCCACGACGGTGGTCTGTTCGCCCCCGGCATAACGCCGGCCCGTCCGGGCGGTGCCGGCTCAGGGTCCGGTCGTGGCCGCCGCCTCGTCCGAGAGGGCCTGGCTCGGGCTGCACCCGACGGCCGCGTCGAGCCGCTTGGCGGCCTCGGTCAGGGCCTGGCGCAGCCCGGCGGTCGCCTCCTCGCCGGTCTCGCCCAGCGACTCGGCCACGAGCGTGTAGGGGATCCGCTCACCCCGGTCCTGCGCGTCGGGGGCGGTGCACAGGGTCAGGGCGGTGATCAGGCCCGGGGAGACGAAGGAGACGCCCAGGTGCTCGGGGCCGCCGCGCACCTGGGCAGCCGCCTCCGCGCGCTCCCGGGCGAGGTCGCGGGCCTCCTCCCCGAGCTGGATCGCCAGCCGCACGGCCGGCTCCTGCTCGCCGGGGCCGCCGACGAGCACCTCGCAGACCCAGCTGTCCTCGTCGTCCTCGGTCACCAGCTGGCGGGGAGACTGCGCCTCGGCCCCCACCGCCGCACGCAGGGTGGCCGGCGAGACGTACTCGCACAGCCAGCCGGTGCCCGTCCCCGGCTCACCCTCCAGCCCGTCGTCGCTGGTCCGGGCGGAGTCCTCGGCCGCCACGGGGGGCGCTTCGGGCTCCTCCGAGGTGCAGGCCGACAGGGCGACGGCGAGACCGGCCACCAGGGCGGCGCCGCGACGGGACGGGACCGTGGACAGCATGCGCATGGCCGCAGATGATAAGCGGCTCAACCGGCCTTCTTGCGGGTGGAGGTGCTCTTGTCGCCCGTCTTCCTGGCCGCCGCCTTCCTGGGGGCCGTCTTCTTGGCCGCTGCCTTCTTCGGGGCCGTCTTCCTGGCGGGCGTCTTCCGGGGGGCCGTCTTCTTCGCGGGCCCGTCCGCCGCCTCCTCGGCCTCGCCCCCGTCGTCGGCCGACCCGCCGTCCTCGGCGGACTCCCCGCGGCCGGCCCGGGCGCGCTCGACGGAGCGCTGCAGGGCGGCCAGCAGGTCCACGACCTCTCCGGACTCCCCGTCCTCCTCGGCCTCGGGTGGCTCGGTGACCTCCCCGCCCTCGATCTTGCTCTGCACGAGGGCCTCGACGGCCTCCTTGTAGTCGTCGACGTGCCCCTCGGGCTCGAAGTCGCCGGCCATCGACTCCACGAGCATCCGGGCCATGGCGATCTCGTTGTCCTTGGGGTCGCTGACCTCCTCGAGGTGGTCGAGCCGGGAGGCGTCCCTGACCTCGTCGGGCCACAGCAGCGTCTGCAGCACGATCGCGTCGTCCAGCACCCGGAGCACGGCCATCGTCATCCGGCTGCGCACGGACACCGTGACGACCGCCACCCGCTCGGACTCGCGCAGCGCCTCCCGCAGGAGCCCGTACGCCTTGGCCCCCATGGCGTCCGGCTCGATGTAGTAGGCGCGGTCGTACAGGATCGGGTCGATCTGGTCGATAGGCACGAACCGCTCGACGGTGATCTCCTTGCTGGACCGGTTGGGCAGCGAGGCCAGGTCCTCGTCGGTGAGCACCACCGTCCGACCGTCCTCGGTCTCGTAGGCCTTGGCGATCTCCTTGTAGGGCACCTCCTCCCCGTCGGCCTGGGCCACCCGCTTGTAGCGGATACGGCTGCCGTCGCTGGCGCGCACCTGGTGGAACGACAGGTCGTGGTTCTCGGTCGCCGAGTACAGCCGGACCGGCACGTTGACCAGCCCGAACGACACGGCTCCCTTCCAGATCGCTCGCATTGGTCAAGGATGGACCCATGCGCCCCATGCTCGCCACCCCTGGAGACCCGCGCACCGGACCTCCGGCCGGGGCCTCCTGGGCCCACGAGATCAAGTGGGACGGCATCAGGGTGCTGGCCGACGTCCACGGCGGACGCCTCCGGCTGCTGACCCGCAGCGGGCGCGACATCGCGGTGGCCCTGCCCGAGCTGCAGTCCCTGGCCACGGTGGGCGAGGACCTGCTCCTCGACGGGGAGGCCGTGACGATGATCGGAGGACGCCCCTCGTTCAGCCACGTGGTCGACCGGGTGCACACGACGTCGGCCACCGCCGCGGCCCAGCTCGCCCGCACCCGACCGGTCACCTACCTGGCGTTCGACCTCCTCCGCCTGGACGGGCTGGACCTCACCGGGCTGCCGTGGACGGCGCGCCGGTCCGCGCTGGAGGACCTCCTCGACGACGTGCCCGGGGTGCAGGTCCCGCCGGTCTTCGACGACGGTCGCCAGCTGCTCGCCGCCACCGGCGAGCAGGGCCTCGAGGGCGTGGTGAGCAAGCGTCGGTCGGCTCCCTACCAGCCGGGCCGGCGGTCGCCGGACTGGCTCAAGTTCCCCCACCGCGACCGTCGGAGCGTGGTCGTCGGCGGCTGGCGGGTGCAGACCGGCACCGCCGACCGGCTGGGCGCCCTGCACGTGGGGCTGCCGGTGGACGACGGCTCCGGGGCGGCCGCCCGGGACGACCGGGGACGGCTGCGGCTGACCTACCTGGGCCGCGTGGGCAGCGGCCTCGCCGGGCGGGCCGGGGACCGCCTGCAGGCGGTGCTCCGGCAGGTGCCGGTCGCGCCGTACCCCTTCACGACCGACATCCCACGGCCCGAGGCGGCCGGGTCGACGTGGCTGGAGCCGCAGGTGGTCGTCGACGTGGCCTCCCTGGGCATCACCCCGGGGCTGGGACGGCTGCGCCAGCCGTCCTTCCAGGGGGTCCGGCCCGACGTTGCCCCGGAGGACCTCCTGGAGGTGGCGCCGTGAGCAGCCAGAGCGTGCGCGTCGGCGGGCGGACCCTGCGGGTGAGCAACCTGGAGAAGGTGCTCTACCCGGCGACGGGGACGACCAAGGGCGAGGTGCTGAGCTACTACGTGGCCCACGCCGACCGGATCCTGCCCGAGCTGGCCGACCGGCCGGTGACCCGGATCCGCTGGCCGGAGGGCGTGGCCGCGGACCACTTCTTCGAGAAGAACCTTCCTCCCGGGGCCCCCGACTGGCTGCCTCGCGTGACGGTGCCCACACCCGGGTCCTCCCGAGGCCGGGACACCATCACCTTCCCGCTCGTGCCCGACGTGGCCGCGCTCGTCTACCTGGTCAACCTGGGCAGCCTGGAGCTGCACGTGCCGCAGTGGCGGGTGGACGAGGAGGGCACGCCCCGGCCCCCGGACCGGATGGTGGTCGACCTCGACCCGGGGCCGGGGGCGGGGCTGCGCGAGTGCGCCCGGGTTGCCGTGCTCGTGCGGGCGCGGCTGGACGCGGTGGGCCTGTCCACCTCCGCGGTCACCAGCGGTTCCAAGGGTATGCAGCTCTACGCGCCGCTGGAGGGTGCCCGGGGGGCCGACGAGGTCAGCGCCGTGGCGAGGTCGCTGGCCGAGCACCTCGCCGAGGAGCATCCCGACCTGGTCACCGCCCGGATGGCCCGGGCCGAGCGGCCCGGCAAGGTGTTCCTCGACTGGAGCCAGAACAACGCCGCCAAGACGACGATCTGCCCCTGGTCGCTGCGCGGGCGGGAGCGGCCGCAGGTGGCCCTGCCCCGGTCGTGGGACGAGGTGGAGGCGGCCGACGCCGGGACGACCGAGCTGGTGCAGCGCACCCTCGACGAGGTCTGAGCCGCCGGCCGGCAGCGGCCCGACCCGCCGTCGAGGGTCGGACACCCGGGAGTAGGTTGGGAACCGCACACCATCTCTGCCGAAAGGACGTGCCATGGTCAGCGACAACGGTCCCCAGCCCAACGTGTTCGACATCGAGGAGGCCACGACGGGCAACGATGACTACCGCCGGGTCGCGTGGACGGGCAAGTATCTCCAGGTCACGCTCATGTCCATCCCCGTCGGGGGTTCCGTGGGGCTGGAGGTGCACCCCGAGACCGACCAGTTCCTGCGGCTGGAGGCGGGCCGGGGGCGGTGCGTCATGGGTCCGGCGAAGGACGACCTGGACTTCCAGCAGGACGTCGAGGACGACTGGTCGATCCAGGTGCCCGCGGGCACGTGGCACGACGTCGTCAACACCGGGGACGAGCCGATGAAGTTGTACGCCGTCTACGCCCCCGTCCACCACGCCCACGGCATCGTCCAGGCGACGGCCGACGACGCCGAGCAGGACGAGGAGTCCGGCAAGGACGAGCCGCCCTCCTGGACGGAGCAGCCGGGCTCGGGCGAGTCCGACGAGACCGCCTGAGGATCCGACGACGAAGCCCGGCCGTGCAGGTGCACGGCCGGGCTTCGCACGTCGGGCGCCCCGAGGTTCACGGCCGGGGGGCGGCCGGACGCCGCGGGTCAGTGCGCAGCGGCGTAGGCGTCCTGCAGCTCTTGGGAGACCCGACCGCGGGAGCTGACCTTGAAGCCGTTCTCCCGACCCCACTCACGCATCTTGGCCAGCTCGTCGGCCTTGGCCGAGGAGCCGGAACCCGAGCCCGAGCCGCGGCGACGGGTCTGGCGGCGGCCACCGGCACGGCGGGCCTCGCCGATCCAGCGGGCGAGGTCGTCCCGCAGCTGCGCGGCGTTCTCGTCGTTGAGGTCGATCTCGTAGGTCACCCCGTCGAGGGCGAACTCCACCGTCTCGGTGGCTTCGCCGCCGGAGATGTCGTCCTCGAGAATGACCTGCACACGCTGAACCATAGGCGTCTCCTGGGGGAATGTCGTTGACGTGCCGGACAGGGATTTGGCGGCACGCGTCAACTGTAGCGAACAATTGCCTCCACCGGAAAGCCCTGTGGATTGTCGGCCAGGAATGTTCGGACGGGTCAGTCCTCGGGGACGGAACGTGCCGACGTCCCGGCCTCCTTTGCGTCCTGCTCGGCCTCCCACCGACGCAGCGCCGCCCGTTCCCGACGGTCGCCCTCGACGAGGTGCTTCAGAATGACCCAGAACAGGAACAGCAGCCCGGCCGAGGGAATGAGCGCGGCCAGGACCATCCAGCTGTCGAGCAGGAATGAGGTCATCACGCCTCCGGCTTGAGGAACGGAAAGAGGATGGTCTCACGGATCCCCGCCCCGGCCAGCAGCATGAGCAGCCGGTCCAGGCCCATGCCCAGCCCGCCCATCGGCGGCGCGGCGTACTCCAGCGCACGGAGGAAGTCCTCGTCCAGCTGCATGGCCTCCAGGTCGCCGCCGGCGGCCAGCAGGGACTGCTCCGTCAGCCGGCGGCGCTGGATCTCCGGGTCGATCAGCTCGGTGAAGGCGGTGCCGCGCTCCACCCCGGCGATGATGAGGTCCCACGCCTCCACCAGCCCGTCGTGGGTCCGGTGCTGCCGCGCCAACGGCTGGGCGATCTCGGGATAGTCGTGCACGAAGGTGGGCTGCAGCAGGGTCGGCTCGACCAGGTCGCCGAAGATCTCCATCGCGATGCGGCCGGCGTTGTGCTCGGGCCGGACCGGAATGTCGTGCCGTCCTGCCAGGGCCACCATCTCCTCGCGGGAGGTGCGCACGTCGACCTTTTGCCCGACCGCGGCCGAAAGGCCTTCGTAGAACGACAGCCATCGCCATTCCCCGTCCAGGTCGACCATCCCCATCGGCGTGGCGATGCGACGTTTCCCCACGGCGTCGGCGGCGGCCAGGATCATGCGTTTCATGAGCTCGGCCATGGAGTACTGGTCGCCGTGGGCCTCGTAGACCTCGAGCATGGTGAATTCCGGGCTGTGCGTGGAGTCGATTCCCTCGTTGCGGAAGATCCGGCCCATCTCGTAGACCTTTTCCACCCCGCCGACCACGGCCTTCTTGAGGTAGAGCTCCAGCGCGATCCGCAGCGTCATCGGCATGTCGAAGGCGTTCAGGTGGGTGCGGAACGGCCGGGCCGCGGCCCCGCCGTGCACCGCCTGCAGCACCGGCGTCTCGACCTCGACGTATCCCTCGTCCTCGAGCACCCGGCGCACGGCGCGGGTCACGGCGGCCCGGTCCAGCACCATCTGGCGGGCCTCCTCGCGCACGACGAGGTCGACGTAGCGCTGACGGACGCGCTGCTCCTCGGAGAGCTCCTTGTGCAGCACCGGGAGGGGTCGCAACGCCTTGGACGCCATCTGCCACTCATCCGCCATCACCGACAGCTCACCGCGCCGGGAGGAGACGACCCGGCCGTGGACGAAGACGTGGTCGCCCAGGTCGACCCAGTGCTTCCACCGGTCGAGCGCCTCCTGGCCGACCTCGGCGAGGGAGAGCATGGCCTGGAGGCGGGTGCCGTCCCCGGCCTGCAGGGTGGCAAAGCAGAGCTTGCCCGTGTTGCGCACGTGGACGACACGGCCGGACACGCCCACCGGGTCGTTGGTCTCCTCGCCGGCGGCCAGGTGGTCCCAGCGCGCCCGCACCTCGGCGAGGGAGTGGGTCACCGGGACGGACACGGGATAGGGGTCCACCCCCGCCTCGAGCATGGCGGCCCGCTTCTCCCGGCGGATCTGCATCTGCTCGGGGACGTCGACGTCCGGGACCTCGGACTCCAGGGCCTTGTGCTGGGGCGGCTCGCTCACCCCGACAGGGTATCCGCCGGCGCGGGCGGTCCGGTCAGAGCAGGGACAGCCCGGCCACCCGTCGCTCCAGGTCGAGCAGGGCCTGCTTGCGCTCCACGCCGCCGCCGTAGCCGGTGATGGCCCCCGCGCTGCCGACCACCCGGTGGCAGGGCACGACGACCGAGACGGGGTTGCGCCCGTTGGCCAGCCCCACGGCCCGGGCGGCCCCCGGCTGCCCGATGCGGGCGGCGAGCTCGCCGTAGGACCACGTGCTCCCGTAGGGGATGAGCCGGAGGGCGGCCCACACGCGCTGCTGGAACGGGGTGCCCGGGGCCTGCACGGGCAGGTCGAACTCCGTGCGTCGCCCGGCCAGGTAGTCGGAGACCTGCCGGGCCGCCTCCTGCAGGACGGGGTCCGCCTCCTGCAGGTCGACGGTCGGACCGAGGTCGGCCGGGGCGTGCCGGTGCTGCTCGAAGTAGACGCCGGTGAGGTGCCGTCCGTCGCCGACGAGGCGGAGCCGGCCGAGCGGACCGTCGAGATGGACGTGGGTGGGGGTCGGGGTCGTCGTCGGGCTCATGGTCGCTCCAGCGGGTTCAGGGTGGGGTCGGAGGGAAGGGGGTGCGTGGCGCGCAGCAGCTGGAGGGCGTACCCCCGCCAGGGCCGCCAGGCGCGGGCCCGGTCGGTCAGGGCGGTCGGGGTGTCCCCCAGGCCGGCGGCGGCCGCCCGGCGCAGCACGTCGAGGTCGCCGGCGGGGAAGGCGTCCGGGTCGCCGAGCCGCCGGCGGCGGCCGCCCGGCGCAGCACGTCGAGGTCGCCGGCGGGGAAGGCGTCCGGGTCGCCGAGCCGCCGGCGGCGGCCGCCCGGCGCAGCACGTCGAGGTCGCCGGCGGGGAAGGCGTCCGGGTCGCCGAGCGCGCGCAGCGCGACCGTCTCCACCGTCCAGGGTCCCACGCCGGGGACGGCGGCCAGCGTCGCGCGGGCCTCCTCCCAGGAGGCTCCCGGCCCCAGGTCGATGCTCCCGTCGGCCAGGGCCGCGGCCAGCGCCAGCAGGGTGCGCCGACGAGCCTGCGGCATGCCGGGGAGATCCTCCGGGGACGCCGCGGCGACCTCGGCGGGCCGGGGGAAACGGTGGGTCGGCCCGCCCGGCTCCCGCAGCGGGACGGGCAGCTCCACGCCCAGCGTGCGGACCAGCTCGGCGGCCATCCCGTTCGCCCGCGCCGTCGAGACCTGCTGCCCGAGGACCACGCGCAGCGCCGTCTCGTCGGGGTCGACCGTCCCGAGCGGACGGACCCCGGGAGCCGCGGCCACCCGGTGGCGCAGGGCCGGGTCGCGGGCCAGGTGCTCGTCGACGGCGTGGGGGTCGGCGTCCAGGTCGAGCAGCCGGCGGAGCCGGCCGGTCGCCGCCGCCAGGTCCCGCACGTCCGTGAGCCGCAGCCGCACCCGGACGTGCCGGGCCCCCGGGGAGGGCACCTCCACCCGGACGAGCGCAGGACCGTGCGGCAGGTCCAGTGCGCGCTCCCAGCCGTCGTCGCGCCAGACCTCCAGGCCCGGGACCGCCCGGGTGCGCAGCTGGTCCGCGAGGCTCCCCGGGTGCAGCGGGGCCCGGAACGGCAGCCGCACCTCGACCTGGGCGGCGGACCCGGCGGGGCGCTCCGGCGCGGGGCCGGCGGACGCGGGCCGGCCTGCGGCGGCCCGCCGCAGCGCGGTCGGGGTGGTGGCGTAGACCGCCCGGACGGTGTCGTTGAACGCCCGGAGGCTGCCGAACCCGGCCGCGTGGGCCACGTCGGAGACGGACAGGTCGGTGGACTCCAGCAGGGTGCGGGCCGTCTGGGCCCGCCGGGCCCGGGCGAGGGCCAGCGGCCCGGCCCCCAGCTCGGCCGTGACCAGGCGCTCCAGCTGCCGGGTGGAGTAGCCCAGCCGGTCGGCCAGGCCGCGCACCCCCTCACGGTCGACGACGCCGTCGGCCACCAGCCGCACCGCCCGGGCGACGAGGTCGGCCCGTGGCCGCCAGCGGGGGGACCCCGGGGTGCTGTCGGGCAGGCACCGCCGGCAGGCCCGGAAGCCGGCCCGCTGCGCCGCCGCGGCCGAGGGGTAGAAGGAGAGGTTGGCCACCTTGGGGGTGATCGCCGGGCAGCTGGGTCGGCAGTAGATCCCGGTGCTGGTGACCGCCGTGACGAACCACCCGTCGAACCGGGGGTCCTTGCTGCGGACGGCGGTCACGCACCGGTCGTGGTCGAGCTGCACCCCTCCATGCTGCGGTCCAGGCCGTGGTCCGGTCCAGCAGGAAAACGACATTGCGCTCGAGCACGGGCCAGGACCGACCCAGGACCCGACCGATCCGACTCAGCCGCCCGCCGCGGCGCGCCGTCGCCGCTCGGAGATCCGCCCCAGCTCGTAGGCCGCCGTCGTGGCCACCGCCAGGACCACGAACGGCAGCACGAAGAGCGTCATCACCGTGGTGAAGCCGGACAGGGCGTCGTGGGAGGTCGCCTGGAGCACCACGTAGCCGACGTAGGCGCCGTAGAGCGCGACGAACAGGCCGCCCTCCCAGCGGGCGACGACGAACCCGGTGAAGGCCACCGGCAGGAGCACCAGGCTGGTCGCCAGCATGACGGGCAGGTCGAGGGCCAGGACGGCAGCCGGGACGTCCAGCCCGCGGGCCAGGAGCGCCGGCAGGCCCAGGACCAGGCCGAGGTTGGCGATGCAGCTGCCGACGACGTTGCCCAGCGCCAGGTCGCGCTCCCCCCGCAGGGCCGCGACGGCCGACGCGGCCAGCTCGGGCAGCGAGGTGCCGACCGCCACCACCGTGAGGCCGACGACGAGACCGCTGACCCCCAGTGCGGTCGCCACGGCCGTGGCCCCCGAGACCAGCTGGCCCGCCCCGACCACCAGCAGGACCACCCCGCCGAGGACGAGCAGCACGGCCGCCCACAGGGGCAGGACGCCGTCGTCCGGCCCCGCCGCCTCGTCCTCGCCCCGCCCCTCCTCGGTGCCCGGGGCGGGAGCCGGCCCGTCGCCGGGGTCGCGCCGGGCGATCCACACGCTGGCCACGAGGTGCGCGACGAAGATCGTCAGCAGCACCACGCCGTCCCCCACGCCGATGCGGCCGTCGAGGGACAGCAGCAGGGCGAGCACGCCCAGCGCCAGCATGACGGGCACGTCGACCCGCACGATCCTCCGCCGGGCCGTCAGCGGCAGGATGAGCGCCGAGATCCCGAGGATGAGCAGCACGTTGGCGATGTTGGAGCCGACGACGTTGCCCAGCGCCAGCTCGGTCTCCCCCCGCACCGCGGCCCCGGTGGTGACCGCCAGCTCGGGCGCCGACGTGGCGACCGAGACCACCGTGAGGCCCACCACGAGCGGGGCCAGCCCGGAGCGGACGGCGAGCGCCGACGCACCGCGCACCAGCAGCTCACCCCCGCCCACGAGCAGCACCAGGCCCAGCACGATCCGAGCGACGTCGAGGAGGTCCACGTGCGGCACAGTAGTGGGGTGCACCCCGACCGGCAGCCCCGCCGCGGCGCGCCCGGTCCGCCGAGACCCTGGGCCGAGGCGTGGGCGGAGGCCCTCTACGGCGACGACGGCTTCTACCGCTCGCACGCGCCCGCGGAGCACTTCCACACCTCCGCGCAGGGCATCCCCGGCGCCGGCGCCGTGCTGGCCGAGGCCGTCGTGCGGCTGTGCCGTCGGCACGGCCTGCACGAGGTGGTCGACGTCGGTGCCGGTCGCGGCGAGCTGCTGGCCGAGGTGCACCGTCTCGCGCCGGACCTGCGGCTGCACGGGGTCGACGTCGTCGGGCGCCCGTCCGGTCTGCCCGTGGACCGGTGGACCCGGTCCCCGGGGGGCGGCTCCCTGCCCGCCGACCTGCGGGACCTGCGGTCGGCCCTCGTGCTGGCCCACGAGTGGCTCGACGTCGTCCCCTGCCCCGTGCTCGCCCGCGACGACGCCGGGGTATGGCGCGAGCTCGCCGTGCACGCCGACGGCACCGAGGTCCTCGGCCCGGTCGCCTCGCCCCCGGACCTGGCCTGGGCGCGTCGGTGGCTGGGCCGGCAGGTGCACCGGGCCGAGGTGGGCCGCCCCCGCGACCGGGCCGCCGCCGACCTCGTCTCCCGGGTCGACCAGGGGCTGGTCCTGCTCGTCGACTACGGGCACACCCGCGCGGACCGGCCGCCCGGGGGGACCTTGACGGGCTACCGCGACGGGCGGCAGGTCGACCCCGTCCCGGACGGCTGCTGCGACCTGACCGCCCACGTGGCCTGGGACAGCGTCGTGGACCACCTGGGCCCGGCCGCGACGTCGACCTCCCAGCGCGCCGCCCTGCTGGGGCTGCTGGAGGACGACGGCGCGGCGGCCGACGGCGCGGCCGGCACCGGCGGGGCGCTCCTGCCCCCCGTGCCGCACGCGCTCGCCCGGGCCGACCCCGCGGCATACCTGGCCCGGCTGGCCCGCCGCGCCGCCCTGGGCGCGCTCACCGCCCCCGGCGGCCTCGGCGACTTCGGCTGGGTGCTCGTGCCCGTCGGACCGTCCGCCGCGGGCCGCGGCCGCCCCGACGAGGACCCCCCGGCGGGCTAGGGTGGCCCAGGTGAGCACCCGCGACCTGGACGTCTCCCTCGGCGCCGCCGGCGTCGGTGGGGTGAGCACCACCGAGATGGTGCTCAACATCGGCCCGCAGCACCCGGCCACGCACGGCGTCCTGCGGCTGCGGCTGACCGTGGACGGGGAGCGGATCATCGCCGCCGAGCCGATGATCGGCTACATGCACCGGGGGGCCGAGAAGCTCTTCGAGGTCCGCGACTACCGGCAGATCCTCGTCCTGGCCAACCGGCACGACTGGCTGTCGGCGTTCAACAACGAGGTCGGCGTGGCCCTGACCGTCGAGCACCTGCTGGGGATGGAGGTGCCCGAACGGGCGACCTGGACCCGGACGCTGCTCTCCGAGCTGGGCCGTGTCCTGAACCACCTCATGTTCCTGGGGTCCTACCCGCTGGAGCTGGGCGCGATCACCCCGATGTTCTACTCCTTCCGGGAGCGGGAGGAGCTGCAGGCCGTCATGGAGGAGTACTCCGGCGGCCGGATGCACTACATGGCCAACCGTGTGGGCGGGCTGCTGCACGACCTGCCCGAGGGCTGGCTGGACCGGGTCGACGCCGCCGTCGAGCAGGTCCGGGAGCGGATGCCCGAACTGGAGTCGATGCTGCTGGGCAACGAGATCGTCCTGGCCCGCACGCGCGGGGTGGGCGTGCTGGAGATGGCCGACGTCCTGGCCTACGGCGTGTCCGGGCCGATCGCCCGCGCCTCCGGCCTGGACGTGGACCTGCGGCGTGACGAGCCCTACCTGGCCTACGCCGAGCTCTTCGGCGAGGGTGGTCCGGGTCGGGTGGTGACCCGGGAGGAGGGGGACTGCTACGCCCGGCTGGAGGTGCTCGCCGAGCAGGTGCACGTCTCGCTGGACCTGGCCCGGGCGTGCACGGAACGGCTGCGCGAGCTGGGTCCGGGCCCCTACGACACCCGGCTGCCCAAGGTGCTCAAGGTGCCCGAGGGGGCGCACTACCTGGCGACCGAGAACCCGCTGGGCTTCAACGGCTACCACCTCGTCAGCCGCGGGGACAAGGCCCCCCACCGGCTCAAGCTGCGCTCGGCGTCGTTCAACAACGTCCAGGTGCTGCGCGAGATGCTGCCCGGCACCGTCGTGGCCGACATGGTGGCCATCCTCGGGTCGATGTTCTTCGTCGTGGGCGACGTCGACCGGTAGACGGCCCCCGACGTCAGCCCTGCACGAGCCAGCCGACGAGGCCGGCCTGGCCCAGGTGGTAGGTGACCATGACCACCGTCGGGCCCCGCCGGTGCTCCGTGAGGAACCGGTTCCAGGCCAGCGTGGCGTCCGAGACGTAGAAGAGCACGGCCCCCGCCACGGCCCACGGGTGCGCCGTCCCGAACGCGGTGACCACCATGGCCGAGATCACGACCAGGTAGGCGACGACCGGGCCCAGGAGCGAGGCGTGCTCGCCCCGGCGGAGGCGGGCGAGCCGGGGGACGGCGGCGACGGCGGCCGCCGCCACGAGCGCGAGGCCGACCAGCATCCATCCGGGGGAGGTCGGTGCCAGCAGCAGGCCCACCACGTACGCCACGTGGGCGGCCAGGAACGACACCAGGCCGGGAACGAACCAGCGCCGGGAGCCCAGGAGGAACACGTCCCCCGCCAGGGACAGCACCAGCCCGACCACCATCCAGGCCCGGACGGCCGGGTCCACGGGCTCGAGGGTGACGGCCACGCCGATCAGCGCCACCAGCGCCGACGGCTTGGTCACCGGCCGCCAGGCCCGGCGTCCCGTCCCGACGACGGTCCAGTCGGTCACGGCGAGGACCGCGAAGACGACGGCGAGGCCCCAGGCGACGGGGGTCAACGGGAGCCGGGCCCGGTCCGCCTCAACACGCTCACCGCGAACGTGGCGTCCTCGTCCCAGGGGCGCAGGTCCCAGGTCGCGAACCGGTGCTGGAGGGTGAGCCCGGCCGACGGGAGCGCCGCGTCGAGGTCGGCGGGCGTGAACCCCCGGGTGACCCGGCAGCCCACGAGCACGAAGCCGCCGGGCCGCACGGCGGCCGCGACCCGGCCCAGGGCGGCGGCCCGGTGCTCCACCGGCAGGAAGTCCAGGACGTTGCCGGCGAGCAGCGCGCCGTCGAAGGGCCGCTCCTGCCCCTCGGCGGCCAGGTCCAGGGTGGCCAGGTCGGCGACCAGCCAGGTCGCGTCGGGGTGGTCCTCGCGGGCGGCTGAGACCAGGACGGGGTCGATGTCCACCCCGACGACCTCGTGGCCGAGCCGGGCCAGGTGGCCACCGTGCCGGCCCGGGCCGCAGCCGGCGTCGAGCAGGCGGGCACCCCGGGGGGCCAGGACGTCGACGAGCCGGGACTCGCCCTCCACGTCGTCGCCGCGGGCCCCCATGACGCGGAACCGCTCCACGTACCACCGCGAGTGCTCCGGGTCGGCCAGCCCGGGCCACAGCGAGGTGCGCCCGGTGACGGAGGCCGGTTCGACGGGGGTGTTGCCGTGCTCGCTCACCCGGCCACTGTAGGCCGGTTCAGCCGTAGGCCAGGTCGGCGTCGGGGATCTCGTCGCCGTCGTCGTCGTCCCCCTCGCCCGGCGGGATCCGGCACCAGGCCTGGCCGACGTAGCCCACCACCGAGAGCAGCAGCGCGGCCCCGGCGTGGACCAGCCCCCAGACCAGCTGGGCGCGCTCCCCCGGCACGTCGGCGTTCGGCAGGTGCACGACCGCGTTGGCCAGGTACCACCCCACGAGGGCGGCACCGCCGAGGGCGGCCGCCTGCGCGCCCACGAGGGTCCCCCGCCCCCGCTGGGGGCTCGGCCGGGCGGTCCCCCTGCCGCGGAGGTAGCGCCGGATCTGCCAGCTGAGGACGAGCACCAGGAGGGTCACCGCGACGAGCGGCACCAGCCCCAGCCAGGAGATCACCGGGTACCCGGCGCCGAGGGAGCGCAGCAGCTGCAGCACGAGCCAGCCGGCCATCCCGGTCAGCACCCCCACGAGGACACCGGTGGCGGGGCGGACCCCCTCGGCCGGGTTCATCGCGACGTCCCCTCCTCCAGCGGGTGCAGCTCCTGGTCCACCAGGGAGGGTATGAGGTCGCGCACCGCGCGCACGTCCCGCCCCGTCCGCAGGTGGGCGTCGGGGTCCAGGTCCAGCCACGGCCGGAGCACGAAGGCGCGCTCGGAGGCCCGTGGGTGCGGCAGGGTCAGGTCGGTGGTCGCGGAGCGGACGTCGGTGCCGGCCAGCGGGTCGCCGTACTGCACCAGGTCCAGGTCCAGGGTCCGGGCGCCCCAGCGGACCTGGCGGGTCCGTCCGTGCTCCTCCTCGAGCCGGAGGAGCCGGGCCAGGAGGGTGGCCGGGGCCAGGCTGGTGCGGGCGAGGACCACCCCGTTGACGTAGTCCGGCTGCCCGGCGACGGCGGGCCCGCCGAGGGGGGCGCTGGTGTAGAGCGGGGAGAGCCGGACCGCGCGCAGGCCGCGGACGCGGTGCAGGCCGCGTGCCGCGGCCCGGACGGTGCGGGCGGGGTCGTTGCCGTCGTCGGTGGGCAGGTTGGCGCCGACGGCGATGACGACGGGCACGTCCCGACGGCGGCGGACGACGACCGCGACGTCGTCGAAGGGCACGCCGACGGGGGCCTGCGGCTTGTGCACGGTCACCTCGACCGTCTCGACCGCGGGGCGGGCCAGGACCACGGCGGCGATCTCCTCGGCCACGGACTCGATGAGGTCCCGGGGCGGTCCCTCGACCACCGCGACGACGCCGGCGGCGACCTCGCCGTAGTGCACCGTCCGGGACAGGTCGTCGGTGGTGCCGGCCGGCGCCAGGTCCAGGCCGAGCACCACGTCGACGACGAAGTCCTGGCCGTCCCGGCGCTCGTGCTCGAACACGCCGTGGTGGCCGCGCGCCCGCACCCCGGTCAGCCGGACCTGGTCACCCCGGGCGAGGTCAGCCACGGTGCCGCTCCGTCATCTCGTGCACGGCCAGCGCGTCCCGGGTGGAGGCGACGTCGTGCACCCGCACCGCCCAGCAGCCTGCCCGGGTGGCCAGCAGGCTGGTCGCCGCGGTGGCCACGTCCCGGTCGGCCGGCCGGCTGGCCGGGGCGTCCTCGTCGAGCGGTGCGCCCGGCCGGGCGGGCAGCCGACCGAGGAAGCGCTTGCGGGAGGCGCCGAGCAGGACGGGGTGGCCCAGGTCGAGCACGCGGTCGAGGTGCGCCAGCAGGGTCCAGTTGTGCGCCGCGTCCTTGGAGAACCCCAGACCCGGGTCGAGCACGATCTGGGCGGGGTCCACCCCCTGGCCCGAGAGGGTGGCGGCCCGGTCGGCGAGCTCGGCGCAGACCTCAGCGACGACGTCGTCGTAGTGCGGCCGGGCGTGCGGGTCGCTGAGCAGCCCCCGCCAGTGCATGACGACGAACGGGGCGCCGCTGGCGGCCACCACTCCGGCCATACGCTCGTCCGCCAGCCCGCCGGAGACGTCGTTGACGACCGCGGCGCCGGCCTCCAGGGCGGCACGGGCCACCGAGGCCCGCATCGTGTCGACCGAGACCACGTGCCCCAGGGAGGCCAGCTCGGCGACGACCGGCAGGACCCGGTCCATCTCCTCCGCCTCGTCGGGACGCGTGCTCCCCGGGCGGGTCGACTCGCCCCCCACGTCCAGCAGGTCGGCACCCTCCGCGGCGAGGCGACGGCCGTGCTCGACCGCCGCGCGGGCGTCGGGCAGGCGACCGCCGTCGCTGAAGGAGTCGGGGGTGACGTTGACGATGCCCATGATCCGGGTCGGGCCCGGTCGGACCAGGTCGGCGACGGGGGGCACCACGGTCACGTGCTCCGGCCGGTCATCAGACTCATCGCCTCGGCCCGGGTGGCGGGGTCGCGCAGCATGCCGCGTACCGCCGAGGTCGTCGTCCGCGCGCCCGGACGACGCACGCCCCGCATGGACATGCACAGGTGCTCGGCCTCGACCACGACCATCACCCCGCCGGGGTCGAGGTGGTCGACGAGCGCCTCGGCGATCTGGGTGGTCAGCCGCTCCTGCACCTGGGGCCGGCGGGCGTAGACGTCGACCAGCCGGGCGAGCTTGGACAGCCCGACGACGCGCCCGTCCCGGCCCGGGACGTAGCCGATGTGGGCCACCCCGTGGAAGGGGACCAGGTGGTGCTCGCACACGCTGTAGAGGGCGATGTCACGCACGATGATCATCTCGTCGTGCTCCACGTCGAACCGGGTCCCGAGGACCTCGGAGGCGTCCTGGCGCAGCCCGGAGAAGACCTCGGCGTAGGACCGGGCGACCCGGGCCGGGGTGTCCCGCAGGCCGTCCCGGTCGGGGTCCTCGCCGACGGCGAGGAGGATCTCGCGCACGGCCGCCGCGATCCGGTCGTGGTCGACCTCCTGCACGACCGGCCCGCCGGGGGCGTCGGCCTCGTCCGTCAGGACCGGCCGGGACGCGTCGCCACCCGGGTCAGTGCCCGGGTCAGTGCCCGGGCCCGCCTGCTGGGCCGGGTCACCGGTTCCCGGGGTCGACATACCCGCCCTCCGGGACCTCGACGACCTTGTGCGGCGGGTGCTCCTGCCCGTCCTCGGCCGCCGGCCCGTGGCCGTTGGCCATGGCGTGCTTCTCCGCCTCGGTGAGCACCGGCCCCTCGGTGTGCACGTGCCGGCTGTCGGAGGAGAGCCACACGGGCCGTTCGGGGCGCCTGCGCACGTCCTTGAAGATCTCGGCGATCGCCGCGGCGTTGAGCGTCTCCTTCTCCAGCAGCTCCAGGACGAGGGCGTCCAGGACGTCCCGGTTGTCGTTGAGCGCGTGCCAGGCCTCGTCGTGCGCGGCCTCGATGAGCCGGCGGACCTCCTGGTCGACGACGCCGGCCAGGTCCTCGGAGTAGTCCCGCTCGTGACCCATGTCGCGGCCGAGGAAGACCTCGCCGCCGGCGGAGCCGAGCTTGACCGCCCCGACCCGCTCGCTCATCCCGAACTGGGTGACCATCTTGCGGGCCAGGCCGGTGGCCTTCTCGATGTCGTTGGCGGCCCCGGTGGTGGGGTCGTGGAAGACCAGCTCCTCGGCGACCCGGCCGCCCAGGGCGTAGGCGAGCTGGTCGAGCAGCTCGTTGCGGGTCGTGGAGTACTTGTCGTCCGCCGGGAGCACCATCGTGTAGCCCAGGGCGCGGCCGCGCGGCAGGATCGTCACCTTGCTCACCGGGTCGGTGTGGTTCATCGCCGCGGCCACCAGGGCGTGCCCACCCTCGTGGTAGGCGGTGATCTTCTTCTCCTTGGCGCTCATCACCCGGGTCCGCTTCTGCGGGCCGGCCATGACCCGGTCGATCGCCTCGTCGAGGTCGTGGTCGTTGATGACCTTCTCGTTCTTGCGGGCAGCCAGCAGCGCGGCCTCGTTGAGCACGTTGGCCAGGTCGGCGCCGGAGAACCCGGGGGTCCGGCGGGCGATCGCCATGAGGTCCACGTCGGCGAGCGGCTTTCCCTTGCCGTGCACCTGGAGGATGTGCAGCCGGCCGAGCATGTCGGGGGCCTCGACGGCGATCTGCCGGTCGAAGCGGCCCGGGCGCAGCAGCGCGGGGTCGAGGATGTCGGGCCGGTTGGTGGCCGCGATGAGGATGACGTTGGTCTTGACGTCGAAGCCGTCCATCTCCACCAGCAGCTGGTTCAGCGTCTGCTCGCGCTCGTCGTGCCCGCCGCCCATGCCGGCGCCGCGGTGCCGGCCGACGGCGTCGATCTCGTCGACGAAGATGATCGCCGGGGCGTTCTCCTTGGCCTGCTCGAACAGGTCACGCACGCGGGAGGCGCCGACGCCGACGAACATCTCGACGAAGTCCGACCCGCTGATGGAGTAGAACGGCACGCCGGCCTCCCCGGCGACCGCCCGGGCCAGCAGGGTCTTGCCGGTGCCGGGAGGGCCGTAGAGCAGCACGCCCTTGGGGATCTTGGCCCCGACCTCGAGGAACTTGCGGGGCTCGGAGAGGAACTCCTTGATCTCGTGCAGCTCCTCGACCGCCTCGTCCGCGCCGGCCACGTCGGCGAAGGTGACCTTGGGCATGTCCTTGGTGGCCAGCTTGGCCTTGGACTTGCCGAACTGCATGACGCCCCGGCCGCCGCCCTGCATCCGCGTCATCAGCCACAGGAACAGACCCAGGATGAGCAGCAGCGGCAGGAAGTTGACCAGCATCGAGACGAACACGTTCGGCCGGGCCGGGTCGTCGGTCCAGGTCTCGCTCGGCGGGTTCTCGTCCAGCGCGGCGATGATCTGCTCGCCCCGCGCCTCCACGTAGTAGGCCTGCACCTTCCCGGTCTCACGCACGTCGGGGCTGGAGAAGGTCTCCCCCTCCTTGAGCGTCAGGTCCACCCGGTCGGGGGTGACGACGGCCTCGGCGACCTTCTCGTCCCGGATGAGCTCCAGGGCGTCGACGGTGTCGATGCGGGTGAACGCGCTGGGGGACAGCAGGGAGAACCACAGGATGCCCATGCCCAGGAACAGGAAGATCCAGATCCACGGACTGGGCTTGGGTCGGGGTCGCGGCTTGGCGGTGCTCATGTGGTCGCGTCGGGGTCGGCGCGGGTCGGACGCGCTGGCCCCGGTCCTCCTGATCGTTCGATGTCGGCACGGGTCTCCTGCCGACAACGTGCGGCAGGGGGCCAGTGTTCCATCACCCGGGGGGCCGCGCCCCCTGGCACCCCCGTCAGCTGTAGACGTGCGGCGCCAGGGTGCCGATGACGCGCAGGTTGCGGAACTTCTCCGCGTAGTCCAGCCCGTAGCCCACGACGAAGGCGTTGGGGATCTCGAAGCCGACGTAGCGCACGTCGATGGAGACCTTGGCCGCCTCGGGCTTGCGCAGCAGCGTGCAGATCTCCACCGACGCGGGGCGGCGCGACTCGAGGTTCGTGCGGATCCAGCTCAGCGTCAGCCCGGAGTCGATGATGTCCTCGACGATGAGCACGTGCCGGCCGCTGATGTCGGTGTCCAGGTCCTTGAGGATGCGCACCACCCCGCTGGACTTGGTCCCCGAGCCGTAGCTGCTGACCGCCATCCAGTCCATCTCCGCCGACCCCGGCAGGGCCCGGGCGAAGTCGGCCATCACCATGACCGCCCCCTTGAGGACGCCGACGAGGAGCACGTCCTTGTCGGCGTAGTCCTGCCACACCTGCGACGCGAGCTCGGCCAGCCGCTGCTGGATCTGCTCCTCGGTGAACATCACGTCCTCCAGGTCGGCACCCATGTGCTCGGCATCCACGGGCCTGCTCCTTCGTGTCGGGGGTCGTCGTCCCGGGTCGAACGTCCCGGGGTCGGGGTGCAGCGTTCGTGGCCATTCAACTACGGACGGCCCAGGTGCAGCAGGCCGCCCTCCCGCCGGGCCCGCACCGAGCCGGGCAGGTGGACCGGCCCCTGCCCGTGCCAGTCCGTGACCAGGGTGTCGACGGCGCGCAGGTGCTCGCCGGTGAGGTCGGTGCCCGGGCTGCCCTCGGCCAGGGCGACGCGGCGCCAGAGCCGGCGACGCACGGCGGGGGGCAGGGCCCGCACGGCGCGCACCTCCCACGGGGGCGGTCCCAGGTCCTCGTACGCCCTGGCGCTCACCTCCTCGAGAGCGTCGGCGTCGTCGCGCAGCAGCTCGGCCGACCGCGCCAGGCCGGCCACGAGCCCCGGGCCGAGCTCGTCCTCGAGCAGGACCATCGCCAGA
This sequence comes from Ornithinimicrobium kibberense, assembly GCF_006519705.1. Taxonomy (NCBI): domain Bacteria; kingdom Bacillati; phylum Actinomycetota; class Actinomycetes; order Micrococcales; family Ornithinimicrobiaceae; genus Ornithinimicrobium; species Ornithinimicrobium kibberense. The sequence continues at coordinate 92,484 of NZ_VFXM01000001.1, forward strand.
CGGGCACGCACCCGGGCGAAGCGGGGATCGGCGTTGTGCGGGTCGGTCCAGGGCGTCAGCCCCAGGGAGCCGCAGGCCTGCACGGTTTGGGCCCGGCCGACCCCCAGGAACGGTCGGACCAGCCGCACCTCCGGGTCCGCCCCGAGGGCGCGGACGGGGCGCATGCCGGCCAGCGACCGGGCCCCCGAGCCGCGGGCCAGGCCCAGCAGCACCTGCTCGGCCTGGTCCTCCCGGGTGTGCCCGGTGAGGACCGCCACCGCCCCGAGCCGGCGGGCCGCCGCCAGGAGCGCGGCATACCGGGCCCGCCGCGCCGCCCCCTCGGGCCCCGGCCCCGGACCCGACGCCGGGGTGGCGGCCCCGTCGACCCGGACGACCTCCACCGGGCTCAGGCCCAGCGCCCGGCACGCCTCGGCGGCCTCGGCGGCGACCCGCCGGGAGCCGTCCTGGAGCCCGTGGTCGACGACGGCGGCACCGGCCGTGAGCCCCGCCCGGGACGCCTCGAACGCGGTGGCCGCGGCGAGCGCGAGGGAGTCGGCCCCGCCCGAGCAGGCGACGAGCACCGGCCCGGCCGTCGGCAGGGACGCCAGCGTCCGGCGCACGGCCACGCGGGTGGCGGCGACGGCGGGGTGCGGCCCGGGCACGGGAGCGACCGACGGGTCAGCCGTGGACCCGGGCGACCCAGGTGTGCGGCTCGGCGATCTCGGTGGGCCGCGGCAGGGTCTGCGGCGAGGTCCACAGGGCGTTGAAGCCGTCCACGCCGACCTGGTCCGTCACGGCCCGGACGAAGACGGCGCCGTCGTGGTACTGACGCATCTTGGCCTCCATCCCCAGCAGCCGCCGCAGCAGCTTGTCGACGCCGCCGGCCCCCTTGCGCCGCTCGGTGAACCGGGACCGGATGGTGGCCACCGTGGGGATCACGCTGGGGCCCACCTCGTCCATGACGACGTCGGCGTGCCCCTCGAGCAGGGACATCACCGCGGTCACCTCGGCGAGCCGTTTACGCTGCTCGGGGCTGGCCAGCACCTGGGTGATGTCGGTGTCGCCGCGCAGCACGCCCGGGACCTGGGACACGATCTCCCCCAGCCGCTGGGCGAGCTGGTCCGGCTCGGGCATCATCCGGGCACCCACGGAGCGGGCCTGCTCGATGAGGTGCTCCCGCAGCCAGGGCACCGCGGTGAACTGCACCCGGTGGGTCTCCTCGTGCATCGCCACCCACAGGCGGAAGTCCCCGGCGTCCACGTCCAGCTCGCGCTCGGCGGCCAGGATGTTGGGGGCCACGAACATCAACCGGGGCGTGCCCTGCGGCGCGAGGTCGTACTGGCCCAGCACCTTGGTGGAGATCCACGACAGCATCCCGGCGACCTCCGTGCCGGTGACCGCCGAGCCGATCCGCTGGGCGGTGGGGCCGACCTCGGCCAGCTCCTTGCCGCGCGTCCGGGCCCGGGCCCGGTCGGCCACCCGCTTCCTGGACACGACCTCGTCGAGGACGGGGGCCAGCATGGCTCCCATCGACGCGGCGTTGGCGGCGATCCACCCCGGACGGTCGACGACGAGGGCGGGCGGGGTCCCCGGGGGCGTGCGCAGCCGTGCCGTGGTCGCCACCGGCTCGACCGCGCGTGCGCCCGCGGACCGGAGCTCGGCGACGAGCTGCTCGATCTCGGCGCGGCCCGCGCGGGGCCCCGGGGGCACGAGCCGGCTCGCGGCGGCCGCGGCGAGGTCCCAGTCGACCAGGTCGTGGCCGGCGAGGCCCTCGGCGTCGTCGTCCGGGGTGGCCGGCGGCGGGGTGCCCCCGGGCTCGGTGCCGGTCTGGCCGTGGGGGTCGGGGCGGGTGGTCATGGCCCGACGGTATGCGGTGCGGACGGTCCGCGCGAACGCCCGCGCCCTCAGGAGCAGCCGCAGCGGGCCAGCTCGGCCACCATCTCGTCGAGCACGGACCGGGCCTCCAGGACCGCGCCGTCCCGGCCGATCCGGTCGGCGCCCAGGGCGTAGACGAGGAGGCGGCCGTCCGCGGTCACGACCGTCCCGGCCAGCGACGTCACCCCGGGCAGCGACCCGGTCTTGGCCCGGGCAGTGCCGATGGCCGGGCCGTGCACCGGCAGGTGGAAGCGGGTCGCCAACGTCCCGGTGTAGCCGGCGATCGGCAGCCCTCCGGCCGCCAGCACCTCCTGCAGGTCGGGATGGCTCCCGTCGGCCCCCATGACGAGCAGGTCGGCGACGACGCGGGCCGGCAGGCGGGTCCCGTCCGACAACCCGCTCGTGTCGGCGAGCTCCACCCCGGTGAGGTCCACGCCGTAGGTCGACACCAGGGTCTCCTGGACCCACGCCGTGACGTCCTGCTGGTCGCCGGACCGGCCCGCGGCCACCGCGGCCTGCCGGGACAGCTGCTCCACCATGGCGTTGTCGCTGGTCGCCAGGGCGAGGGCGAGCACGTCCCGCACCGGGGCCGACCGCACCACGCCCAGCTCCTCGGCCACGCCCGCACCCTGCGTGGCGGCGCCCGCGTCCCCGGCCGAGGTCGTGCCGCCCGGGTCGGGGTCCGTGCCGTCGGCCGTGGCCTCCCCCGGGGGCACCTCGACCTCGGGCACGTCCGGCAGCTCGGCCAGGTCCTCGGGGTCGCTGATCTCGGCACCGTCCTCGGCGAGGATCGCGACGCCCTCCTCCACGAGGGCGGCGGCGAAGGCCCGGACCGCCTCCTGGGCCGGGTCGTCCGGGGACGGGTAGAACGGCAGGGCGCGGTCCTCCTCCAGGCCCAGCTGGACGATCCGGCCGGTGTAGCCCTCCGAGACCCACAGGTCGGTCCAGGAGCCCAGCACGTCCGGCCCGGCGGCGTGGCCCAGGTCCACCTGCAGCCGCACCGGACCGCCCGGCCCGTCCTCCGCCAGGGCCTCGGCGACCTGGGCCGCCAGGTCGCCGAGCCCGGCGTGCCCGGCCACGGCGTCGGGGTCCCCCTCCCCCCGGCCGAGGAGCATGTCGCCGCCGGCGACCAGGACGATGTCCTGCGGCCCGGCGCCCCGGACGACCCGCGTCGCGAAGGTGTCCCCGACGTCCAGCCCGGTGACGACCGCCGCGGCGGACAGGATCTTCGTGGTGGAGGCGGGCGTGAGCAGGCGGTCGGCGTTGCGGTCGAGCAGGTGCTCCCCGGTCAGCGCGTCCCGCACGGCGACCGCGCGCCGGTTGGCCGGGCCCAGCCACCGGCTGTCCAGCTCGTCCTCCAGCGCCTCCTCCACCTGGGCCGGGTCGGGCACCGGGCCGTCGGCGACCTGCCCCAGCGGCGGGGTCGTCGTGGTGATGAGCGGCCGCACCTGGGCCGGGCTGGTGGGAGCGGGCGCCGAGGTGGCCCCCGCCGGGTCCGGCGAGGTCGTCGTGACGGCGTCCTCGGGCGAGGTCGCGCTCCCGTCGTCCGGGGCGCCGAGCGCGGGGGCCCCGGCGAGCAGCGCACCCAGGGTCAGGGCCGAGGCGACGGTGCGGACGTGGGAGCGGTGCACCGTTTCCTGCCCTCCGTGGTCGGCGCTCCCCCGGATAGGGAACACTGTGGGCTAGAGCCTAAGCCGAACCCACCAGAAGAGAGCAGCGCACATGCACTTCGACGTGACGATCGAGATCCCGCAGGGCAGCCGCAACAAGTACGAGGTCGACCACGCGACCGGCCGTATCCGGCTGGACCGGATGCTGTTCACCGCGACCCGCTACCCCGCCGACTACGGCTACATCGAGGAGACGCTGGGGGAGGACGGCGACCCCCTGGACGCCCTCGTCCTGCTCGACGAGCCGACCTGGCCGGGATGCCTGGTCGCGGCACGACCGATCGGCATGTTCCACATGCGCGACGAGGCCGGCGGCGACGACAAGATCATCTGCGTGCCGGCCGACGACCCGCGCAAGAGCAACATCCGCGAGCTGGAGCACATCAGCGAGCACACCCGCCTGGAGATCCAGCACTTCTTCGAGGTCTACAAGGACCTGGAGCCGGGCAAGTCCGTGGAGGGCGCCCACTGGGCAGGCCGCGAGGAGGCCGAGCGCTGCTACGAGGAGGCCGTGCAGCGGGCCAAGGACGCCGGCCTGTCCACGGCGCGCTGGCCGATGCCCTCCCACGACTGACCTCTCCGGCGGCTGCCACCGACGACGCGCGGCAGCACCCCGGACGCAGCAGCACCCCGGGCCGTGGAACGGGCCGGGGTGCTGCTGGGACGAGCCGCCTAAGGGAATCGAACCCTTGACCTATTCATTACGAGTGAATCGCTCTGGCCGACTGAGCTAAGGCGGCACGGCTGCGTGCGCAGCCCGAGCGAGAATACCCGACGACGCCGGACCCGCCCAAACCGTGCTCAGCAGGTGAGGCCGTCCTCCGGCACGGTCCCCTCGAGCAGGTAGGCGTCCACCGCGCCGTCGACGCAGTCGTTGGACCGGCCGTAGGCGGTGTGCCCGTCGCCGTCGTAGGTGACCAGCACCCCGGAGTCGAGGACGTCGGCCAGGTCCACGGCCCACTCGTAGGGGGTGGCCGGGTCGCGCGTGGTGCCCAGCACGAGGATCGGCGCCGCGCCGGTCGCGGAGTAGTCCTCGACGGTCTCCGAGGCCTGTGCGGGCCAGACCCCGCAGGCTCCCTCCCCGGCGAGGTAGCGGCCCCAGGTCGGGGAGACCTCCTCGAACTGCGCCCGCACCGCCTCGCTGTCCAGCTCCTCGGTCTCCTCGGCCGGCCGGTCCAGGCAGTTGACGGCGTAGATGGACTGCATGCCGTTGCCCTCGTAGACGCCGTCGGCGCCGCGGCTGGCGTAGGTGTTGGCCAGGAACATCAGCAGGGTCCCGTCGCCCTGCTGGGCCCGCTGGAGGGCCTGGGTGAGGATCGGCCAGAAGTCCTCGGCGTACATGGCCACGACGATCCCGAGCATGCCCCAGCCCTCGGTCAGCTCGGTCACCTCGTCGCCGCTGACCGGCAGGGGGTTCTCGTCCAGGTCGTCGAGGAAGGCCGGGATGGCCGCCATGGCGGTCTCCACGTCCTGCCCGAGCGGGCAGTCCCCACCGGCGACGCAGTCCTCGACGTAGGCGCGGGTGGCCCGTTCGAACCCGGCTGCCTGGCCCAGCCCCATCTCCACCGCCGAGAGGGTGGGGTCGATGGCACCGTCGAGGACGAACCGCCCGACCCGGTCCGGGAACAGGGTCGCGTAGGTGGTCCCGAGGAAGGTGCCGTAGGAGGCCCCCAGGTAGGTGAGGCGCTCCTCCCCCAGGGCCGCCCGCAGGACGTCCAGGTCGCGGGCCGCCTCCACCGTGGAGACGTGCTCGAGGAGGTCTCCCGCGTTGGCCTCGCACGCGGCGGCGAACTCCTCCTGGAGCGTCTCCAGCTCGGCCTCCTCGGCGGGGTCGTCGGGCGAGGGGTCGGAGCCGAGGAACTCGTCCAGCGCGTCGTCGTCGAGGCAGGTGACCGGGGCCGACCGACCGACCCCCCGGGGGTCGAAGCCGACGACGTCGTAGGCCCGGGCCACCTCGGGGGAGACGACGGCCCCGGCCATCATGGCGTAGTCCACGCCGGACGCGCCGGGCCCGCCGGGGTTGACGACCAGGGAGCCCTGGGCCTGCCCGGTCGCCACCGACCGCAGGAGCGCCAGCTCGATCGTGTCCGCGTCCGGCTCGGCGTAGTCGACCGGCACCGTCAACGTCGCGCACTCGAAGCTGCTCTCGCACGCGGACCAGTCCAGCTCCTGGCCGTAGAACTCGGCCAGCCCGGCGGGAGCACCGCCCGCCGATGACCCGGCCGTGCCGGTCGCGGCGTCGTCGTCCGGCGACCCGCTGCCCCCCTCGACGGGGGCCTGGGCGTCGGTGGTCCCGGACCCGTGGTCCTGCTCCACCGGGGCGGGGTCCTGCCCCGGGTCGGTGCCGGGCGTGCACCCGGCCAGGACCGTCAGCGCGGCCACGACGACGGCGGTCCCCAGCCGCGCGGTCCGTCCGCGGCCGGCCGGGTTGGGGGTGGCGCGGCGGGGGCCGGAGGTGCGAGGTGCTGCCACGGGGAGAGGTCCTTTGCGTGCGTCGGCCCGCTGGAGGGTGCCGGTGGGGGGTGTCGGGGCGGTCGGGAAGGGCCGTGGTCCCGGTCGTCGGACGCGCGGCCGTGGTCCGGCCGGGCTCATGACCGGCGCCCGGCCCGCTCGGGCAGGACGAGGGCGACCATCATCGCCTCCAGCACCAGCAGCGGGGCCCCGTTGGCCACGAGGCGTCCACGGGCCAGGCCGATCGTCTCCAGGGCGGCGAGCAGCTCCTCCGCGGAGAGGGAACGAGCGAGCCGCTCGATCTGCTCCGGCTCGGTGGCGTTGACCAGCTCGACGGGCGACCCGGTCGCCAGCATGAGCGCGTCCCGGTAGACGGAGGCCAGGTCGGTGAGCGCGGAGTCGATGCTGTCGTGCTGCTGGCGTCGGGTCTCGCGCTTCTGCCGGACCTCCAGGTCGCGCAGGTGGCTGCGGACCGCGGGCGGCTGCGCACGGGCGGCCGGGTCGGCGCCCAGCTGGGTCAGCAGGGCGCGACGCTCGGCCTCGGCCCGCTCGGCGGAGATGGTCTCGGCACCCTCGCCCGCCTCCTCGACGAGGTCCTGGGCGGCCCTCAGCGCCGCCCCCACGCCGGTGAGGGAGGTCGGGATCCCGACCACCTCGCGCCGCCGGGCCCGGGCGTGCTCGTCGGTGGCCAGCCGGCGGGCGATGCCGATGTGGCTCTGGGCGGCCCGGGCCGCGTAGTGGGCCATCGCGGGGTCGATGCCGTCGCGCCGCACGAGCAGGTCCGCGACGGCGTCGACCGGAGGCGTGCCGAGCTGCAGGTGCCGGCAGCGGGACCGGACCGTGACGATGAGGTCGTCGGCGGTCGGGGCGCACAGCACCCACACCGTGCGCGGCGGCGGTTCCTCCAGCGACTTCAGCAGGGCGTCGGCGGCCTGCTCGTTGAGCCGGTCGGCGTCCTCCACCACGAGCACCCGCCAGCGGCCGGTGCTGGGGCGGGTGGCCGCGGTGAGCGCCAGCTCCCGGGCACGGTCGACCCGGATGAAGGTCTCGGTGGTCGAGACGAACGAGACGTCGGGGTGGCTGCCGGCCAGCACCGTGCGGCAGGCGTGGCACTCCCCGCAGCCCGGGTCCGCGACCCGTTCGCACTGCAGGGCCGCGGCGAACGCCCGCGCGGCCACGCTGCGACCCGACCCCGGGGGACCGGTCACCAGCCAGGCGTGGGTCATGGCGGCGGGCACGGACGCGGCCCTGCGCAGCACCGCGACCGCGCGCTCCTGGCCGACCACCTGGTCGAAGACGCTCACGGCGCACCCGCCGGACCGGGGAGCAGGGTCCGGACCCGCCGGCGCACCTGCTCGGCCAGCTCCTCGACGGGGCCGCCGGCGTCGAGCACCAGGTAGCGGTCCGGCTCCCGGGCCGCGAGCGCCAGGAACCCCTGCCGCACCCGGTCGTGGAACGTGTCGTCCTCGCGCTCGAGCCGGTCGTGCACGGTGCCGCGGCGGTCCCGCCCCTGACCGGGCTCGACGTCGAGGAGCACGGTGAGGTCGGGCACCAGGTCCTCGACGGCCCACAGGGACAGGCCACGCACCTCGTCGTGGCCGAGCTCGCGGGCCGCACCCTGGTAGGCGACCGAGGAGTCCAGGTAGCGATCGGTCACCACCACCGCCCCCCGGCCCAGCGCCGGACGCACGACCGTGGCCACGTGCTGGGCCCGGTCGGCGGCGAAGATCAGCGCCTCGGCCCGGGGCGCGACGGACCCGTCCTCGCCGTGCAGCACCAGCTCCCGCAGCGCACGGCCGAGGGGCGTGCCCCCCGGCTCACGGGTGCGCACGACCTCGTGGCCCCGGTCGGACAGCCACCGGGCGAGCAGGTCGGCCTGGGTGGACTTACCCGCGCCGTCACCGCCCTCGAAGGCGACGAACAGTCCGAGAGCGGTCACGGCGGCAGCCTACGTGAGGCGACCGACGCCCCATACCCGGTCGTCCACACCGGGCGGCCGCGGCGCCCGTGCCGGTCAGCCCCGCGCCGCGTTGGCCACGACCGCGTCGCGCACGTACTGCGCCAGCCCGGGCGCGATGTCCTCGTAGGACTTCGTGAACCGCGGGTCGGCGACGTACATCTCGGCGATGCCCGCGTGCATCTGCCGCGGACAGTCGTAGAACCAGGTGCAGATCTGCTGGCGCGCGGCCTCGGCGGTGTCCATCGCCTCCGCGGAGGCGGCCGGCACGCCGTCCCGCATGAGCCGGACGTAGCGCGCGTTGATCTCGTCGCCCTCGTCCTTGATCTGCTCCCACTGCTCCTTGGTGTAGGACCTCGCCCGCTGCTGGGACTGCGCCCAGGCCTCGGTGTCCCCCCATCGCTGCTCGGCCTCCCGCGCGTAGCTCTCGTCGAAGTTGTCGCCGAAGAGCTCGCGCTGCTCCTCGCGGGTGATCTTGTACTCACTCATCTCTGCCTCCAGGGCCTTGTCGATGGCGCTGACGAGTCCTGCGAGCTCGTCCAGCCTGTCCGTGACCGCCGCGCGCTGCCGCCGCAGGTGCGCTGCGACGTCGGCCCCGTCGGCGAGCAGCTCCCCGATCTCCTCGAGCGGGAAGCCGAGCCGCCGGTAGACGACGACGTGCTGCAGCCGCCGCAGGTCCTCCTCCGTGTAGAGGCGGTACCCGGCGGCGCTCCGGCCGGAGGGCACCACGAGGCCGATCTCGTCGTAGTGGTGCAGGGTGCGCACCGTCACGCCGAGGCTCTCGGCCACCTGCCCCACGGTCAGCACGTCGTCGGTCATCTGCGGGTATGCGGTCACGTCACCGACTCTGGGGCCTCACGCCGCGTGAGGGTCAAGCCCGTTCTTCCCGCTCCTCCTCCGGACCGCCCTCGTCGTCGGGGCGCGTCATCGTGCCGCGGCCGCGCAGCGACTCGAAGATCAGCGAGGTCTCGGCGTGCAGCACGCCGGGGCGGTTGGTCAGGTGGTCGAGGACGAAGTCGCGCAGGGCGTCGGCCGATTCGGTCGCCACGTGCACGTAGTAGTCGATGGCTCCCGACACGTGGTAGGCACCCAGCACCCCGGGCAGCTGCGGGACCTCCTCGGTGAACTGCTCGAAGTGGCTGCGCCGGTGCCCGCCGAAGCGGACGGCGATCATGGCCTCGACGGGCCGGCCGACCGCGACCGGGTCGACGTCGGCGTGGATGCCCCGGACCACGCCCCGCTCGCGCAGGGAGCGCACCCGCACCAGGCAGGTGGACTCGGCGATGCCGACCTCGCGGGCGAGCATCGCGTTGGACATCCGCCCGTCCTGCTCCAGCAGGCGCACCAGCGCCAGGTCGGTCTCGTCCAGGGGCTTGACGCGGTCGGGCGGGTTCTTCGGCACACGGTCAGCGTATGCGGACGCGGCCGCCACGGCATACCCGCACCTACACCGCCCATCCTTCGGCAGTATTGACGGGACTACTCAGGATCTGCACTCTTGTCCTATGAACACCGAAGCCCTGGGTCTTGACAGCCGCGCCGTCCACGCCGGACGGGCCGACCTGACCGGTCTGGGGGTGCACGTCCCCCCGATCGACCTCTCCAGCACCTACCCGCTGCCCGACGTCGAGGCCGGGGGCGAGGCCTACGAGCAGATGGCCTCCGGCCAGGCCCGCGGCGAGGGGCAGACGCCCGTCTACCAGCGGCTGTGGAGCCCCACGGTGGCCCGCTTCGAGGAGGCGCTGGCCGCGCTCGAGGGAGCCGAGGCCGGGGTCGCCTTCGCCTCCGGGATGGCCGCGCTCAGCGCCACCCTGCTCGCCTGCGTGTCCGCCGGCGCCCCCCACGTGGTGGCGGTCCGGCCGCTCTACGGCGGCAGCGACCACCTGCTGGCCACCGGACTGCTGGGCACCCGGGTGACCTGGGCCGACGCCGACCACGTCGCGGACGCGATCGAGGAGGACACCGGGCTGGTCGTCGTCGAGACGCCGGCGAACCCGACCCTGGACCTCGTCGACCTGCGCGCCCTGTGCGAGCAGGCGGGGGACGTGCCGGTGCTGGTCGACAACACCTTCGCCACGCCGGTGCTGCAGCGGCCGCTCGAGCACGGTGCGAGCCTCGTGCTGCACTCGGTGACCAAGTTCCTCGCCGGGCACGGAGACGTCCTCGGCGGGGTGGTCGCCACCTCGGCGGCGTGGGCCGGCCGTATCCGGCCGGTGCGGGCCGTCACCGGCGCCATCATGCACCCGCTGTCGGGCTACCTGGCCCACCGCGGGCTGCAGACCCTGCCGGTGCGGGTGCGGGCCCAGCAGGAGGGTGCACAGGTGGTGGCCGGCTGGCTGACCGCGCACACCGACGTCGCGCGCGTCTACTACCCCGGGACCGAAGGCGCCGACCCGGCCGGGCTCGTGGGCACGCAGATGACCGGGCCGGGTGCGGTGCTGGCCTTCGACCTCGGCAGCTACGACCGGGCGCGCCGGGTGGCGGAGGGCGTGCGGATGATCACCCACGCGGTCTCGCTGGGCGGGGTGGACAGCCTCGTCCAGCACCCGGCGGCGTTGACCCACCGTCCGGTGGCGGAGGAGGCCCGGCCGGGCGCGGGCATCCTGCGCCTGTCGGTCGGGCTCGAGGCACCGGAGGACATCGTCGCGGACCTGGAGCGGGCGCTGCAGGCCTGACCCGTGCGGGGGCTACGGCGCTAGGACTCCTCGCAGGGCACGGTCCAGGGGACGCCGGGCAGCCGGTCGGCCCACTCCTGCTCCGTCAGCGGCACACCGGTCGTCCGGCAGATCCAGGACCGGGCCCGGTCGACGTCGGTGTCCCAGATGCGGACCTCCCCCAGGTTCCCCCCGGCGTAGAGCACCTCGTCGCCCGCCCCCCAGCCGACCGCGAAGAGCCGGGTCTGCGCCGCGTCGAGCGCCAGCGGGTCGGCCCACCCGTCGTCGGTCCGGTCCCAGACCCACAGCCGACCGTCCTGGGAGGCCGCGGCGAGGCGGGTCCCGTCGGAGCTGTACTGCACGTTGTAGACCTCCGACCCCGGGCCGGTGAGCGTGTCGACGAGCACCGGCGACGCGGGCTCCCGCACGTCCCAGACGGTCACCTCACGGCCGGCACCCACGGCCACCAGGTGCTCGTCGGCGGGGTCGAGGTCGAGTCCGAGCACGGCGCCCGGGGTCTCGAGGTCGCCGAGGAGCTCGCCGGACCGGGTGCTCCACAGGCGGGTCCGGCCCACCTGCCCCACGACGGCGACGTCGTGCACCGAGTGCGCGACGGCATACACCAGCCCCCCGGTGTCCGCGCGGCCGGCCAGCTCCACGGTGGCCCGTTCCTGGTCCACGTCGTACCAGGAGATCCAGCCGTTGTCGCCGCCGGCGACGAGGGTCGATCCGGCCGAGTCGAAGGCGACCATCTCCACGATCTTGCGGTCGGCCTCCTCGACCCGGCCCCCGGTGAGGTCGTCGTCGAGCACGGTGACGGGGTCGGCGGGGTCGCGCACGTCGTAGGCGAGCACCCGGTCGGCGATGGTGCCGCCCACCATCACGGTGCCCGCGGGCCCCAGGTCGGCGGCGCCGCTGAAGGCCTCCCCCTCGGGCGCGCGGACGGCCGAGACCTGGCGGGGCCGGCGGGGGTCGTCGGTGGTGTCGTAGAGCACGAGCCGCCCGTCGCCCGCCCCGGCCGCGACGAGCAGCAGGTCTCCGTCGGCGGCCGCCCGGGTGGTGAAGACGCCGTCCCCGTGCCGGACCGGGACCGGCCCGGTGGTGTCCCACAGGAACCACTCGTCGTTCTCGGGGGCCACGAACCAGCGACCGTCGTCGAGGGCGACGACGGAGACGTTGGGCGCGGCCGTCGCCACCGAGGCGGCCGGGACGTCCCAGGTGGTGGTGTCCCAGCCGCCGGGGCCGCGGCGCCACAGGTGCACCTCCCCCGCCGAGCCGACGGCGACCAGCTGCTCGCCGTCGGGCGCGAACTCGACGTCGTTGACGTAGCTGGCGAAGGCCCGCGCCTCCCCCTCGGGCTCCAGCTCCCCGTCCCCCACCGCGAAGAGCCGCAGCGTCTTGTCCCGGCCCACGACCGCCGCCGTCGCCCCGTCCGGCGACAGCTCGACCCGGTGCTGCAGCCGGCCGTCGGGGTCCACCAGGACGTCGTCGAGACGCTCCCAGGCGTCCTCCTCCACCCGCCACAGCACCGCGGTGCCGTCGTCGCCGAGGGTGACCGCGAGCAGTCCGTCCGGCGCCATGGCCAGGTCGACCACCGGTCGGCCGTGGTCGGCCACCACCTCCGCCTGCTCCCACCCGCCGGCCGGGTCGTCCTCGTCGACGGCGGGCCGCGTCCACGCCAGGACCTGCGCCCCGGCACCCGCCACGAGCAGCTGCCCGTCCCCGACCGGACGCACGTCGACGGCGACGGCGTACCCCGGGTCGCCGGCGGCCGGCACGACGAGGGTCCCGGCGTCCCGGGGGCGGGCGGGGTCGGCGACGTCGACGAGACGCAGCCCGTCGGGTCCGGCGGTGGCCACCACAGCGGCCCCGTCGGGGGTGACCACCAGGTCGGCGACCCCCGTGGTGGGACTGGTCTGCTCGGTCAGGACGTTGATCGGGGCGGACGGCTCGGCCAGCCCGTCGTCGGTGAGCGCGGCGGTGCGCACGCTCCCGTCGGCCGCGCCGAGGGCGACCCAGGACCCGTCGGGGGCGACGTCGCCGCGGTTGACGCCGGCCCCGTCGAGGTGCCTCGTCAGGCGCGGCCCAGCGGCGGCGTCGAGCACGGCGACCACCGCCTCCCGGGTCGGCCTCAGGGCGTGGGCGGAGACGGCGAACTGGGCGGCGGTGGCCGGGTGCTCCTCCCGCAGGGACACGGCGAGGTTGGCCACCTGCCGGGACCGGGCCTCGTCCCGCTGCACCTGGATCTCCTGGCGGGAGGAGACGGCCGCCACGGACAGCCCGGCCGTGGCGACCGCCAGCACGGTGGTGGCCGCCAGCAGACGTCGGGTGCGCCGGTGGGCGCGCTCCCGGCCGGCGGCGACGTCCTGCTCGCGCCGGGCCGAGGCCTCGACGAAGTCGACCTCCTCGGGCGTGGCGTCCTCACGGTGCTCGGCCAGCCAGTCCTCGGCCACGGCGAGCTGGCTGCCGGTGAGCAGCAGCGCCGGGTCGCGACCGGCCTCCACCCAGTCGGCGCGCCGGGCCGCCACCCGGTCGCGGACCTGCAACGCGCCGCCCCGCTCACGGATCCACCGGTCCATGAGGGGCCAGTCGACGAGCAGCACCTCGTGGCTCAGCGAGGCGCGGTCGTCCTCCAGCACGACCAGCCGTCGGTCGGAGAGGTGCTCCAGGACGTCCTGGGCGCGGGCACCGAGGGCCTGCAGCTCCTCCCGGGCCGCCCACCGGCGCGACGGCGCCTGCCCCTGCTGGACCCCGACGAGACGCAGCAGCAGCCTCCGTGCGGTGCGGCGGTCCTCGTCGGGGAGCGCGTCGACGACGGCGTCGGCCCACCTCACCAGGGACCCGCGGAACCCGCCGACCCGGTCGTAGTGGTCGCGCGTGAGCTCACGCCGGTCGCTCTCCGCCCACATCGACCGCAGCAAGTGGGACAGGTGCGGCAGCACCTGAGAGGCGTGCCCGTGACCGAGCGCCTCGGCCAGGATCAGGTCGACGAGGCCGTCCTGCAGGTCCAGCCCCACGAGCCGGGCCGGACCGGTGATGACCGCGTGCAGCTCGGTCCGCCCGGGCGGTCCGACGAGCACCTGCCGGTCCCGCAGGGCCCGGAGCAGGAGGGGGTGCTCGGCCGCTGTGCCGTAGTGGTCGGCCCTCAGCCCCACGACCACGGCGCGCCGGCCGGGGGCGGCCGCCCCGTCGTCGTCGCCGGTGGCGGGGCCGGAGACGTCACCGTGCCGCAGCCAGCGCCCCAGGAGCTCGAGGAAGCGGTGCTGGACCACCCGGTCGTGCCCGAGGGTGAACAGCTCCTCCAGCTGGTCCACGACCACGACGCAGGCCTGGTCGTGCGCCGCCGGAGGTGGGAGGGTGTCCACCAGCAGGTCCACGGGCAGTGCGCCTGGCGTGATCCGCCGCACGTCGACGTCACCGCCCAGGTCGCTCAGGCCGGCGCCGAGCAGCGACGACTTGCCGGCCCCGGAGGGACCCACCACGGCGACCGTGGCCCGGTCGGCGAGGGCGGTGAGCACCGCGTCCCCCAGCTCGGCCCGCTCCTGCTCCCGGCCGAAGAAGAGGTCCGCGTCCTCGACGCCGTAGCTCTCCAGGCCCAACCACGGGGCGCGCCGGGCGGCCGGCGGGGCCGGGCGAGTGCGCATCTCCCAGAGCCGCTGCTCCCAGGCGGGGACCTCCCCCGCCGGGACGCCGCAGGCCTCGAGGATCCCGCGGAGCACCTCGGGCCGGTTCCACGGCGGCAGGCGACGGCCGGCGAAGTAGTCGCCCAGGGTGCTGGCCGGGATCCCGCTGCGGGCGGCCACCTGCCGCACGGAGAGCCGGGCCTCGTGGCGCAGCGCGGTGAGGGCAGCGCCGAACTCCTCCGCGGTGAGCGGCGCTGCGGCCATCCCCACCTTCCCCTCGTCGGCTCCTCGGTGGACGGGGACCATTCTGGCGCACCCGGACCGTCCGGACCGGACCGACCCGGCGTCCGGGGTCGTCCGGACAGCGCAAAGACGGCTGCGGAGGGGCCGGCGCCCCGGCACGATCGGTGCCGGGAGCAGCATCCGTCCGCGGGTGGCCCTGCTCCTGCCGTCCGGCCCGGGGAGGACGAGAGATGACCCGACCACGTGATGCTGCCGAGCTGCTGTGCTCCGTGCTGGCCCTGCCGCGCTACCGACGCCGCTGGGTGCGGCACGTGCGGCGGATGGCGCCCAGCAACTCGGTCCACCACGCCGCCGTCGCCGAGGTGATCGTCCGCCACCTCGTGGAGTCCGGCGAGCTCGACGGGAACGCCCCGCGGCCGGCACGGACCTACAAGGACCTCGTCGGGCGGGCCCTGACCGGTCGCACGCTCAGCTGCGCCACGCTCCAGCTGTTCGTGGACGCCTTCGAGATCGAGGACGAGCTCGCGGACCGTCTCTGGGGCACCCTCCTGGGCGACCGGGTGAGCCCGGGCTGACGGCACGCCCGACGCCCGGATCGCGAGGGTCGTGCCCGGGGCAGGTAGGTTCGTGCCGTGAGAGCTCGCCCCACCGGCCCCTACGACGAGGTCGCCCAGGCCAGCGCGGCCGTCGTCATCGAGTGCTACTCGACCTCCTTCGGGTGGGCCACCCGCCTGCTGGCGGAGCCGGTGCGCACGCACGTGCGGTGCATCTACGCCCTCGTCCGGGTCGCCGACGAGCTCGTGGACGACGTCGACCTCGCCTGGGACCGGGGACAGCGTGCCGCCCTCCTCGACGCCCTGGAGGAGGACACCCGGCGCGCGCTGCAGATCGGGGGGAGCCCGAACCTGGTCGTGCACGCCTTCGCGCGCACGGCCGTCGAGCACGGGATCGGCTGGGACCTGGTCGGCCCGTTCTTCGACTCGATGCGCGCCGACCTGGACGTCGCCGCGCACGACCCCGACTCCTTCGCCACCTACGTCTACGGGTCCGCCGAGGTCGTGGGCCTGATGTGCCTGCGGGTGTTCGTCGGCGGCGACCAGGCGCGCTACGAGCAGCTCGCCCCTGGCGCGCGCGCCCTCGGGGCGGCCTTCCAGAAGGTCAACTTCCTGCGGGACATGGCCGACGACCACGGCGAGCGGGGCCGGGACTACTTCCCGGGGGTCGCCCCGGGTCGGTTCGACGACGCCCGGCGCGACGTCCTGCTCGACGACATCGATGCCGACCTCGCCGCCGCCGCCGCGGTCATCCCTGAGCTCCCGCCCAGCAGCCGCCGGGCGGTGAGGGCGGCCCACGACCTGTTCGCGGCCCTCTCGGAGCGGCTGCGGCGCACGCCCGCCGCGGAGATCGCCACCCGACGGGTGCGGGTCCCCGACCCGGTCAAGGCCGTCGTGCTGGCCCGCTGCCTGGTGGGTCGCCGATGAGCAGGGTCGTCGTGGTCGGCGGAGGCATCTCCGGGCTGGCCGGCGCGGCGCTCCTGGCGGCGGACGGCCACGAGGTCGAGCTGCTCGAGCAGCGCGAGGACGTCGGTGGCCGGGCCGGGTCGTGGTCCACCGACGGCTACCGGTTCGACACCGGCCCGTCCTGGTACCTCATGCCCGAGGTCTTCGACCACTTCTTCGCCATGATGGGCACCAGCACCGCCGAGCAGCTGGACCTGCAGCGGCTCGACCCGGCCTACCGGGTCTTCTTCGAGGGCTACGACGAGCCCCTCGACGTGGTGGCCTCCACCGAGGACAACGTGGCCACGTTCGAGCGCATCGAGCCCGGTGCCGGGGCGGCGCTCCGGGGGTACCTGGCGTCGGCGAGGGACGCCTACGACATCGCCCTGCGCCGCTTCCTCTACACCAGCTTCACCCGGCCGCTGGCGCTCGCCTCCCCCGACGTCCTGCGCCGCGTCCCCACGCTCGGTCCCCTGCTCACCCGCTCGTTGGAGTCCTTCGTCGCCGCGCGCTTCCAGGACCGGCGGCTGCGGCAGGTGCTCGGATACCCCGCGGTCTTCCTCGGGTCCTCGCCGGACCGCACCCCCAGCCTCTACCACCTGATGAGCGCCCTGGACCTCACCGGCGGCGTCATGTACCCCCAGGGCGGTTTCGCCCACCTCGTCGAGGTGGTGCACCGGCTCGCCCTCGAGCAGGGGGTCCGCGTGCGCACCGGAGCCCGGGCGGTGTCGGTCGAGACGGTCGAGCGGCCAGGCCATCGCGCGCCCACCCTCCCGGGACGCCTGCGCGACCGGCTGCCCTCCCGTCTGCGCGGCAGGACCGCCCGCGTGACCGGTGTGCGCTGGGTCGACGGTGAGGGCGTGGAGCACTCCTCCCCGGCGGAGGTGGTCGTCGCGGCCGCGGACCTGCACCACGTCGAGACGCGCCTCCTGCCCGAGCACCTGCGGACCTACCCCCAGCGCTACTGGGACCGCAGCACGAGCGGCCCGGGGGCGGTCCTGGTGCTGCTCGGCGTCCGGGGGCAGCTGCCGCAGCTGCCCCACCACAGCCTGTTCTTCACCGCCGACTGGCGGGACAACTTCGACCGCATCCGGGAGGGACGGGTGCCCGACCCCGCCTCCGCCTACGTCTGCCGGCCCTCGGCCACCGACCCGGACGTCGCCCCGCCGGGCTGCGAGAACCTCTTCGTCCTGGTGCCCGTGCCGGCGGACCCGGGGCTGGGTCACGGTGGCCTGGACGGCGGAGGCTCTCCGGCCGTCGAGCGGGTGGCCGACGCGGCCATCGCCCAGGTCGCCGCCTGGGCGGGGATCCCCGACCTGGCCGACCGCGTCGAGGTGCGGCGCACCATCGGGCCGGGCGACTTCGTCACCGACCTGTCAGCCTGGCGCGGCAGCATGCTGGGGCCGGGGCACACCCTGCGCCAGAGCGCCATGTTCCGCGCGGGGAACGTCTCCCGGCACGTCGAGGGGCTGCTCTACGCCGGTTCCAGCACGATCCCGGGCATCGGCCTGCCGATGTGCCTCATCAGCGCGGAGCTGGTCGCCAAGCGCCTCCGGGGGGACCACTCCACGGCCCCCCTGACCGAGCCGTCCCCCGGCGGCTGACCGCCCCCGGAGACCGGTGCGACCTACCCGGTCGACTTCCGGGTCGTCGTGCTCTTCGCCGGAGCCTTCCTGGCCGTGGTCTTCTTCGCGGTCGTCTTCTTCGCCGTGGTCTTCCTCGCGGTGGTCTTCTTCGCCGCCCGCTTGCGGGTCGTCGGGCCCTTGGCCCGCTTCTCCTCCAGCAGCTCGTAGCCGCGTTCGGGCGTGATCTCCTCCGGCTCGTCGCCCTTGCGCAGCGTGGCGTTGGTCTCCCCGTCGGTGACGTAGGGCCCGAACCGGCCGTCCTTGACCACGACGGGCCGCCCCGAGACCGGGTCGGTGCCCAGCTCCTTCAGCGGCGGCTTCGCCGCGGCCCGGCCGCGCTGCTTGGGCTGGGCGTAGATCGCCAGCGCCTCCTCGAGGGTGATGTCGAAGATCTGCTGCTCGCTGGTCAGCGACCGGCTGTCGGTCCCCTTCTTCAGGTAGGGGCCGTAGCGGCCGTTCTGCGCGGTGATCTCCTCCCCGGACTCCGGGTCGGTGCCGACGACACGCGGCAGCGAGAGCAGCCGCAGGGCCGTCTCCAGGTCGATCGTGGCCAGGTCCATGTCCGCGAACAGCGAACCCGTCCGCGGCTTGATCTTCTTGGCCCCCCGCTTGGGCGCCTCGTCCGGCTCGGGCAGGACCTCGGTGACGTAGGGGCCGTAGCGCCCGGCGCGGGCGACGATCTCGTGGCCGGTCCCGGGGTCGGTGCCCAGCACCCGGCCGTCGTCGGCGGCGGCCGTCAGCAGCTCCTCGGCCTTCGCCGCGGTCATCTCGTCCGGGGCGATGTCGTCCGGGACGGTCGCCCGGCGCGGCTGGCCGTCCTCCCCCGGCACCTCCACGTAGGGGCCGTAGCGGCCCACCCGGACCACGGTGCCGTCGCCGGTCTCCACCGCCGACACCGCCCGGGCGTCGATCTCCCCCAGGTCCTGGACGAGGTCGCGCAGCCCCTCGGTGGAGGTGGCCTCATCGCCGAAGTAGAACCGCTGCAGCCAGGCCACCCGCTGCTCGTCGCCGCGGGCGATGGCGTCCAGCCCCTCCTCCATCGACGCCGTGAAGTCGTAGTCGACCAGCCGGGGGAAGTGCCGCTCGAGCAGCTGGGTCACCGCGAACGCCAGCCAGGTCGGGATCAGCGCCGACCCGCGGGTGCGCACGTAGCCCCGGTCCTGGATGGTCCCGACGGTGGCGGCGTAGGTCGAGGGGCGGCCGATGCCCCGCTCCTCCAGCGCCTTGACCAGCGTGGCCTCGGTGTAGCGGGCGGGCGGGCTCGTCTGGTGACCCTGCGCCTCGGCGCGCAGCGTCTCCAGGGACACGCCCTCCGACAGCTTCGGCAGCCGCCGGCCCATGGCGCCGTCCTCGCCGTAGCGGCTCTCGTCCCGCCCCTCCTCGTAGGCCGCGAGGAACCCGCGGAAGGTGATCACGGTGCCGGAGGCGGCATACCCCGCCCGCGCGTATGTCGTGCGGGCGCCGCCCTCGGCGGCGCTCGCCGTCCCCTCCGGGAGGGTGGCCGCCAGGCGCACGCTGGCGGTGGACCCCTTGGCGTCGGCCATCTGCGAGGCGACGGTGCGCTTCCAGATCAGCTCGTAGAGGGCGTACTCCTGCCCCCGCAGCTCGCCGGCGACCTGCGCCGGGGTGCGGAAGGTGTCGCCGGCCGGGCGGATGGCCTCGTGCGCCTCCTGGGCGTTCTTGGCCTTCTTGCCGTACGTCCTGGGAGCGTCGGGGACGTAGTCGGCGCCGTACATGTCGCGCGCCTGCTGGCGGGCGGCGCTGACGGCCGAGCTCGACAGCGTCGTCGAGTCGGTCCGCATGTAGGTGATGTAGCCGTTCTCGTAGAGCCGCTGCGCGGTGCGCATCGCGGTCTGGCTGTTCATCCGCAGCTTGCGGGAGGCCTCCTGCTGGAGCGTGGAGGTGGTGAACGGGGCGGAGGGCCGCCGGGTGTAGGGCTTCTCGGCGACCTCCGTCACGGCGACGGTCGCCTCCCGGGTGCCGTCGGCGATCGCCTGGGCGGCGGCGGCGTCCAGCTGCACGGCCCCCTTGGTGCGCAGGGTGCCGTCGTCGGCGAAGTCGCGGCCGGTGGCGACCCGGGCACCGTCGACCTCCACGAGCCGGGCGGTGAAGGCCTGCCCGTCGTTGCCGCCCGGGGCGAACTCCCCCTCGACGTCCCAGTAGGAGGCCGACCGGAACGCCATCCGCTCACGCTCGCGCTCGACGACGATGCGGGTCGCCACCGACTGCACGCGGCCTGCCGAGAGGCCCTGCTTGACCTTGCGCCACAGGACGGGTGAGACCTCGTAGCCGTAGAGGCGGTCGAGGACGCGGCGCGTCTCCTGCGCGTCGACGAGGTGGGTGTCCAGGTCCCGCGTGTCGTGGACCGCCCGCTGGATGGCCTCCTTGGTGATCTCGTGGAAGACCATCCGCCGGACCGGGACCTTGGGCTTGAGCACCTCGAGCAGGTGCCAGGCGATGGCCTCGCCCTCCCGGTCCTCGTCCGTGGCCAGGTAGAGCTCGTCGGCGTCCTTGAGGGCGCGGCGCAGCTCGGTGACCTTCTTCTTCTTGTCGGCGTCAACGACGTAGTAGGGCTCGAAGCCGCCGTCGACGTCGATGGCGAACCGGCCGAACGGGCCCTTCTTCATCTCCGGGGGCAGCTCGGAGGGGTTGGGCAGGTCGCGGATGTGGCCGACGCTCGCGTCGACGGTGAACTCCTTGCCGAGGAACTCGCCGATCTTCTTCGCCTTGGCCGGCGACTCGACGATCACCAGCTTGTGCCCTGCTGCCACGGTTGCTCCTCCGAACGGTCCGTGTGCCGCGGATTCGTCGCGGCTCCGACACGGGACCTCGGGCGTCACCGTAGCCGATGGGGCGACGGCCGCTACGCTGCTGCCTCATGACGGTGCACGGACGAGCAGGTATGCGGCCTCCCGGCCGGTCCCGACGCTGGACGGCCGCCGGGGTCGCCGCACTGGTGCTCCTGGCCGGGTGCAGCGTGGGGGACGGGGACGACGGCGAGGAACCGGCCGGCGGCACCGCCGGCGTCGAGGACGGGGACGACGCCGGGGACGGCGCCGCCGGGACCGCAGGTGCCGGCGAGGGGTCGGGCGAGGGCTCCGGGGGCAGCGCCGGCCCGCCGACCGAGCCGGCCGACATCGCGCCGGTGGTGGCCGGCCGGTCGGTCTCCGGCGGCGGAGGGACGGTGACCGTCGAGGGCGACCACGCCGGGTTCGTGCTCCCCTCGGGCAACATCGCCTGCTCGGTCACGGCCGCCTCGGCCGTGTGCCAGGTGGCCGAGAAGGGGTTCACCCCCCAGGCCGACCACCTGGCCTCGACCCTCGTCGGCGGGTGCACCGCCGAGGAGGCGGACGCGCTCATGCTCTCCGCCGAGCGCGGGGCCTGGACCTGCCTGCCGGAGCCGCTGCTCGGGCAGGCTGCGGTCGACGCGGGCGGCTGGTGGGCGCAGGAGGCCGGTGAGACCGCCGACGTCGACGGGACCACCGTGGCGGTCCTGCCCTACGGCTCCTCCCTCACGCTGGGTCCGGTGACCTGCACCAGCGCCCAGGACGGGGTGCGCTGCGACAGCAACGAGATCGGCAAGAGCTTCCTGCTGTCGAACACCACCTACCAGTACGACTGACCGGCCCGCGCCGTCCCGGCAGGGCTCAGCGCAGCAGCCCGTCCTTGACGAGGTCGCGCAGCACGGGGAGCACCTCGGCGACGACGGCCGCGGTGTCCGCCTCCGTGAGCACGGCCAGCCCCGCGCACAGCTGACGGGCGGTCAGGTCGCCGTCGCAGGCGCCGACGAGGCCCGCACCGAGGGTGCCCAGGCGCACCGTCCGGCGCAGCCCGCCGCCCTGGCGCAGCTGGATGACCTGCGGGTCGGGCGCCCCCGGTCGGCCGATCCGCTCCTCGGACACGTCGTCGGCCACCTGCCAGGCCACGTCGAGCAGCTCCTCGTCGTCGTGCTCGGCCAGCCAGGTCCGGGCGCGCAGGCCGGCCAGGACGTGCGGGCCCATCGGGGCGGCGACGGGGTGGCGCACGTCGACCAGGTCCCGCCACGGGGCGCGGCCGGCACGAGGACGCTGCAGCGTCACGACCCCGAACCCGACCCGTTCCACGCCGCGCCCGGCGAAGTCGTCCAGCCAGGCCGCGTAGAGCTCCTCGAACCCCTCCGTGCCCGGCCGGTGACCGCCGTCGCGGATCCACGTCTCGGCATACTCGGCGACGTCCTGCTCCTCGCGCTGCACGACCCACGCGTCCAGGCCGGTGCCCTCGAGCCAGCCGGTCACGTGCCCGGCCCAGTCCTCCCCGGCAGCCAGCTCCCAGTTGGCGAGCAGCTGGGCGACGCCTCCGGGTCGCAGGTGATCCCCGACCCGTCCGACCAGCTCGGCGACCAGCCCGTCGCCGGCGCGGCCCCCGTCGCGGTACTCGTACAGCGGCACCCCCTCCCGGCGGGGCGTGATGACGAAGGGCGGGTTGGACACGACCAGGTCGAAGGTCTCCCCCGCCACGGGTTCCAGCATCGAGCCGTGACGCAGGTCCAGGCCCACGTCGTTGAGCGCGGCCGTGAGACGGGCCATCCGCAGGGCCCGGTCCGAGACGTCGGTGGCCACGACCTCCCCGGCGTGGAGGGACAGGTGCAGGGCCTGGACGCCGCACCCGGTGCCCAGGTCCAGCGCCCGCCCGACCTGCGGCCGGGGGGTCCAGGAGGCCAGCGTGGTGGACGCCCCGCCGACCCCGAGGACGTGCCGGGTGGGCAGCGGACCGCCCACCACCGTCTCCGGCAGGTCCGAGAGCACCCACCAGGTATGCCGTTCGTCCCCGTAGGGACGCAGGTCGAGGGCCGCCCGGAACAGGGGGCCGCGGTCGTCCGCGGGGTCCTGCCCCACCACCAGGCCGAGGTCCCGCAGACCGTCGAGGCCGGTCCGGGGCAGGACGGCGTCCAGCAGGGCCCCGGGCGCGCCCTCCCCGAGCACGAAGACCCGGGCCAGCACGGCGGCCGGCTCGTCGCGGCCCGCCAGCGCCCGGCGCGCCGGCAGCGGCTGGTCGCGGTGCAGCGCCGCACCGGCGGCGGGGCCGAGGAGGTCGGCCAGCGTCTCCACGGCGTACCCGGCCTCCGCGAGGTCCGCGCGCAGGTCCTGGATCCGTCCGTCGTCGGTGAGGGGCACGTCGGTCACTGTGCCACGCACGACGACGGGGCGGCGCCCCGTGGGGTGCCGCCCCGCCGCCGGGGGACCGGGCTCAGTCCCCGGAGACGACTCCGGCCGACTCGACCTCGGGGGAGTCCCCGATGGCGATGTCGCGGCGCTTGGAGACCGTCACCGCGGCGACGATGACGACCACCGCCACCAGGGCGACGCCCCAGCGGAGCAGGTCGTTGCTGCCGTCCCCGTAGGTGAGGCCGACGATGGCCGGGGCGATGAGCAGGGCGACGAGGTTCATCACCTTGATCAGCGGGTTGATGGCCGGGCCCGCGGTGTCCTTGAAGGGGTCGCCGACGGTGTCCCCGATGACCGTGGCGGAGTGCGCCTCGGTGCCCTTGCCGCCGTAGTGGCCGTCCTCGACGATCTTCTTGGCGTTGTCCCACGCGCCGCCGGAGTTGGCCAGGAAGACGGCCATGAGCACGCCCGTCCCGATCGCACCGGCGAGGTAGCCCGCGAGGGCACCCACGCCGAGGCCGAAGCCGACGGCGATGGGGGCGAAGACGGCGAGCAGGCCGGGGGTGGCCAGCTCGCGCAGCGAGTCCTTGGTGCAGATGTCGACGACGCGGGCGTAGTCGGGCTTCTCCGAGTAGTCCATGATCCCGGGCTTGTCCCGGAACTGGCGGCGCACCTCGAAGACGATGGCGCCGGCCGCGCGGGTGACCGCGTTGATGGCCAGGCCGGAGAAGAGGAAGACCACCGCTCCGCCGATGAGCACGCCGGCCAGCGCGCGCGGGTCGAAGATGAGGAAGGACTGGAAGACGTCCGCCTCGGCCTCCTCGCCGACGTCGCCCAGGGAGTTGGTGATGGCGTTCCAGTAGGCGCCGAAGAGCGCGGTGGCCGCCAGGACGGCCGTGGTGATCGCGATGCCCTTGGTGATGGCCTTGGTGGTGTTGCCGACGGCGTCCAGCTCGGTGAGGATCTGGGCGCCGGCCTCGTCCACGTCGCCCGACATCTCGGCGATGCCCTGCGCGTTGTCCGAGACCGGGCCGAAGGTGTCCATCGCGACGATGACGCCCACCGTGGTCAGCAGGCCGCAGCCGGCCAGCGCGACGTAGAAGAGGGCGACGATCATCGAGCCGTTGGCGAGCAGGAAGAGGCCGAAGATGGCGCCGGCGATGGTGACGGCGGTGTAGACGGCGGACTCCAGGCCGATGCCGATGCCGGAGAGGATCACGGTGGCGGGGCCGGTGAGCGAGGTGCGGGCGACGTCGTTGGTCGGCTTGGACTCGGTGCCGGTGAAGTAGCCGGTGAGCCAGAGGATGAAGGCGGCGAGCACGATGCCGATGACGACGGCGGCCGCCGAGCCGAGGGCCGGGTTGAAGTCGAGGTCGGCGGTGTCCCCGAGCAGGGCCAGGGTGCCGCCGGTGACGGTGCCGGAGGTGTCGCCGCCGCCGAGCTCGGCGGAGTCGGTCGGCAGGAAGACGAACGCCGCCACGACGGAGGCGACCGCCGCGACGGCCGCGGAGACGTAGAAGCTGCGGTTGATGGCCTGCAGGGCGTTCTGGCCCGGCTTGGCCTTGGTGATGTAGACGCCCATGATCGCCGTGAGGACGCCGATGGCGGGGATGACCAGCGGGAAGGTGAGGCCGCCCTCGGCCCCCAGGGCCGCGGTGCCGAGGATGAGCGCGGCGACCAGCGTGACGGCGTAGGACTCGAAGAGGTCGGCCGCCATGCCGGCACAGTCGCCGACGTTGTCACCTACGTTGTCCGCGATGGTGGCGGCGTTGCGCGGGTCGTCCTCGGGGATGCCGGCCTCGATCTTGCCGACCAGGTCGGCGCCGACGTCGGCGGCCTTGGTGAAGATGCCGCCGCCGACCCGCATGAACATGGCCAGCAGCGCGGCGCCGAAGCCGAAGCCCTCGAGCACGGTGGGGGCGTCGCCCTGGAAGGCGAGGACGACGAGCGCGGCACCGAGCAGACCGAGGCCGACGGTCGCCATTCCGACGGTGCCGCCGGTCCGGAAGGCGATGCGCATCCCCTGGTCGCGGTCCCCGTGGCGGGCGGCCTCGGCGACCCGCATGTTGGCGGCGGTGGCGAGGTTCATGCCCAGCCAGCCGATGGCGGCGGAGAAGCCGGCGCCGAAGAAGAAGGCCACCGAGCGGCCGATGCGCACGCCCAGGTCGTCGGCCGGCAGCACCAGCAGCAGCAGGAAGGCGACGACGGCGAAGATCCCGAGCGTCTTGAACTGCCGGGTCAGGTAGGCGGAGGCGCCTTCCTGGACCGCCGCGCCGATCGCCCGCATGCTGTCGGTCCCTGTCGGGGTGTCCAGCACCTGCTTGCGGAACATGAAGCCGAAGACCAGCGCGACCAGCGCGATGGCGAGCACGACGATCACGACGGCCGTATCGAATCCCGTGAGCGACAGGTCGCTCACGGCGGTTCGGACTGGGACCATGGAACAGCCTCCTGGAGCTGGCCCGCGACGCTGCGGGTCGACGGGGCGGGGGACTCTCCCCCACGGTGTGGTGGTCACTGTAGTGACCTGCTCCCGGTGCGCCCGCCCGGGGGCGGGGGTGTGTCAGGCGGTCGACGTACCGTGGGCGGCCTCATGGACCAGCCGTTCGACCCCCACGCCGTCCTGGCCCACCTGGCCCGTGGGCCCCGGGCCGGCCGGCTCGTGCACGCCCGCACGCTCCCGGCCCGGGAGGGGCGCACCGTGGCGTGGCCGTCGTGGGTGGCGCCGCCGGTCACCGCGGCCGTCCAGGGGTCCGGCATCGGCGACCTGTGGGAGCACCAGGCGACGGTCGCCGAGCTCGCCCGGGCCGGGCAGCACGTCGTGGTCGCCACCGGGACCGCGTCCGGCAAGTCGCTGGGCTACCTGCTGCCCGTGCTCACGGCCCTGGTCGAGGGGGCGGAGGCGGCGAGCGGACGGGGGGCCACGGCGCTCTACCTGGCACCGACCAAGGCCCTCGGCGCCGACCAGGCCGCCCGGCTCCACGGCCTCGCCGTGCCGGGGGTCCGGGTGGCCACCCTCGACGGGGACACCCCGCCGGAGGAGCGGCGGTGGGTCCGGGAGCACGCGCACTACGTGCTGACCAACCCCGACCTGCTCCACCACACGCTGCTGCCGGGGCACGAGCGGTGGCGGGCCTTCCTGCGGTCGCTGCGCTACGTCGTCGTCGACGAGTGCCACGTCTACCGCGGGGTGTTCGGCGCGCACGTGTCGGCCGTGCTGCGCCGCCTGCTGCGCGTGGCCGCCCGCTACGGCGCGTCGCCGACGCTGGTGATGGCCTCGGCCACGGTCGCCGAGCCGCAGGACCTGGCCCGGGCGCTCACGGGGCAGGAGGTCCGGGCCGTCACCGAGGACTCCTCTCCGCGCGAGGAGACGGTGCTGGCCCTGTGGCAGCCCCCCGAGGGGGAGGACGGCCGGCGGCGCAGCACCCTGGCCGAGACCGCCGGGCTGCTGGCCGACCTGGTCGACGTGGGCGTGCAGACGGTCGCCTTCGCCCGTTCCCGGAGGGGGGTCGAGACCGTGGCCGCCCGGGCACGGGAGGAGCTGCAGGACCGGGGCGGGGGCGGGCCGGGCCTGGTCGCGGCCTACCGGGGCGGTTACCTGCCCGAGGAGCGCCGGGCGCTGGAGGCGGACCTGCGGGGGCGCCGGGTCCTCGGCCTGGCCGCCACCAGCGCGCTGGAGCTGGGGATCGACGTGGCCGGTCTGGACGCGGTCGTCATGGCGGGCTGGCCGGGGACGCGGGCCTCGTTCTGGCAGCAGGCCGGGCGCGCCGGTCGCCGGGGGTCGCCGTCGCTCGCCGTGATGGTGGCGGCCGACGACCCGCTGGACACCTACCTGCTGGGCCACCCCGAGCTCGTGGTCGACACGCCCGTCGAGGCGTGCGTCCTCGACCCGCAGAACCCCTACGTGCTGGCTTCGCACCTGGCCGCCGCGGCGGCCGAGCTACCGCTCACCCGCGACGACACGCGATGGTTCGGCCCCTCCGTCGCGGAGCTGGCCGAGCAGCTCGTGGCAGCGGGGGTGCTGCGACGGCGACCGACGGGGTGGTACTGGGCACGGCCGGACCGGCCGGGTGACCACCTGCAGCTGCGCGACGCGGGCCAGCCGGTCCAGATCGTCGACAGGGCGACGGGGCGGGTGCTGGGCACCGTGGACGAGGACCGTGCCCTGACGACCGTGCACGCGGGCGCGGTCTACGTGCACCAGGGTGGTGCGCACGTGGTGACCGACCTGGACCTGGAGTCCGGGGTGGCCCTCGTCGTGGCCGGCGACCCGGGCTGGACGACCCGCGCCCGGACGGAGGGCGACTTCCGGCTCCGCGGGGTCCACGAGGTGCAGGCCTGGGGAGCCGCCACGGTCTGTACGGGCACCGTGGAGGTGAGCCACCGGGTCGTCTCCTTCCAGCGGGTGCTGCCCGACGGGACGGTGCTGGGCACCCACCCTCTCGACCTTCCGGAACGGTCGATGGTCACGCAGGCCGTCTGGTGGACCCTGCCCGAGGACGAGCTCGCCCTCGCCGGCCTGACCCAGGACCAGGTGCCCGGGGCGCTGCACGCCGCCGAGCACGCCAGCATCGGCATGCTGCCGCTCCTGGCGACCTGCGACCGTCGGGACGTCGGCGGGCTGTCCACCGCCCACCACCCGGACACGGGGCGACCTACCGTCATGGTCTACGACGGCCGGCCGGGCGGCGCCGGGTTCGCCCGCCGCGGGTACGCCGAGATGGCCACCTGGATCACCGCCACCCACGACCTCGTCGCGGGCTGCCGGTGCACGAGCGGGTGTCCCGCCTGCGTCCAGTCGCCGCAGTGCGGCAGCGGCAACGACCCCCTCGACCGGGCGGGCGCCGCCGCGGCCCTGTCCCACCTGCTGTCGGAGCGGACCGTCGCCGTCCCCGCCGGCTGACGGTCCCCTGGTCGCCCCGGGGACCGTCCGGGCGGACCGCGCAGGCCCCTTGCGCGGTCGCCCTGACCGCGGGCTCCGGCGGGCGCGGTCGCCGGGCGCGAGCCGGTCCGATAGCCTCGACAGGCACCCGACGACCGGCGCCCAGGGCCGGCGCCGACCCGTCCCGGAAAGGCCATTCGATGATCATCATCGGTCTGCTGCTCATCCTGCTCGCCGCCGCGGTCGTCGCCTACATGCTCCTGGCGACCGCCGGGACCGCCGCGGTGAGCATCGACTACGGCATCCTCAACCTCGAGATGCCACCGCTCTGGCTCTACCTGGCCGGGCTGGCGACCCTGGCGGTCGCCGCGCTCGGCTTCTGGATGGTCGGGGCCGGTGCACGTGCCAAGACCCGGCGCGCGCGGGAGGTCCGCGAGCTGCGCAAGCAGGCCAAGGAGGCCGACCGGCGGGCCGTGCGCACCGGTGACGCGTCCACGCTGGACCGCCCGACGGCCTCCGGCTCGACCGGCGCCCCGGCCCGCGGCACCCACTCCGGCCCGGGCAGCACCTCAGGGTCCACCGGGTCCCAGGACCGCAGCCGGCTCGACCTGGACCGCTGACGGTCCGGGGACCGCACCAGCGGCCGCGCGCCGGGTGACGGTCCAGCGACCCCCGGCCGTGGTCCGCACGACCACCTCGGCCCGCGGCCGGCCGGCGTCGCCCAGGGTCGTCCGGCACCGCACCAGGTCGGCCCCGTTGCGCAGCGCCACGTCCCGGGCGACCTTGCAGGCCGGCTCCTGCGAGGCTCCGGTCGACGACTCCGCCACCGCGGCCAGCGCGGCCAGGTCGGCCGCCGTGCGTGCCCGTTGCCCGGCGACCGCGACGGCGGCGACCATGGCTCCCGCCAGCAGCAGGGTGGCCAGCACCGAGACGAGCCCGACGGCCAGGACCGTGCCGGACCCCCGGTCCCGGTGGACCAGCCGCAGGTCCTTCCCGTACCTGCGGCTCACGACCCGGCCCCCGGCTCCCACCGGGCTACGGCCCGGCCACGTGCTGGTGGCAGCAGCCCCAGCCAGGACCCTCGGGCCGGCGCCTCCACGACGGCCTGCACCTCGTCCCCCTGGTCGGTGAGGACCAGGACCGACCCGGCCGGCGTCAGCTGCGCCACGACCTGCTCGACCGTGCCGGTCGCCTCACCGCTGGATGCAGCGCGCGCCGCCGCGCGCGCTGCATCCACGACCCTGACCTGGTCCACGGCCAGGGTCATCGCGGTCAGGCACAGCGCGAGCACCAGCACGACCGCGGGCAGGGCCACGGCCATCTCGGCCGTGGTCATCCCCCTGTCGTGGCCCCGGCGCCCGCGCCGGGTCACAACGACACCGACAGTGCGGTCGTGATGACCGTGGTGACCAGCCCCTCCACGGCGCCCGACTTGACGACGGCCAGCAGGAGCGCGGCGAAGGCGCAGGCGGCGATGGTCCCGACCGCGTACTCCGCCGTCGACATGCCCGACTCCCTCCCGCGTCGCAGCTCCTGCGCCGCCGCGGCCAGGGTGATGGTGCTCTTCCTCATGGTTCCCCTCCTTGGGTGGGTGCGTCCCCGGGTGGGACGCACGTGTGGGTGGTGGTGCGCACGGACGTGCGCCTACCAGGTCAGGTCGCGGGTCAGGGCCAGCACGACGGGGACGACGGTGATGAGGACGAAGGCCGGCAGGTAGGCCAGGCCGAGGGGCAGGACCAGCCGGACACCGAGCCGGGCGGCCCGGACCTCCACGTCGGCCACCGCCTCCCTGCGGAGGTCCGCGGCGGCATCGACCAGGGCCTGCCCCGGAGGCACCCCGGCTGCCTGGGCCAGCCGGAGGGCCCGCGCGCCGACCCGCCAGCAGCCGTGCGCCGCGGACCAGGCCCGGTCGGGGTCCTCTCCCCCGTGGAGCGCTGCCGCGACCACGCCCAGGTCCTCCCCCAGAGGGCCGGGAAGCACCCCGGCGACGGTCCGGACGGCCACCGTCACTGAACCGCCTCCCCGGAGGGCGAGCGCCATCAGCTCCAGGGCCTCGGCGACCAGGACCGGGCTGCGCGCGCCGGGGCGTCCCGGTCCGGTCGCGCCCGGCGCCCCTCGTCCTCGGACCGGCCGGAGGCCGGTGGCGCGGCCGGGCAACCAGGGGGACCGGGCGGGCCAGCACAGCACCGCCACCGCCGCCAGGAACGCCGGCGCCCACGCCCACGCGCCGCTCACAGGACCCTCCGCACCACCGTGGCCACCAGCTGGCCCACGAGCAGGCGGCCGACGACCAGCAGCAGGACACCGGCCCCGGCCGCGGCTGCGGACAGGGGGTGCCGGTAGAGCTCGACCGGCCCGATCCCCAGCAGCCAGGCCAGTCCCACGCCGGCCACGGGCAGGAACGTCAGCACCCGTGCGGTGGCCTGTGCACCGGCGGTGGCCACGTCCACCGACCGGTGGAGCCGCCGACGCTCACGCGCGGCCCGGGCGCTCGTCCGTACCGCCGCCGCCAGGGGTGCCCCGGTGGTTGCGGCGACGGCCCAGGCGCGGGAGGTGGCGTGCAGCGTGGGGCTGCCCGTGCGTCGGGCCGCCCGGGCCCAGACCTGCGGCAGAGGTTGACCGTCCCCCGCCGCCCTGCGCAGCTCGTCCCACGAACGTCCCCGTCCCGGCCCGGTCAGGTCCGCCAGGACCAGCGCGAGGGCGTGCTCGGTGGGCAGACCTGCCTCCAGCGCCGCCGCGAGCCCGTCCAGCACGAGCACCTCCTCGTCGGCAGACCCGTCGCCGTGGCGGCCGGCCAGCGCGGCAGCACGCTCTCGCAGGGCGGCGCGGCGTCCCCGGGCGGCGGTGCCGCAACCTGTCGGGCCCACCGCCGGCGCGTCCCCGTCCGCCGGTGGCGGGGACCCGGTGGCGGTCCGGCGGTCCGGCGTCGCCAGGAGCACCGCCGCGGCCACGAGCAGCATGGCGGCCAGGACGGCCGGGCCGGGCCCTGGGGCCGGGACGTCGACGGCAGGGAGCACGGGGGTCACCCCTGACCGTCCAGGAGGTCCGTCAGCGTCGCCCACCCCGGTCCCTGCTGCCAGCCGTCGGCGGACCGCAGGAGCGCGGGGCGGCTCATGAGCGGCTCCCCCGGCCGTGGCCGCTGGAGCACCCCGACCTGGTCGAGCAGGCGGCGCCCGTCCGCCCGCCGGGCGACGTGGAGGACCACCTCGATGGCGCTGCTCAGCTGGGCGTGGACGGCCTCACGGCTCATCCCGGCCAGTGCGCCGAGGGCCTCCATCCGGACGACGAGGTCCTCGGCGGTGTTGGCGTGCACCGTCCCGCCGCCCCCGTCGTGGCCGGTGTTCAGCGCCCCCAGCAGCTCACGGACCTCGGCGCCCCTGACCTCTCCGACGATGAGCCGGTCGGGTCGCATGCGCAGGCTCTGGCGGACCAGGTCGGTCAGCGTGACCGCGCCACGACCCTCCACGTTGTCGGTCCGTCCCTGCAGGTGGACCACGTGGGGGTGGTCGACCTGCAGCTCCCGGACGTCCTCCACGACGACGATCCGCTCCTCGGCCGGCACGTCCGCCAGCATCGCCGCCAGCATCGTCGTCTTGCCTGAGCCGGTGCCCCCGGTCACCACGAACGACCGCCGGGCCCGGACCACCGCGCGCACCACGGCCAGGCCCCGGTCGTCGAGCGCGCCCCAGGCGTGGAGCTGGTCGAGGTCGGGCGACCGGCGTCGGGCGACCCGCAGGCTCAGGTGGGCCGCCCCGTCGACGAGGGGTGGCAGGAGAGCGTGGAGGCGGATCCCGCCGGGCAGCAACCCGTCCACCCAGGGGCTCGAGTCGTCGAGCCGGCGGCCGGTGAGGCCCGCCAGCCGCACGGCCAGGCGCCGGACGCTGCGGTCGTCCTGGAGCAGGACCGTCGTCCGCTCCAGCCCGTCCCCCCGGTCGACCCAGACCCCGGTGTCGCCGTTGACCAGGACGTCGGTGACGTCGGGGGCGGCCACGAGCGCGGCCAGCGGCCCCAGCGCGGCGGCCACCACGGCGGAGGAGGGGCCGGCCCGGTGCTCGGGAGTCGCTGCATCCATGCGCCCACCCTGGGCCCGTGCCAGGACACGGGACCAGACGCAGGACGGGCCGTGTGGACGACGTCCGCGGCCCGCAGCCGGGTGTGGACCTCGGGACCGCGAAAGGGGGCACGGGAAAGGGGACGGCCCCGGCGGGGGGGATGCCGGGGCCGTCGACGCCCAAGGTCAGGGGGGGATGACCTTGAGCGCCCGCGCTACGACTCTTGCGAGGAGCGCTGTTCCTTCAGTATGCACCTCGGGTCGACCGAGATGCAACTACGCGCCGGGGTGTCTCAGCCCAGGCGTCCGGCCAGGACGGCGTCCGCGATCCGCGTGCCCTCGGCAGCGGCCCGGACGACCGCGTCGGCACTGTGCAGGAGCCACAAGCGCAGACCGTCGGGGCCTCCGGAGACGTAGGCGCCCAGGGCTCCGCGGTAGTCGGTCCCGGCCCGGTCCGCGTGGCCGACCTCGGGGACGGCGACACCGGTGGGATCGAGCCCGCCGACCCTGAGCACCACGCGTTCGAGGGCCCGCGCCACGACGCCGTTGCCCGTGACGAAGGGGCGCACCGCCACGATCTCCGCGTGCGCGACGGCGGCCACGAGCAGGGTCGGGGCACCTCCGTCGACGACCGCGGCGAGCAGGTCGTGGACGGCGGCGAGCCGCTCGCGCAGCTCGTCCGGGCCCGGTGCCGGGCCGAGCTCGGTCCACTCCAGGCACGTCTCCCCGGCGGCCCGGGGACGGCCCACCTGCGCCATGGGGAGCAGTCCGCCGGTGGCCGCGGCGTGCAGCGAGGCGAGGACCTGGGCGGGTGACCTCAGGTGGCTGGCCCCCAGGTGCTCGGTCGCCGCGGTCGCGCGGACGACCCCGGCCACGACCCGGAGGACGGGGTCGTCGGCCCGTTCCTGGCCCTCGAGCCCCCCGCGGACCAGGTCCCGGACCACGGCGGTGCTGAGCGTGGAGCCGGCCGGCTCGGCCCCTTCGAGCATCGCGCTCGCGGTCGCTCCCCGGACGCGCGACTCGGCGGCGGCCTCGGGGATCCGGCGACGCAACGCCTGGTGCCACCGCAGCCGCGTGCAGGCCTCCCGGGCCTCGTCCACCCCGTCCTGGACCCCCGGCAGCTCGGCCAGCTGGTGCAGGGCAGGAAGCAGGTCGGTCACGGGCCCCACTGTAGGTGGGGGGGCACCCGTCCCCTGGCCACGGTGCGCGGCCCCGTCCTGCCCACCCGGCGTCCCCTCCCTCTCCCCTTGCCAAATCGTGACCTGGGAACGCTGGTGGCCGGCCATCCCCTGTGACATCGTGCTCGTATCGACGAGGCGCCAGCCACGGGCTGGCCCACCGGCTGTCACGGGACCGGGGTCGACACGGTGCCTGCCCGGCACGTACAGGGGGTGCTGGGCGGGCACCGTCCTTGCGTCCGCCCCTCTTCCTGCCCCGTCCGCACGTCCACCTGACCTGCATACCCCTCCCGCAGGGGTTAGCATCCAAGCCATGGCCACTCCTGTTGACCCCGCCCAGCAGCCCTACACCGGCACGACCGGGGAGCGCACCATCGGACAGCTCGTCAGCGACGTGTCCACCGACCTCTCGCAGATCATGCGAGGCGAGATCGAGCTGGCGAAGGCCGAGATCAAGCAGGACGTCACCCACGCCGGCAAGGGCGCGGGGATGTTCGCCGGCGCTGGCGTGCTCGCGCTCTACGGCCTGGGCCTGCTCTTCCTCGGCCTCGCCGGGGTGATCGCGATCTGGCTGGGATGGTGGGCCGGCCTGCTCATCATGGCCGGCGTCCTCTTCCTCGTCGCGGGCATCCTGGCGCTCGTCGGCAAGAAGCAGGTTACCCAGGTCAAGGGCAAGCCGCAGAAGGCGATCGACCAGGCCCAGCGCACGGTCGAGACGCTCAAGACGGCCCCCGCCCAGCTGAAGGGCCCGCCCACGACGGGCGGCGCACCCGTGCCCGCCAGCACGCGGACGACCTCCACGGTCTGACCCCCGGACGTCCTCGGTCGCGTCCCGGCCGTCCCGCGCCCCCGCCGTCGTCGCCCGTCCCGTCCCGACGGCTCAGGCGGGCAGGTCCCGCACCCGCCCGGTGTCCCACGGCACGGACATCCCGGCCAGGTCGAGGACGCGGTCGAGGATCCCGGCGGTGAACCCCCAGACCAGCAGCCCCTCCACGTCCCACGCCGGCCCGACGAACCCGCTGGGGTGACGGACCCGGAACCGGCGCGCGGGGTCCACGAGCTCGCCCACGGTCGGCTGGACCACCCGGGCCACCTCCCGCGGGTCCTTGGCCCACAGCGAGGCCGGGTCCGGCGAGCGCCACCAGCCCACCACCGGGGTGACGTCGTAGCCGCTGACGGGGATGTGCAGGGTCGGCAGCTCGGCGAGCACCTCGACCCCGCCCCGGTCGAGGTCGATCTCCTCCCAGGCCTCCCGCAGGGCGGTGTCGGCGGCGTGCAGGTCCCCCTCCTCGGTCGCCCCGCCGGGGAAGGCCGGCTGCCCGGCGTGGCTGCGCATGCTGTGGGCCCGCTCGGTGATGACCACCCGGCTCCCGTCGGCGGCGTCCCCGACCGTGTCGGGGGCGAAGAGGACCAGCACGGCGGAGTGCCGCCGTCCCCCCTCGGGCGGCGGCAGGAACCTGCTGAACCGGTCCCCGCCCAGGTCGGGCACGGACTCCGCGAACGCCCGCAGCCACCCGGGCACCGGGTAGACGCTCACGCGCGGGCCTCGGTCCGCACGAGTGCGGCGGCGGCGTCGGGGTCGGTCTCCCCGGCCCCGTAGGACGGGCAGAGGGTGGCCACGGGGCAGGCTCCGCAGGCCGGCCGGCGGGCGTGGCAGGTGCGCCTGCCGTGGAAGATCAGCACGTGCGACAGGTGGGTCCAGTCCCGCCGCGGGAAGAGGGCGCCGATCGCGTGCTCGACCGCGACGGGGTCCTGCTCGCCGGTCCACCCCAGACGCCGGGCCAGCCTGCCCACGTGGGTGTCGACCGTGATGCCGGGCACGCCGAAGGCGTCGCCCAGGACCACGTTGGCGGTCTTGCGCCCCACGCCGGGAAGGGTGACCAGGTCCTGCAGCCGACGGGGCACGCGGCCGTCGAACCTCTCGACCAGCGCCGAGGCCATCTTCAGCAGGCTGTCGGTCTTGGCCCGGAAGAAGCCCGTGGGCTGGATGATCGTCTCCACCTCGGCGCGGTCCGCCGAGGCGAGGGCCCGGGCGTCGGGGTAGCGGGCGAACAGCGCCGGCGTCACCCCGTTGACCCGACGGTCCGTGGTCTGGGCGGACAGGATCGTGGCCACGAGGAGCTGGAAGGGGTCGCCGAAGTCGAGCTCGCACCGGGCGTCCGGGTAGCGCCCGGCGAGCAGACGGTAGGTGCGGCGCGCCCTCCGGGTCATTGCCAGCGGCGTCTCGCCCGTGGGCGTGGCGGATGGGGTCGTCCCCGCCCCGGCTGCGGGGGTCTCGGCGCTGCTCACGCTCCCAGCGTAGACGTGACGCGCGACACACCCGGTCCCCCGTCCCGACGGCCGGTAGTGGCACTATGTGCACGTGGACCGGCAGATCGTGATGAAGGCGCCCCTGTTCTCGGCCCTCGACGACGAGACCGCGGGACGGCTGGCGAGCTCGATGACCCCGCACCAGCTCGCCCGCGGCGAGGTGGTCTTCCGCGAGGGCGATCCGGGGGACTCGCTCTACGTCGTCATCAGCGGGAAGGTCAAGCTGTCGCGGACCTCGGGCGACGGTCGGGAGAACCTCCTGCAGGTCCTCGGCCCGGGTGAGATGTTCGGCGAGCTGAGCCTGTTCGACCCCGGCCCGCGGCTGTCGACCGCCTACGTGGTCTCCACCGCCGAGTTCATCTCGCTGGGCAACGACGCCCTGCGGCTGTTCCTGGCCGACCACCCCGAGGTCGCCATGCAGATGCTCGCCGGCCTGGCCCACCGGCTGCGCCGGACCAACGAGGGCATCTCCGACCTGGTCTTCACCGACGTGCCGGGCCGGGTGGCCAAGGCGCTCCTCGACCTGGCGGAGCGGTTCGGGCGCCGGACCGAGCACGGCGTCCTGGTGGCCCACGAGCTGACCCAGGAGGAGCTGGCCCAGCTGGTGGGCGCGAGCCGGGAGACGGTCAACAAGGCTCTCGCCGACTTCGCGCACCGGGGGTGGGTCAGCCTCGGCGCCAAGTCGGTCACGCTGCTCGACGTCGACCGGCTGCGTCGCCGCGCCCGCTGAGGCACGGCGACCCGCCGTCGGCTCACAGCATCCCGAGGTAGTCCAGCTGGGCCAGGACCGAGAGCCGGGCCGCCGGCCAGACCGCCCGGGGCACGTCGGCGTAGACCTCGGCCACGACCCGGTCGGCCAGGTCCCGACCGTCCGCCGGCGGCGCCTCCGGCCCACGCAGCCGCTCCACCGCCGCCCGCACCTGCTCCAGCCGTTCGCGCCGGTGCCGCACGTAGAACTCGACGGTCCCGCCCGCGTCGGGCACGACCGGGCCGTGCCCGGGCGCGATGCTGGTCGCGGCCCCGGATCCGGTGAGCCGGGAGAGCCGGTCCAGCGACTCCAGGTATGACGTGAGGTCGCCGTCGGGGTGGGCCACCACCGTGGTGCCCCGGCCCAGCACGGTGTCACCGGTGAGCAGGACCTGCTCCGCCGGCAGGAGGAAGGACAGCGAGTCCGCCGTGTGCCCGGGTGTGGGGACCACGAGCAGCTCCAGCCCACCGACGAGGAGCCGCTCCCCCGCCGCGAGGTCGTCGTGCCCACGGCCCGTGGCGCGCACCGGGGCCCCGGTCAGCTCGGCCCACCGGGGGGCGGACTCGGCGTGGTCCGCGTGCCCGTGGGTCAGCAGGGTCAGGGCCACCCGTCGACCACTCCCGGCGACGTGGTCCAGCACCGCCCGCAGATGGCCCTCGTCCGCCGGGCCCGGGTCGACGACGACCACCTCCGAGGCACCGGGTTCGCCCAGCACCCAGGTGTTGGTCCCCTCCAGCGTCATCGGCGAGGGGTTGGGGCACAGCACGCAGTGGGCCCGCCGCCCCCACGCCCCGCCGGTCCAGCCGGGGTCGGCCGGCGCCCCCGGTCTCACGGGGCCGTCCCGGCCGGTAGCCCGTTGCCGTCGGCGTCGACCGGGCACCGCATCCACAGGCGGCCGTCGCGCTCGACCGGCCAGGGCTGCACGGGCCGGACCGTGGCGGGCCGGTCGAGCCAGGCGTCCAGGTCGGTCACCTCGCGCAGGTGCTCCAGCATGACCTGGGTCGGGGGCAGCAGCAGCTCCCGCCCCTGCTCGTGGGCGCGGAGCACCTCGGCCGGGCGGACCCAGGCGGCGTGCTCGGCCTCCGAGCTGTCGCCGTCGGCGTGCTGCCCCCGGGGCATCCGGGCGGCGAAGAACCGGGTGTCGTAGCGGCGCGGCTCGCACGCCGGGGTGACCCAGTGGGCGCGCAGGGCCATCAGGTCCGTGCGTAGGACCAGCCCCCGCCGGGAGAGCAGCTCGCCGAAGCTCTGGGTCCGGTCGAGCAGCGCTCGCCGTTCCGCCTGCCAGGAGGGCCCGGCCACGTCCGCCACGACCTCCGCCGCCGACCGGCCGGCCAGCAGCACCCCGCACTCCTCGAAGACCTCCCGCGCGGCCGCGGTCACCAGCTCGCGGGCCAGCGGCTCCTCGACCCCGAGCAGCTCGGCCCAGCGACGGGGCGAGGGACCGGCCCAGGGGACACCGGGGTCGGCGTCCCTCGGGTCGACGCCACCCCCGGGGAACGCGACCATCCCGGGCGCGAAGGCCATCGTCCCCACGCGCCTCAGCACGAAGACCTCCACGCCCGTCGCCGCCGGGGACTCCCGGAGCAGCATGACGGTGGCGGACGGCCGGGCGGGGGCCACCACGCGCGAGTCCGGCCCGGCCCTGAGCCAGTCGCGCGCGTGGCCCTCGACCAGGGACGGCACGGGCAGGTCGCGGTGGGGCCCCGGCCCGGCCCCGTCCGTCACGGGCAGGGGGCCCTGGTCAACGTCCGGCACCCGCGGCTCACTCGCGGACGGCGACCGTGATCTCGACCTCGACCGGGGTGTCCATGGGGAGGGTGGCCACGCCGACCGCCGACCGGGCGTGCACCCCGGCGTCGCCGAAGGCGGCACCGATGAGCTCGGAGGCCCCGTTGACGACCTTGGGCTGACCGGTGAACGAGGGGTCGCTGGCCACGAAGCCGACGACCTTGACGACGCGGACGACGCGGTCCAGGTCACCCACCACGGACTTCACCGCGGCGATGGCGTTGAGGGCGCACAGGCCTGCGAGCCGGGCGGCCTCCTGCGGGTCGACCAGGCCCTCCCCCTCGCCGACCTTGCCGATCGTGGGCAGGGCACCGTCCACGAACGGCAGCTGGCCCGAGGTGTAGACGAGGTCCCCGTGCTGGACCGCGGGGACGTAGGCGGCGACCGGTGCGGCCACCTCCGGGACGGCGTGGCCCAGGTCGGCCAGGCGCTGCTCGACGGTGCTCATGGTGTGTCCTCTCAGCCCTTGGGGCGCTTCAGGTAGGCGACCAGGTTGGCGCCGTCCGGTCCGGGCACGACCTGGACCAGCTCCCAGCCGTCCTCGCCCCACTGGTCGAGGATCTGCTTGGTCGCGTGGATGAGGAGGGGGACGGTGGCGTACTCCCACTGCTGGATGCTCATGGCCTCGACACTACAAGCCGGCACCGCCCACCGGCACCCCACCGGTCCGCGTGGTAGGACTGGCCGATGGCTCCAGCAGGCTGGCGACGGTGAGCGGACGAGACGTGCTCCACCGGTGGGCGCCGCCGGGCCAGGAACGTCGCTACGGCCCGGCGGAGCACCAGGTCTACGAGCTCTTCGGGGCGACAGGGGGCCACCTGGAGCAGCCGCCGGCCCTGGTGGTGCTCCTGCACGGAGGGTTCTGGCGGGCGGAGTGGGACCGGGCGCACCTGCGGCCCCTCGCGCACGCCCTCGCCGACCGGGGGTATGCCGTCGCGCTCCCCGAGTACGTGCGCACCGGGATGCCCGGCGGCGGCTGGCCGGGGACGCTCGAGGACGTCGCCGCCGGGCTCGCCGCCGTCCGGTCGGGGGCCTCCCCGGACGTGCCGGTCGTCCTCGTCGGCCACTCGGCCGGAGGGCACCTGGCCGTGTGGCTGCTCCACCAGGAGGTCGCCGCGGGCGCGGCGGGCGCCGTCAGCCTGGCCGGCGTGCTCGACCTGGGGCTGGCCGCCCAGCTGGAGCTGGACGGCGGGGCCGTGCAGGACCTTCTCGGCGGGGGTCCTGGCGACGTCCCCGACCGCTTCGCGGCGACCGACCCCACGAGGCTGGGGCGCACCCCATACCCCGTGGTGGTGGTGCACGGCGGGGCCGACGCCCAGGTGCCCCCCGAGCTGTCCCGGAGGTGGTGGGCCGCCGCCGGGACACCGG
The DNA here is from genome assembly GCF_006519705.1 of Ornithinimicrobium kibberense. NCBI lineage: Bacteria > Bacillati > Actinomycetota > Actinomycetes > Micrococcales > Ornithinimicrobiaceae > Ornithinimicrobium > Ornithinimicrobium kibberense. Next base: position 131,529 of record NZ_VFXM01000001.1, read on the forward strand.
GGAGGGACGAGCTCGTCGAGCTGCCCGGGGTGGACCACTTCGCCCTCGTCGACCCCCGGGCCTCCACGTTCGGGGTGACGACCGAGGCGCTGGAAGGGCTCGTCGGCACCGTTTCCTGAGCGCGGCTCCTCGGGGATTTCCAGGATCCTCCCGTACCGTGGTGGGATGCGCTCAGCTCTGTCCGCCGCGAAGGTGACCTCGCTGCTGGGGATCTTCCTGGCCGTGTCCGTCCTCATGGGCGTCATCGCCGCAGGCCTGGCGGCCCCCGTCGTCGGCGCCGCCGGCCTGGCGGCCCGCGAGGGCGTCGGCATGTTCGACCGCCTGCCCGGCGACCTCGAGCAGAACCCGCTCGCCCAGCAGTCCCGCATCCTGGCCGCCGACGGCTCGGTGCTGGCGACGCCGGCGAAGCAGAACCGGATCATCGTCGAGAGCGACGAGATCTCCCAGCACATGAAGGACGCGCAGGTCGCCATCGAGGACGAGCGCTTCTACGACCACGGAGGCATGGACGTCGAGGCGCTGGCCCGGGCGGTCGTGTCGAACGCGACGACCGACAACACCCAGGGCGGGTCGACGCTGACCCAGCAGTACATCAAGATGGCGCTGCAGGCGGAGGCCATCAAGGAGCAGGACGCCGAGGCCCTGCAGCAGCTGAACTCCCGGTCCGGGATGGACGGGTACATCCGCAAGCTGCGCGAGCTGAAGTACGCCGTGACCCTCGAGGAGCGCCTGACCAAGGACGAGATCCTCGTCGGCTACCTCAACCTGGCCTTCTACGGCGACAACGTGTACGGCGTGGAGGCCGCGGCCCGGCACTACTTCGACGTCCAGGCCAAGGACCTGTCCATCGCCCAGGCGGCCACCCTGGCCGGCATCGTGCGCGCCCCCACGTCGACCAACCCGGTGGCCAACCCCGAGCTGGCGACGGCCCGCCGCAACACCGTCCTGGACAAGATGCTCGACCAGGAGATGATCACCGAGGAGGAGTGGGAGGCCGCGCGCGAGAGCGAGATCGAGCTCACGCTGACCGACAGCCAGCGTTCCTGCATCAACTCGCCCAACCCCTACTTCTGCGACTACGTCACCGCCTGGCTGCTGCAGCAGCCCGCGCTGGGCGCCACCCAGGACGAGCGCTTCGAGCGCCTCACGACCGGTGGGCTGACCATCACCACGACCCTGGACCGGGACCTGTCGGACAACCTTGGGGAGATCCTGCGCGAGGCCACCCCCGAGAACGACTACAACGTCGCCTCCGCCGCCACCATCGTCGAGCCGGGCACGGGGCACGTCCTCGCGTTCGACCAGTCCAGCGAGTACTCCTTCGACGAGTCCGGGGACAAGGTCACCAGCACCTCGGTGAACTGGAACGTCGACACCGAGTACGGCGGTCCCGGCGGGATGGAGATCGGGTCGGTCGCCAAGACCTACACCGTCGTGGAGGCGCTGGAGAAGGGCATCCCGGTCGAGACCACCCTGGAGATCGAGGAACCGGGACTGGCCGACGAGAACGGCGTCTGGCTGGACAACCCGGACGACCCCCAGACCCCCGAGGGGCAGACCCACCCGGTGGGCGTCTTCGAGAGGGAGGACTTCCAGGAGGGGTGCACGATCGGCGAGGACTACTGGACCGTGCGCAACGCCCTCGACGAGAACCACGACGAGGAGATGGAGCTGCGCAAGGCGGTCGGCCTGTCGATCAACACCGCCTTCGCCACCCTCGCCTCCCAGGTCGGCACCTGCGACATCGTGGACACGATGTCCGAGCTGGGGATGCACGCGGCCACCGGCGAGGAGTGGAGCCCCTTCCCCCCGGCGATCGTGCTGGGGTCCGACTACGCCTCCCCCATGACCGTGGCCACCTCCTACGCGGCCCTGGCCGCCGGCGGCGTCTACTGCGAGCCGCTGCCCGTCACCAAGATCGTGGACACCAACGGCGAGGAGATCCCGCTGGAGACCCCGGAGTGCGAACGGGTCGTGGACGAGGAGGTCGCCCTCGGCACCGTCGAGCTGCTCAAGGAGGTCGTGCAGATGACCGGTTCCGGCTGGACCGCCATCCTCGACGGGGAACGTCCGGCTGCGGGCAAGACGGGCACGAACAACAACTCCAGCCACACCTTCTTCGCCGGGTTCACCCCGCAGCTGTCGACCGCGGTCTTCGTCGGGGTCCCCACGGGCGCGGCCCTCGGCGACGAGCGCGTCGACATGCAGATCGGCGACCGCTTCATCGAGGGGCCGCTGTTCGGGTCCTCGCTGGCGGGACCGACCTGGAAGCGGATCATGGACATGGCTCACGCCGACCTGCCGGTCGAGGACTGGGAGGAGCCCTCCGACGAGATCCTCAACGGCAAGCGGGTGACCATCCCGGACGTCATCGGCATGGACGAGGAGGAGGCCCGCGAGGCGCTCCGTGAGGAGGGCCTGACCGCCTCGGTCCAGGACGTGGGGTCCAGCCGGCCCGAGGGCACGGTCGTCTACACCACGCCCGGGGTGGGGTCCTCGATCCGGACCACGACCTCGGTGGTGCTGCACGTCTCGAGCGGTTTCGCCCCGCAGCCGCAGCCGCAGCCGGCCCAGCCGGCCCCCGCCCAGCAGCCGGCCGCACCGCCCCCGCCGAACCAGCCGGCACCGCCGGAGCCCGAGCCGGAGCCCGAGCCGGAGCCCGAGCCCGAGCCCACCGAGGAGGCCGAGCCCCCGCCCCCGGAGGAGGACACCGAGCCGGCCCCGGCGCCGGCGCCCGCTCCGCCGCCCGAGGACGGGGAGGAGCCGCCCGGCGGGGGCCCGGGTGGTGACGGCCCACCTGGGCAGGACGACGGCTGACGCCGCGCCGGACCGACGACGAAGGCCCCCGGACCTCCGGGGGCCTTCGTCACGCCGCGGCCAACGGCCCGGACGGGTCAGCCGGCGAGCGCTGACCTGACCGCCGCCGCCACCCGGCCCCCCTCCGCCCGCCCCGCGACCCGCGGCTGGACGACCTTCATCACCTGGCCCATCGCCGCCGGCCCGCTGACCCCGAGCTCGGCGACCGCCCGCTGTGCGATCTCGGCCAGCTCCTCGTCGTCGAGCTGCTCTGGGAGGTACCCCTCGAGCACCGCCAGCTCGGCCTCCTCGCGGTCGGCGAGCTCGGGCCGGCCGGCCTCGGCGAACGCCTGGGCCGCCTCCCGACGCTTCTTGGCCTCCTTGGCCACGACGCGCAGCAGCTCCTCCTCCGAGAGCTCCCGGTGCGAGGTCCCCGCGACCTCCTCGGTGGTCACGGCGGTCAGCACCATCCGCAGCGTGCCCGCCCGTACCTTGTCCTGGGCCCGCATCGCCTCGGTGAGGTCGTGGTGGAGGGTGGCCTTGAGTCCGCGCTCGGTCATGACGGCAGTCTCTCACCCACGCCCGACGGCCCGCCGTCCTCCGCCGCCCCGGGACGCACCTGCGAGGATCGGCCCATGGACCGACGGGTATGGGGTGCGCTGGGCACGGGTGCAGGTCTGGCCGCCGCTGGGGCCGCCTACGCGACCTGGGTGGAGCCGCGCTGGTTCGCCCTGCGCCGGGTGGAGGTGCCGTGCCTGCCGTCCAGGGCGACCTCCGTGCGCGTGCTCCACCTCTCCGACCTGCACCTCGTGCCCCGCCAGCGCATCAAGCGCGCCTGGGTGCGGCGTCTGGCCGACCTGCGGCCAGACCTGGTCGTCGACACCGGTGACAACCTGGCGGCGCGGGACGCCGTGCCCGCGCTGGTCGACACCCTCGACGGGTTGCTGGACGTCCCGGGCGTCTTCGTGCTGGGCAGCAACGACTACTTCGCCCCCGGTCTGAAGAACCCGTTGCGCTACCTCGACGACAGCCACGACCGGCCGGTGCGCACCGGAGCGGCGACCCCGGGGCAGCACGGCCCCGGACCGGCGGATCCCACCGACCGGGGCCGGCTGCCCACCGAGGAGCTCCTGGAGGCGCTGACAGGCCGGGGCTGGGTCGACCTGACCAACGCCCGTGCCCGCCTGGAGGTCGCCGGGCTGAGGCTGGAGCTGGTGGGGGTCGACGACCCGCACCTGGAGTACGACGACTACTGCGTCGTGGCCGGGCCGGCCGCGGACGACGTCGACCTGACGATCGGGGTGACGCACGCCCCCTACCGACGGGTCCTCGATGCGATGAGCAGGGACGGTGCCGGGCTGCTGATCGCCGGACACACCCACGGCGGGCAGCTGCAGGTGCCCGGGTACGGGGCCCTGGTGACCAACTGCGACCTGGACACCGCACGGGCCTCGGGACTCTCGCGGTGGTGGCCGGGGGCCGGGTCCACGCCGTCCACCGAGGCACCCGACGACGCGGCGTGGCTGCACGTCTCCGCCGGGCTCGGCGGCAACCCCTACACCCCATTCCGGTTCTCCTGCCGTCCGGAGGCCACCCTCCTGACGCTCGTCCCGGCACGGTGAGAGAGCCTGGATCCCGCACCTGGGTCCGCGGGTTGGGAGCACACCCGACGGTGGGTTAGCATTGTCGACGCTGTCCGACGACCCTCGCGTCGCCGGCCACGGGGTGTGGCGCAGCTTGGTAGCGCGCTTCGTTCGGGACGAAGAGGTCGCAGGTTCAAATCCTGTCACCCCGACCATGACACAAAAGGGCCGTTGACCTGCAGAAACGCGGGGTCAACGGCCCTTCTGATTTCGCGGTCGTGCCTTGAACGTGCCTGGAGATTTGGTCCCGCCAGGCAGCTCTGGGGCCCCCGGACCCCGGTGGCGGGCCGCGCCAGAAGCACGTCGACCCTCGCCGGCCGACAGACGCTGAGGCGCGTGACCGCCGGCCCACGCCGTGAGAGCCCCTCGACCCACGCAGACCCGCTGAGCGTCAGCACGCTCATCGGTAAGGACCTTGTCGATGCGGCCTGCCTGGCAGATCTGGCGAAGTCTGATGCGATGACCGTCCAGGACATCTTGCACGAGGCGCGAGCCGGGCTCAGCGACGGGGGAACGGTCCGGCTTTCGGTGGATGAAGAAGGCGATTCCCGATACGTATCTATTGGGGATGATTTGGCCCAGTCAGATGGTGCCTCCTGCTATTTCATCCACGAACTGTCCTCCGCATCACCCAGCCGCCAGTGAGGTCGACGCCGCCACTCTGTAAATGCCGCTGGTCGCTCGGCTGTCGAGGTTTGGGACCCGAGTCTTCGGGCGCTGGGACGTAGCCTCCTTCCGCTGTACCTTCGTTACATGTAACGTGGTTGGCATGACGGTGAAGCATCGAGTCAGCGAGTACCGGCGCAGGATGCGCGCACGCGGCCTTCGACCCGTGCAGATCTGGGTGCCGGACGTGCGTAGCGAGCGTTTTGCGCAGGAGGCCGAACGCCAGGCGGACCTGGTCGCGAGGGCGGACGAGCAGTCCGATGACCAGGAGTTCGTCGAAGCCGTCACCGCCCGCTGGGACGAGGAGTGAGGCGCGGCGAGCTGTGGACCGTCGCCGGGGGTGTCTACGCCTCCAAGCCGAGACCCGCACTGATCGTGCAGGACGACCTCTTCGAGGGCACTGCCTCGGTGACCGTGGCGCCCCTGACGACGACGCTGGTCGATGCCCCTCTGCTTCGCGTACGCGTCGCCGCCGATGATCTCACCGGTCTGCAGCACGACAGCCAGGTCATGATCGACAAGGTCACCACAGTCCGCCGTCAGAACGTCGGTACGCGCGTTGGCCGCCTGGCGCCCGAAAGTCTCGTGGAGGTCGAACGCGCCCTCATGGCTTTCCTCGGCCTGGCTAGGTAGTGGATGAGCGACCACTGCGGACATCCGCATTTGCCGCTGCGGTGTCGCTCCTGTACACGGCCTGCTAACGCTGCAGCCGGGCTCAGCCGCGATTCTGCATCCCAACTGCGCCACCGTGGCCGACGCCGAGATGGGTGCAGCCGTCAGAAGCGGGCCCGGATCAGACCTCAGGGGTGGCCCGGCGTTACCGAAGCGCGGGCCGAGCCTGCGGCTGCCGTCCGGGTCAAGCCGGGGGCCTGCGGTCTGGAGCCGATACCGACCGCTGCACGAACCGGAGTGCACGCGCGATGGCGACCTTGTGCGTCTCTGTCGACAGCATCGCTAACCGCTCCTCGATGATCCTCGGCTGGACCATCGCCGCGGAGATGAGCGCACCGATGAACTCATAGTCCTTCTCCCGGCCGGCCATGAGCTTGGCGACACAGAGGTCATGGGGCTCAAGGAACAGAGGGCGAGCGGGAGCAGATGAGGCCAGGCCCCAGGTGCGCAGGCGGGCCTGCCAACCGTCGGGAAGTATCGACGTGCTCACCGAGATGCCCTCGGCATAGATCCCCTCGGCCGCGTGCATCTGCGAGAGCGCACCAATAGCACCCTCGACCATGTCGGCCTTCTTGCGGTCCGGGCCGTCGTCCAGGAAGGCGATGCCGACCTCCATGGACGCCGTGGCCTCGGGCGGAAGCTCGTCCTCGTCCCACGTGCCGAGGACTGCCTGCGAGCCCATGACCAGGACCTCCGGGTCCTTGGTGACGTCGCAGGCAGCCATGAGCAGGCGTGCCAGCTGCTGGCGGTTCATGCCGCCGGCGCGCGCTTCTCGCGGAAGGTACGCAGCGCCTGGGTCCGTTCGGTCTGGCTCAGGACGCCGGCGAACGGGGAGTTCTGGCGCAGCTCGCGCGCCCGGGGGCTGGTGCTGAGGATCGTGCCGACCGTCTGTTCAAGTCCCCGGGCGAGGATGCTGTCCCACTCACGGAGGTACTCGACCGTTCGGCCGTCCGCCCGATGCATGGAGCTCCAGCGCCGGATGTTCTCTCGTGCCAGCCCCATGACTTCGTCCGGCCTGGTGAGCAGGTGGGTGAGCATCGCCTGGTGCATCCACAGCTGCTTGCGCTGCTCCTCCGTCATCGACTGGGCGTCGAGCAGGGCCTCGACGTCAGAGCGTCTGACTCTGCGGTGCGCCCCCACCCTGATGCTGGGCAGGTCGCCCCGCTCGCACAGGTCGACGACGTGCTGACGCGAGACGCCGAGCGCCTCGGCGACCGCCCCCGTCTTCATCAGCTTGTCGTTCTCCATGTCTCTACTCAGGGCAAACACCAAAAACACAACAGACCCCGCAGGGGCGCGTTCGGCCAGGCATTGGGGGGCAAGGCGACGTTCACAGTCCGTCGCGACGCGGCGAACCCGCCTCGACCATCGCCGAGAGCGCCTCCGCGATCCTGGCGTCCCTGTCCGCCGCGGCGTGCTGGTAGCGCAGGGCCGCCTTGTGCGTCGAGTGGCCGAGCCGAGCCATGAGCTCAGCCAGCGTCGCTCCCGCCTGCGCCGCGAACACCGCTCCCGTATGTCGCAGGTCGTGCCAGCGCAGGTCCGGACGCCCGGCCGCTGCCCACGCGGGGTGCCATGCCTTGTTGAGGGTCGACACGGCCAGGTGCTGGGCCCGGGTTGCTCCTGGCGTGGAACAGCAGCGCGTCCCGTCGCTTGTCCTCCATCGCGTCCAGGTGCGCCTGGATCGCGGGCATGATCGCGGACGGCAGCGTGGCGGCGCGGGTCACATGGACGACGTTGCCGGACAGGTCCTTGCGTCGCAGCTCCGCCACCTCACCCCAGCGGAGCCCCACCCCAGGCGGACAGGAGCACGGCGGCCCGCAGCTGGGGCGGCGAACGGTCGAGCTGGCCGGCGTAGAACACCCTGGTCCGCAGCTTGAGGTCCTGCCGTTCCTCCAGCCACCCCTGCGCGTACTCGCTGAGGGCCACCGACCGGCGTCGCCTCTCCCGAGTCAGGATCCACCCGGGTCCCAGCTCCGTGCACTTGGTCCGCAGCCAGGCCTCCGCCGCGTCCCTGCTCGCGAACGTGCGCGGCGCCTTGTGCTCCAGCGCCTCCCACGTGTAGCGGGCCTGCCACTTCCCCGACGGCAGACGGCGCACCGAGCCGAACCGTCGATCGCGTGCCATGCCGCCGCCTTTCGTGCCATGAACGTGCCGTGAGATGTCACCCAGGCTGCACGATGACCGGCCCTGACTCGCCAGAACGCAGTCCGGGCCGGTCCTTGTCGGTCCGCCGGGCCGTCTGTACCGCAGGATCGCCCGGCGCGACCGACCTGCGCCGCTCACGCGAACCCTTGAGGTTAGGGCCCGGGCGCACGCTTCTTAGGGCAGCACCGTTCCGGCCAGGACGACGTCCCTGCCGGAGAGGTCCGCGCGGAACCCGTCGTCCTGGACGGTGACGTCCTGCAGCACGAGGTTCTCCGGCAGGCCCTCGATCGGGTGCTCGATGGTGGCGAAGCGGCGCACCACCGCCGCCACCGTCCGGGAGAGCAGGTCGGGGCCGCCCAGGTCGATGGACGTCGGCTCCACCACCAGCAGCCCTCCGACGACGTCCACCGTGCCGGTGGCGACGACGGTCGCGTCCCGGCCCAGCACCTCCACGGTGCGCACGACCGCCGCCTGCCCGTCCTCCGCCGGGCGGACCACGGAGTCCCCGCCGAGGTCGGCCGCCACGTCCGCGAAGGGCACCGTCGCCTGCACCTCCAGGCTGTCCGCGACCAGCCCCACCTCCCCGGAGCGGACCCCGTGGGCGACCGCCTCGACGTCGCGCAGGGTCGAGTCGGGGAGAACGACCGTCCCGGCCACGACGTCCACCCCGCCCAGCCAGATCTCGTCGTCGGCGAGGTCCGCGGGAGGGCCGTCCGTCGACGCGGCCTGACGGTCGTCGGCGCTGGTCGGTCCGGTCCGGTCGACGCTGTCGGCGGCAGGCGTCGACACGGCCCACCACAGCACGACGAGCGCCAGCACGAACAGCAGCAGCATCCCGAGGGCACCGATGGCCAGGTCCGTGGCGCGCGAGCGGTTCATGGCCCCAGTGTGCTGGAGGGCACCCGCGTGCGCCCGGTCCGCCCTCGCCGTGGGGCAGCGCAGGCCGGTCAGCAGGCAGCGGGTCCGGTCAGATCACCCGCCGTCCGGCCTTCCGGGCGCGACGGACGTCGCGGGCGAACGCGCCCACGACGACCAGCAGGACGGCCAGGACGACGACTGGCCAGATGAGCACGTAGGTGGTCAGGAGTGCAGTCATGGTGGTTCTCCTCGGGAGTCAGGAACGGGGGCCGGGCCGGTCGGAGGCGAGGACGAGGTCGTCGGGGTCCTCGTCCGGGTCCTCCTGCTCGGCGGTGGAGGTGTCGTCGAAGTTGCCGGTCACGTGCTGGATGCGCTCGAAGTCGAAGTCCTGACCGGAACGGACCGACATGAGGTAGCAGACCAGGAAGGACACCGCATACGCGACCAGAGACCCGGACAGCACCTCGTAGTCGCGCAGGAAGAAGAACGTGAACGGGGCCGACACCGCGACCGCGAGCGTGCCGGTCATCACGGCCGGGCGGAGCCCGAAGAAGCCGAACGCCATGATGCCGAGCACCACGCCGATGCCGATCGTGGCCAGCAGCTCGACGGCCAGGCCCCAGGCCCCGACGGCGGGCAGCCACCCGAACCGGACCGGCAGGAAGAACGCCAGCGCCGCCAGGACGGACACCGTGAAGGCGGCGTTGGTGACCTTGGGCCAGTAGAAGCTGGCGATGACCGGGAAGACGAGACAGCCCCACAGGGCACCCACGAAGACGAGCAGGTCGAGGATGTTGAACTGGCTGGTCGCGAAGTACAGCGCCGCCGCGGTGGCCACGATCATCGTCAGCCGCCCGATGAGCAGCATGGTGCGGGGGTCCGCCGCACGCCGACCGACGGACTGGCCGTAGATGTCGGCCATGACGATCGAGGACAGCGCGGACAGGTCGGAGTCCGCGGTCGAGGAGAGCGACCCGATGATCATGAGGAAGGCCACGGCCAGCAGCACCGGACCCAGGTAGGTGCTCACCATCTGCGGCATGAGGTTGTTGACGTCCCCGCCCATCGGGTCGATGCCGAGGTAGAGCGCCATGACGCCCAGCATCCCGATCCCGATCACGGTGGCTCCGTAGCCCACCGTGGCCGTGACGAACGTGGGACGGATGAGGTCCTCCCGGACCGCGAACAGCCGCTGGGCGATGGTCTGGTTGCCGATCGCGTAGGCCAGCACGGCGGCGATGTAGGGCGCCCCCTGGTTCATGAACGCCTCCGAGGAGAAGAAGCTCTCCTGCTGGGGCGTCACGTGGCCGGCGGCCACGCCCGCCTCGAACATCCCCGGACCGCCCGCGGCGAAGAACACGACCGGGATCACCACGACCGCTGCCCCCAGCATCGCCACCACCTGCGCGAAGTCGGTGAGCACCGAGGCCCGGAAGCCGGACCAGAGCGTGTAGAGCAGCACGCCGCCGGCGACGACGAGGATGCCTGCCCCGAAGTTGAGCGGGGAGAGCACGGCGATGAGCGCACCGCCGGCGATGAAGTTCGAGGTGAGCGAGATCAACGAGCCGAGCACGTTGGACCCGGCCAGCATGAGCTGCGACGAGCGGCCGTGACGGGCATACATCACCTCGGCCAGCGTGTGCGCCCGCGGTGCCACCGTGCGGATCCGGCGGCCGAAGGGATAGATGAACAGGATCATCAACGCACCCCACAGGCCGTAGTGGATCGGCCCGGAGACGCCGTAGGTGTAGCCCGCCGTCACCGAGGCGTACATCGACGACGCCCAGATCCAGGTGGCGGTCATCGACGCGGCGGAGATGCCGAAGCCGATGTTGTTGCCCGCCGTCATGTACCTGTCGGCGTTCTCCTTCCGGCGCCGGATGCTGAGCGACATCAGCAGCGTCCCCCCGTAGAAGAGGGCCAGGAGCAGGGCGACGGCCCCGATGCCCAGCGGGGTCGCCTCGGTGTCGAGCGGCATGCGTCACGTCCTTCGGTCGGCCAGCACGGTCACGCCGCGGCGACGGACGCGCGGCGGGCGCAGCACAGGGTGCTGCACACGGAACTTCTTCCTGCGACGGCGGGGCCCCACGACGGTCCAGCACCCGGGGACGACGGTCGGCCCCGGCGCGCCCAGCCGGGCCCACACACCTCGGCCGACGTCCCGTCCCCAGGGGGGACGCCCGTCGACCGGCGGCCCACCATGCCACACAACTCGCAGCAGGTCACATCAGCCTCCGGCCCCCGCCGCCGACCGGCCCTCCTCGGGCGGGCGGCCGGACCCGCGGCTATAGTCGAGCAGGTCCGCTATCCGGCCAGATCAGGAGAGATTGCCGTGAGCACGTACACCCTTCCCGACCTTCCCTACGACTACGCAGCCCTCGAGCCGCACATCAGCGCCGAGATCATGGAGCTGCACCACTCCAAGCACCACAAGGCCTACGTGGACGGGGCCAACACCGCGCTCGAGAAGCTCGCCGCGGCCCGCGACTCGGGCGACTTCGGCACCGTGCCGATGCTGGAGAAGAACCTCGCGTTCAACCTGGGCGGGCACACCAACCACTCGGTCTTCTGGCAGAACATGTCCCCCGAGGGCGGCGACCGTCCCGACGGCGAGGTCGCCGCGATGATCGACCAGCACTTCGGCTCCTTCGAGGGGTTCAAGGGCCAGTTCGAGGCCGCCGGCACCACGATCCAGGGGTCCGGCTGGGCCGTGCTGTCCTGGGACTCCATCGCGCAGCAGCCGCTGGTCTTCCAGCTGTGGGACCAGCAGGGCAATGTGCCGATCGGCCAGACGCCCCTGCTCATGCTGGACATGTGGGAGCACGCCTTCTACCTGCAGTACAAGAACGTCAAGGCCGACTACGTCTCGGCCTGGTGGAACGTCGTCAACTGGAGCGACGTGAGCCAGCGCCTGGAGCGTGCCCGCAGCGCGACCTCCGGGTTGATCGTGGCCTCCTGAGCCACCCCGCCGCAGCGACCCGCGGGGCGTCGGACCACCGGTCCGGCGCCCCGTCGGCATGCCCGGGGAGGCGCTGACCCCCGCGTCCGGAGCGGCTCCCGGGAGGGAGCGGGCCGATTGTTAGACTCCCCGCCATGCGTCGTCGCCGCCGAACCTGTCCGACGGTCGTCGGCAGCGCCCACGGGCCGGCGTCATGAGCATGGTGTGGACCCTCGCCGTGTGCGCGCTCGCCGTGCTGGCGAGCTTCCCACTCACCCGCACCCTCGGCCGGCACGCCGGGTGGCCGCTGGCCGCGATCTACCTCGTCGCCGCCGCCGTGTTCTGGCCCGTCGCCAGCCGGGTGATGGCCGGGGAGACCGTGGCCTGGAGCACCCCCTGGGTGCCCGACCTGGGGCTGGAGCTCTCCCTGCGGGCCGACGGGATCGGCGTCGTCTTCACGGCGATCGCCCTGCTCATCGGCGCGGTCGTGCTGTCCTACTCGACCGCCTACCTCTCGCCGGGCCGCAACCTGACGTTCTACCTCTACCTCGTCGGCTTCACCTTCGCGATGGTCGGCCTGGTCCTGGCCGACGACCTCATCCTGCTGTTCCTGTGCTGGGAGCTGACCTCCCTGGCCAGCTTCCTGCTCATCGCCCGCTCCGGCTACTCCGGCGAGGCCGCCTCGATGCGCACCCTCCTCATCACCTTCATCGGGGGGCTCACGCTGCTCGCCGCGGTGGGCATCATGGTGGCAGCGACCGGCACCACCGGCCTGCAGGAGGCGCTGGCGCACCCGGTCTGGGCCGAGCGTCCGGGCCTGACGACCGGCGTGGCCGTCCTGGTGCTGCTCTCGGCGTTCACCAAGTCGGCCCAGTTCCCCTTCCACGTCTGGCTTCCCGACGCGATGGCCGCAGCCACGCCGGTCAGCGCCTACCTGCACGCCGCGGCCGTGGTCAAGGCCGGGATCTTCCTGCTCATGCGGTTCTCGCCGCTGTTCCACGACGTGCCCGTCTGGAACGCCACCCTCGTCACGGTGGGCCTGCTCACCTGCGCGCTCGGCGGCTTCTTCGCCCTGCAGAAGACCGACCTGAAGAAGCTCATGGCCTACTCCACGGTCAGCCAGCTCGGGCTGATCGTCGCCGCCATCGGGGTGGGCACCGAGTACGCCCTGGCGGCCGCCGTGCTGCACACGATCGCCCACGCCCTGTTCAAGTCCGGACTGTTCATGATGGTCGGCGTCATCGACCACTCCACCGGGACCCGTGACGTCCGCCGCCTGCCCGAGCTGCGCAGGGCGATGCCGCTGGCCTTCTGGACCACCGTGCTCGGCGCGGCCTCCATGGCCGGCATCCCGCCCATGCTGGGCTTCGTCTCCAAGGAGAAGATCTTCACCGCCCTGCTGGAGGCCCCCGGCCCCGCCTGGACGGGGTGGGCGGCACTGGTCGGCGGCGCCCTGGCCTCGGTCCTCACCTTCGCCTACAGCGCCAAGATCGTCTTCCACGGCTTCGTCGACGGCCGCGGGCAGGACCGCTGGCCCGAGGACGCACCCCTGCACGCCACCCCTCCGGCGCTGGGCATCTTCGCCGCGCTGCCGATCCTGGCCGGCCTGCCGCTGGCCCTCGTGGTCGGGGTGCTCGACACCCCGGTCGACCGGGCGGTCTCCGCCGCGCTGCCGCACGTGGAGCCCGAGACCCACCTGGCCCTGTGGCACGGCGTCAACGCCGAGCTGGTGGCGACCCTGCTCATCATCGCCGTCGGCCTCGTCGTGATCGCCCGGCGCCGGACCCTCATGCCGGCCCTGGAGAAGGAGACGTTCCGCCTCGACGGCGCCGGGGTCATCGCGACCCTCGTGGCGCCCGTGGCGCGGGCGGGTATGCAGCTCGCGCTCCTCGTGCGCGCGGACAACCCCACCCGCCACGTCTCCCCCGTGCTCGTCGCCCTCGCCCTCGTCCTGGGCGGCGGTTCCGCCGGGCTGCTCCTCACCGGCAGCCTGGCCGAGCAGCACCCCGACCTGGACCGGTGGACCGACCTCGTCGCACTGGTCGTGATCGTCCTCGGCGTGGCCGGGACGACCATCTCCCAGTCGCGGCTGGCGGCCACCGTGAGCCTCTCGGCGGTGGGCGTCGGCATCACCGTCCAGATCTTCTCCCTCGGCGGGCCCGACGTCGGCCTGACCCAGCTCCTCGTCGAGGCGCTGACCATCCTCATGATCATGCTCGTCCTGCAGAAGCTCCCCCTGCGTTTCGGGCGGTCCCCCAGGCTGGGCCAGAAGGCGGCGATGGGCCTGGCCCTCGCCACGGGTCTGGCCTTCGGCCTGGGCGCCTTCGCGCTCACCGGCCGACGTGAGCGGTCGGAGATCGCGGACTACTACCTGACCGAGGGCCCCGAGATCACCCACGGATACAACGTCGTCAACACGATCCTCGTGGAGTTCCGCGCCCTGGACACCCTCGGCGAGCTGACCGTCCTGGGAATGGCCGGCGCCGCCATGGTCGCCATCCTGTCCACGGTGCGCGACCGCTACCTCGACCCTCCCCGCGAGACGGACCGCAGCTGGGTGCCCGACCCGGACATCGCCCTGCGGCCCCGCGGGAGCGCCGCGGACCGGGCGATCCACCAGGCCTGGGGCAACGCCGTCCCCATGCAGCTGCTCGTCCGTCTGACCGCCCCCCTGCTCGTCATCATCTCGGTCATCCTCTTCTGGCGGGGCCACAACGCCCCCGGGGGCGGGTTCATCGCCGCCCTGCTCGGCTCGGCCGTCGTGGCCCTGGTCTATCTGTCCTCCGCCCGCGACCAGGCCGTCGGCCCGGCCCGGCTGCCCATGGTGCTCATCGGCGGCGGGGTGGCCCTCGCCATCCTCACGGGGCTCTGGGGGACCGTGGCCAAGGGCTCCTTCCTCGCCCCGATCAGCGGATACGTCGGGGACCTGTACCTCACCTCGGCCCTGCTCTTCGACCTGGGCGTCTACGCCGCCGTCCTGGGCCTGGTGATGGAGGCCTTCAACCTGCTCGGCGCCGCCGGCGGGCGTGAGCGGACCCGCGAGCGGGCCGACGAGTCGGTCGAGGGCGAGCTCGCCGGTCCCATGGACACCACCCGGGGCGAGACCCCCGAGGAGCTGGCCGAGCGGGAGCTCGCCGACCGGGAGAAGGCCCTGGCGGCCACCCGCGCGGCGGGCGCCCCGGACGGTCCCGACCCCAAGGGGCGGGGCCGGGTCGGGCGCCGCACCACCTACCTCACCCACGGGGTTCCCCCGCGCAACCTCGGCGACAGGAGCGAACCGTGATCATCCCGGTGTCCATCGCCGTCCTCGTCACCGGCGGGGTCTACCTCCTGCTGCAGCGCAGCATGGTCCGCATCATCTTCGGGCTGGCGCTGCTGAGCCATGCCGCCAACCTGACCCTGATGCTCGCGGGGGTGAGCGCCTGGCGGGGCGAGCCTCTTCCCGACCGCGTCGACACCACCGCCGCCGCCGACCCGCTGCCGCACGCCTTCGTGCTCACCGCGATCGTCATCGCCTTCGCCGTCACCGTGCTCATGCTGGCCCTGGCCGTGATCGGGCACAACGACGACACCAAGCGGATGCCCCCGACCGGTGAGGAGCGTGCGACGTGAACCCCGCGGTCCTCCCGCTCCTGCTCGCCGTGCCGCTGCTGGCGGCCGGCCTGCTCCTCATCGTCCGGCACCGGGTGGTCCAGCGCGTGCTTCTCCTCGCCGTGCCCGCGGCGACCCTCGTCACGGCCGTGCTGCTGGTGCTGGAGCACCGGACCGTCCCGGTGATCGCCCACCAGGTCGGGGCGTTCGCGCCGGGCGTGGCGATCCCGTTCGTGTCCGACACCCTCTCGGCCCTCATGCTCGCGGTGACCTCCCTGGCCACCCTGGTCACCCTGTGGTTCCTCACGGCGACCGGCGAGGACCGCTACCGGTTCGTCCCGCCGCTGGCGCTCATGCTGCACGGCGGGGTCAACGGCGCCTTCCTCACCGGCGACCTGTTCAACCTCTTCGTCATGGTCGAGGTGATGCTGCTGCCGTCCTACGCCCTCATCGCGGTGACGGGCACCTGGCGACGCCTCGGGATCGGCCGCACGTTCGTGGTCGTCAACCTGCTCACCAGCGCGACCCTGCTGACCGGCGTCGGATTGGTGTATGCCGTCGCCGGCTCGGTCAACCTCGCCGTGCTGGCGGACGCGGCGTCCGGCGACCGTGCCCTGACGCTGGCCGGGGCCGTGGTGCTCCTGGCCCTGGCCGTCAAGGGTGCCGTCGTGCCCGTCCACGGCTGGCTGCCGCAGACCTACCCGGCCACCTCCGCCGGCATCATGGCGCTCTTCTCGGCCCTGCACACCAAGGTCGCGCTCTACGCGATCTACCGCGTCTACACGACGCTCTACGAGGGACCCGCCCCCTGGGCGCTCGTGCTCGTGGTGCTCGTGGCCGTCACCATCGCGGTAGGGGCCTGGAGCACCTTCGGGGAGCACATCATCCGGCGGGCGCTGGCCTGGCAGATGGTCGCCGGGGTCGGGCACATCCTGGTCGGGGTCGCCCTGTCGACGACCGCGTCGCTGGCCGCCGGGCTCTTCTACATGCTCCACCACATCGTGACGATGGGCGGCCTGCTGCTGCTCGCCGGCGCCATCGAGCAGGTCTACGGCAGCGGCCGCTACGAGCGGCTCTCCGGCCTGATCCACCGGGACCGGGCCGTGGCCATCCTCACGGCCTTCGGGCTGCTCTCCCTCGTCGGCATCCCCGCCTCGTCCGGCTTCTTCGGCAAGGTGGCCCTCATCGGGGCCGCGGCCGGGGCGGCCCGCTGGGAGGGATGGCTCCTGCTGACCACCGTCCTCGTCGCCGCCGTCGTCAGCCTCGTGGCCATGCAGCGGCTGTGGGCCGGAGTGTTCTGGGGCCAGCCGATGGAGGACTACCGGCCGGACAGCCCCGAGACCGGGCGGGCCGGACTGACCCGGCTGACCGACGACGTGGTCGT
The DNA here is from genome assembly GCF_006519705.1 of Ornithinimicrobium kibberense. Taxonomy (NCBI): domain Bacteria; kingdom Bacillati; phylum Actinomycetota; class Actinomycetes; order Micrococcales; family Ornithinimicrobiaceae; genus Ornithinimicrobium; species Ornithinimicrobium kibberense. Next base: position 148,222 of record NZ_VFXM01000001.1, read on the forward strand.
TCCGCTGCGCCTGTGGGCCCCCGGTGCCACGTTGATCGGCACCCAGCTGGCCATGTTCTTCGGGGCGGGCGTCCTGATGCCCCTGGTCACCCGGGCGGCCCAGGGCCTGACCGACACCGCCCCCTACGTCGAGGCGGTGCTGGGCCGATGATGAACCCCCTGCGCGTGCTCGGCTACGCCGTCTGGCTGACAGGTGAGATCGTCAAGGGCGCGCTCGACGTGGCCAAGGACGCGGTGCTGCCCGGCGTCGACATGCAGCCTGCGATCCTGGAGCTGCCGCTGCGCTGCTCGACCGACCTGGAGATCAGCGTGATGGCCTCCTCGATCACGATCACCCCGGGCACCATCACCGTCGGGATCGCCAGCGCGGCCGGGACCACGCCACCCACGCTCTTCGTCCACGCCATCTACGCCTCCGACCCGGAGGAGATCCGCACCGGTCTCCGCCACATGGAGGACCGGGTGCTGCGGACGACCCGGGGACCCGGCTGGGAGGGGAGGCTCTCATGATGGTCGTCGTCGTCGCCACCGTCGTCGTGCTGGTCGTCGCCGCCGTGCTGGGCCTGGTGCGGCTCTACACCGCCACGGACGACGCCTCGGTGGCCGCGGTCAGCGACCTGCTCTACTTCTGCGCCGTCGGCATCATCGTCATGGGTGCCCTGGCCGTGGGGTCCTCGATCGTCTTCGACGTGGCCGCCATCGCCTCGCTGGTCGGCATCCTGGCCACGGTGGCGCTGTCCCGGATCCTCACGAGGGGGAGGCGCTGATGCTGGTCACCGTCGTCGTCGGTCTGCTCTGCCTGACCGGGGCTGGCTTCGTCCTGGTCAGCGCCGTCGCGATGCTCAAGGCCCGGGACGGCCTGTCCCGGATCAACGTGCTGTCGGCCGCGACCGGGCTGGGTCTGCCGCTCATCGTGCTGGGCGCCTTCGTGGAGGACGTGCGGACCAACGGCTTCACCTGGCTCGACCTGCTGAAGGTCGTCATCGCCGTCCTCGGCTTCATCATCATGAGCTCGGTCGCCTCCAACAACCTGGGCCGGGCCGCCTACCGCTCCGGGGCACCCGTCGACCCGGCGACCCGCCCGAACGAGCTGGCCGAGGAGCCGCACCAGGGCGCCTGACCCGTCCTCCGGGCAGCCCCGCGAGGGCACCCTGGGGGATCGTGCCTCGTGGGTGCGGGGTCAGACCTGGTGCAGGGCGGCCATCTCGGCCTCCATGACCTCTTCGTCGTCGGCGTCCAGCCGGACGTGCGCCATCAGGGTCAGCAGCACCCGCAGCGCGGCCGCGGCCCGTTCGCCCCAGGACGACAGGTAGCTGAACTGCCACCACCACATCGCCTCGGTGGGCCGGCCCGCGTCGTGGTGCTGCAGCCCGTGCGAGAGGTCCGCGGCCACGCTGACCAGGTCGGCCGCCAGCGAGCCGCTCACCACCTCCACGGACACGACGGGGTCCGCCAGGTCGCAGTAGGCGTCCAGCCCGCCGAGCAGCTGGTGCAGGGCGACCCGGATCCGCTCCAGGTCCTCCTCGGGTCCGCTGTCCGGCTCGAACCGCTCCACCGGCACCACGTCGACGAGGGCGCCCAGCCGGGCGCCGGTCGCGCTCAGCTGGCCGAGAGCCAGCAGCAGGACCGGGAGCGCCGACTCCGGCGTCTCCCCCGCCGCGACGCCCTCCAGCGCGGCGAAGTAGGCCCGGACCTCCTCGGCGGTCTCCGCCGCCAGGGGCGCCCAGTCGTTCCGGCCGTCGGTGCTCATGGGCCCCACCCTAGGCCCGTCGGCGTCCGTGGCGCAGGTCCGCCGGCGGCGTGCTCGTCACATCGCTCCGGCCCACAGAACGTCCGGCCCTGGGCGTCCGGCTAGCCGGACAGCAGCCGGCGACCCTCGAACGCCCTGCCCAGGGTGACCTCGTCGGCATACTCCAGGTCTCCCCCCACCGGCAGACCGGAGGCGAGCCGGCTGACCCGGACGCCCTCGTAGGGGACGAGCAGACGGGCGAGGTACGTCGCGGTCGCCTCCCCCTCGAGGTTGGGATCGGTGGCCAGGATGACCTCCTGCACCTGCCCGTCGGCCAGCCGGGCGACCAGCTCCCGGACACGCAGGTCGTCCGGCCCGACCCCACCGATCGGGTTGATGGCCCCTCCCAGCACGTGGTAGCGGCCCCGGAACTCCCGGGTCCGTTCGATGGCGGCGACGTCCTGCGACTGCTCCACCACGCAGATGAGCCCCGGGTCCCGGCGGGGGTCGAGGCAGATGCGGCACCGCTCGCCCTCCGCCACGTTCCCGCACTCCTGGCAGAAGCTGACCTTCTCCCGCACCTGCACCAGGGCGTCGGCCAGCCGGGTCACCTCGTCCGGGTCCGCGGACAGCAGGTGGAAGGCGATCCGCTGGGCACCCTTGGGCCCGACGCCGGGCAGCCGGCCGAGCTCGTCGATCAGGTCCTGGACCACTCCTTCGTACACAAGGGTCCACTCTAGGCGGACGCACCGACACCGACCGACGCCGCGCGGACGCGTGCACCGCCGCCGGCGGCGGTCCGGCGGTCAGGCCTCGGTGCGCCGGTCGGGCAGCAGCACGGCCCGCAACGTCGCGACGTCGTCCACGACGTGGTCGGCCTCCGCCAGGGCGGCGGCCTCGCCGGCGCCCCACGTCACGGCGATGCTGGCCATCCCCGCCGCCCGCGCGGCGTGGACGTCCACCCACGCGTCACCGACGTAGACGCACTCCTGGGGACGGGCGCCGAGCCGCCGCGCGCCCTCCAGGAGGGGCGCCGGGTGCGGCTTGTGCACCGGGGTGGACTCCATGCCCACGACGTGGTCCAGCGGGGGCAGACCGGTCACCCGCATGCCCTGGCGCACCGTCTCCTCGCGCTTGGACGAGACCACCGCGGTGGGGACCCCGGCCCGGTCCAGGTCCGCGAGGAGGCCCGCCGCCCCCGGTACGGGGCGGATGAGGGCGTCGTGGTGGGCGAGGTTGTGCTCCCGGTAGCGCCGGACGAGCTCCTCCCCGCGCCCCGGGTGACGCTCCTCGAGCACCTCGAGGAGCACCCGGCCGATCCAGCCGCGGGTCTCGTCGTCGCCGGCGGGGTCGCCGACCGAGTCGAGGGTGTGGCGGTAGGAGGCGAGGATCAGCGGGATGGTGTCGGCCAGCGTGCCGTCGAAGTCGAAGAGCACGACCGGCCACCGAGGTGCCCCTGGCCTCATGCCGGCAGCTCCGGCTGCCGCTCGTTGTACTCCCCGGCCCACTCCTGGCCCGACATGGCCAGGATCGCGGCCATCACCTCGTCCGTCAGCCGGCGCCGGGCCCGGCCCAGCGGCACGCCGTCGAACCGCCCCTCCACCGGGATCGGTGCGCCGAACTCCACCCGGACCTTGGCCCGCCGGGGGAACCTCGCCCCCACCGGCTGGATCCGGTCGGTGCCGGTGAGCGCCACCGGGACCACGGGGCAGCCTGCCTGCAGGGCCAGCCAGGCCACGCCGGTCCGGCCGCGGTAGAGCCGGCCGTCACGGCTGCGCGTGCCCTCCGGGTAGATCCCGAACGCCCCGCCCGACCGCAGGTGGGCCAGGGCCAGGTCCAACGACCGCTGGGCCGCCCGCGGGTCGTCGCGGTCGACCGGGATCGCGCCGACGCCGGTGAACCACTCACGGCTGATCCAGCCCTTGAGCCCGGACCCGGTGAAGTAGTCGGACTTGGCCAGGAAGGCGACCTGCCGGGGGGCGGTGAGCGGGATGACCACCGAGTCGGCGAAGGAGAGGTGGTTGCTGGCCAGGACGACCGGTCCGGTCGCCGGCACGTGCTCGGTACCGACCACCTCGGGTCTGAAGATCGCGGTCGCGAGGGGGGTGACCACCGGGTGCAGGACCTCGTAGATCATGGCGTCCTCCTCAGGCCACGGGGTCGTCGTTGATGGCGATGACCCTGCCGCCCAGGACGGACTCGATGACAGGCTGGCCGACGGCACCCGAACCGTCCAGGTCCTCGTCGTCGACGCTGGGGGCGTCACCACCTCCGGCGTCCGCGCCGCCCGGACGGGCGCCCTGCCCGACCGGCTCCGCCGGCGCGACGTCCTCGGGCGCAGGGGCGGTCGCCCAGGCCGGGGCGCCGCCCGGTCCCGGTGCCCCGGCCCACCCGGAGGCCCCTCCGGCGCCGGGGACGCGCCCCACCGCGCCGAGCTGCTCCGCCATCGACGGCGCGCCCGCGGGCACCGGTCCTGGTGCCGCGACCGGCCCGGACCCCGGTCCTGCCCCAGGCGCGGCCTGCTGGTGCTGACGACCCTGGGCACCGGGTCGGCCGTCCTGCCCGCCGGCCCGTGGGCGCGTCCTGATCCGTCCCCGCATCGGCGCGTCCGTCAGGCCCGGGACGCCATCGGGCGCGGCGGGCGCCGTCGGGGCCGGCTGCGGCGACCCGCCCGGCGAGTCCTGGACCGGCGGAGGCCCGCCCTGACCCGGCGGGGGTCCGCCCTGGCCCGGCGTCGGCGGCGACGACGGGCCCCCGGGCTCGGGGGCAGGTCCAGGTCCACCTCCAGGGCCTGGCCCGGGGTCAGGCCCTGGAGGCTCGCCCGCCACGGTGGCCTCGATCCGGGTGTCCAGGGCGACCGACTCGATCAGCGCCTGGCGCAGCGTCTCCTCGTGGGCGGTGCCCATGAAGTGCCGGATCCAGTTCTGGTCCGGCATCCCCAGGAGGACCCGGTCGCCGTCGTAGTCGATGAGCACGGCCTTCTGCAGGCCGCTCCACGTCCGTCGGCTGATGGTGCGGACCCGCTCCAGGACGTCGGGCCACTGCCGCCGCAGCGCCGCCGTGTCGAGCCGGGCGGTCGCCGGGGCCGCAGGTCGGCCGTCGTCCCCATCCGTCCCCGTGCGGACCGGCCCATCCCCTGCCTGCGGACGCCCGGCCGCGGGCGCGGGGTCCGCGGTGACCGGGGGCGCGGGCTGGTCGTCGGCCGGCGTCGGGTCCGGCCGCTGCCGCTCGGGGCTGACCGGTCGCGCCTGCGGGGGCGCCGTCCTCGTCGTGCCCTCCGCCGCACCCAGCCTCCGCTCCAACCGGTCGAGGCGTTCGCCGTACCCCTCCTCCCCGGAGGCGGCAGGCAGCAGCAGGCGGGCCACCAGCAGCTCCAGGAGCAGCCGGGAGGAGACCGCCCCGCTCATCTCGGACAGACCGTGGCTGACCACGTCCGCGGCGCGGGAGAGCGCCTCGGGCCCCTGCACGGCGGCCTGGTGGCGCATCCGGTCGATCTGGTCGGCGGGCAGCCCCGGCAGCAGGCCGGCGGCCGGGGCGTCGTCGCCGACGGCGGAGAGCACGATGAGGTCCCGGTAGCGCTCGAGCAGGTCCTCGACGAAGCGGCGTGGGTCGTGCCCGGACTCCATCACCCGCCCGACCTGGGCGAAGGCCGTCGCGGCGTCCCGGGCCGCGACGGCGTCGACGATCCCGTCGAGCAGCTCCACGTCGGTGAAGCCGAGCAGGGCCGCGGTCCGCTCGTAGGTCAGCCCCTCCTCGCCGGCCCCGGACATGAGCTGGTCGAGCACCGAGAGGGAGTCCCGCACCGACCCGCCGCCGGCCCGGGTGACGAACGAGAGCACCCCCGGTTCGAGGGCGACCCCCTCCTGCCCGCACACCTGCTCCAGGTATGCCGTCAGCCGCTGCGGGGGGACCAGGTGGAAGGGGTAGTGGTGCGTCCGGGACCGGATGGTGGCCAGCACCTTCTCGGGCTCCGTCGTGGCGAAGATGAACTTCACGTGGGGCGGCGGCTCCTCGACGACCTTGAGCAGGGCGTTGAAGCCGTTGGGCGTCACCATGTGCGCCTCGTCGATGATGTAGACCTTGTAGCGCGCCTGGGCCGGCCCGAAGGCCGCGCGTTCCCGCAGGTCGCGCGCGTCGTCGACGCCCCCGTGGCTGGCGGCGTCGATCTCGATCACGTCGACCGACCCGGGACCGCCCCGGGCCAGCGCCACGCACGACTCGCACGTGCCGCAGGGCTCGGGCGTGGGTCCCTGCTCGCAGTTGAGGCACCGCGCCAGGATCCGGGCGCTCGTCGTCTTGCCGCACCCGCGGGGGCCGGAGAACAGGTAGGCGTGGTTGACCCGGCCCGACCGCAGCGCCTGCACGAGCGGCTCGGTCACGTGCTCCTGGCCGATGACGTCGGCGAAGGACTCGGGCCGGTAGCGGCGGTAGAGGGCGGTAGTCACGTCCCCGAGACTAGTCGGAGCCCCCGTCGGACCCGGCACCGTCCACAGGGCGCAGGATGCTCGTGCGGTGCGCCGCCCGGGTGAGCACGACGTAGAGGGCGCGCACCCCTCCGGGCGACTCCGCCACGATCTCGTCGGGGTCCACGACAAGCGTCGCGTCGTACTCCAGACCCTTCGTCGACAGGGGGTCGACGAGCACGACCCGGTCCGCGGCGTCGAGGACCGGGGTCAGCCGGTCGCGCCACCGGTCGGGCGCGATCACCGCGACCTGGCCCTCCACCTGGGACACCAGGTCGCGCACGGCCGACGACGCCGTCGCCACGACCTCCTCCGCGGGGGCGTCCAGCTCGGCCGGGTGGTGCCCGGTCTCGCGCACCGCCCGGGGGATGTCGGCGTCGGGCACGTGCTCGCGCACCATGCGTGCGGCGTGGTCGAAGATCTCCCGGGCGTTGCGGTAGTTGGTGTCCATGTGGAAGGCGCGCCGGACGGAGGACCCGAACGCCTCCTCCCTCGCCCGGGCGGCCTCCTCGAGGTCGTCCCAGGACGCCTGGGCGAGGTCGCCCACGACGGTCCACGAGGCCCACCGGCCCCGGCGGCCGAGCATGCGCCACTGCATCGGGGAGATGTCCTGCGCCTCGTCGACGAGGACGTGGGCGTACTCCTCCACGCCTCCCAGCCGGCCGGCGGTCAGCCGGTCGACGGGGTCGCGGGAGACGCGGGCGTGGCCGTCGCCGGCGTTCCCGTCGGTGGACCCGGGGCCGCCGGACGCGGCGCCCCCGTCCGGTCGGCCGTCGCCGTCCCGTCCCACCCGCAGCGCGGCGACGCCGTACTGGCTGGCGTCGTCGAGCTCCTCGATCTCGTAGAAGCCCCGCTCCTCGCTCGGCAGGTCGACCACCGGCCCCAGCCGGGCGTGCAGGTCGTCGACCAGCGCGACGTCGGCCACCGACCACCGCCCGTCGTCCAGCGCCCGGCGGTAGGAGTCGGCCAGCAGCCGGGCCTCGTCCACGGATGCCCCGAGCCGTCGGGCCAGGTTCTCGTCGACGAGCCACAGGAGCATCTCCCGCGGGTCCACCGGCCGCCACCAGGCCCGCGCGAACGTCTCGACGTCCCCGGCGTCGGTGAACCGGTCGACGAACTCGGCGCGGTCGCCCTGCTGCACCTGCTCCCAGGCCAGCCCGGCCAGGGCCTCGACCGCCGCGTCGTAGGAGGTGTTGCGGTGGTGGTGGCGCAGCACCTGCCGGCGTGCCCTCTCCAGGTCCGCCGGCCGCAGCCGGACGGGGTGCCCGGCGACGAAGACGCGCAGCTCGGTCGGGGCGTCGGGGACCGGCTCGCGGGTGAGCCGCGAGAGCAGGGTACGGATGCGCAGGGAGCCCTTGAGCGCGGCCGTGGCCGGGTCGTCGAGCACGGTCGCGGTCATCCCCCCGACCACGTCCCCCACCGAGCGCAGGGACACGGTGTCCTCCCCCAGCGAGGGCAGGACCCGCTCGATGTATGCCGTGTACGCCGCCGAGGGTCCGACCACCAGGACGCCGCCCGCCTCGTACCGCCGGCGGTCGGAGTAGAGCAGGTAGGCCGCGCGGTGCAGGGCAACCACGGTCTTGCCGGTGCCCGGTCCACCCGTGATCTCGGTCACCCCGCGCGCGGGGGCGCGGATGGCCTCGTCCTGGTGCTGCTGGATCGTGGCGACGATGTCCCGCATGCGCTCGCCCCGGCTGCGCGTCAGCGCAGCCATGAGGGCCCCGTCGCCGACGACGACGAGGTCCTCGGGAGCGGCGGCGACCATGAGGTCGTCCTCCACCCCGACGACCTGCTCCCCGCGGCAGCGCAGGACCCGCCGGCGCAGCACCCCCTGGGGGTCCACGGGCGTGGCCCGGTAGAAGGGTGCCGCCGCCGGCGCCCGCCAGTCCACGACGAGCGGCTCGTAGTCGTCGTCGCGCACGCCCAGCCGACCGACGTAGCGCACCTCCCGCTCGCCGGTGCCCGGCTCGCCCGCGCCGTGGTCGAGGTCGAGCCGCCCGAACACCAGGCCCTCGTGCTGGTGCTCGAGGCTGGCCCGGCGACGGTTGGCGGCGAAGACCAGCGCGTCCCGTTCGAACAGCCCGGCCAGCTCCTCCTCCCGCGGGTCGCCCGTGCCGGCCCGCTCGGTCCGGCCGCGGGCCATGCCCTCGGCGTGCACGAGACCGACCCGGTCGGCGGCCTTGGCCAGCTCGTCGTAGACCCGGTCGACGTGGGCCTGCTCGGCCGCGATCTCGACGGCGACGACGTCGTTCGTCGTGGCGCTCACTCCACCCTCGCTCTCCTGACGTCCGACGGACGTGGACTCCCCTGGCAAAGGTCCAAGCCTACCGGCCGACCGGACATGCCCCGCCCTCAGACCCGGCCCCGGCGCACGGCCTGCACCCCGGCCTGGAAGCGCGTCGCGGCCCCGAGGTGCTCCATGAGGTAACGCACCCGGCGCTCGACGGTGCGCACGGACACGCCGAGCTGGCGGGCGATGATCTTGTCGCTGGCCCCCGTGGCCAGCAGGGCCAGGACCCTGGCGTCCTTGTCCCCCAGCGGCAGCCGTCCGGGCACGACCGGGGGGCCCTCGCCGACCTGCCCGGCCGTCAGCACGGTCCCGTAGGGGGTGGCCAGGTCCCAGATCGCGACGAGCAGCTGGCTCAGCGCCTGCACCCAGGTGACGCGGTGGGCCCCGAAGGACCCGTCCCCGTCCTCGGCGTACCGGCTCAGGTCCACCAGGACGTCCTTGTCGTCGGTCATCAGCACCGAGAACGGCACCCCGTTGGCGACCCGCACCTCGTGGCCCAGCTCGCGCGCCCGGTCGGCGAAGGCCAGGGCGTACGGGTCCCCCAGGAGCGAGGAGTCGAGCACGAGACGGACCTGCACCTCCTCCCGGACCGACAGGCGGGTGGAGCCGGCGGCGAGGTCCGCGAACAGCCCGGTGGCCGCGACCGAGGCGTCGACGGCCCACCACACCCTGGTGGTGGCGGACCGGTGCAGCTCGGCGATCCGGTGGGCGATCTCGACGGTCCCCGCCAGCCCGTCCACCTGGGCCGGCCCCCTGGCCTGCCCGACGTCGCCCATCGCGCGTCGCCACAGGCTCTCCACCTCCGAGGCGGTGGCCCTGGTCAGGGCGACGCGTCGTTCGACCTGATCCATCCGGCGGGTCAACGCCTCGCGGGGCGGGACGACGAACCAGCGGTCGGGGTCCTCGCTGCTGGACAGCATGCCGCGTTCGACGAGCTCGGCGACGGCGTCGTCGACGTCCGCGTCGCTGAGCCCCGACTGTCGCAGCGCGCTGCGCGAGGGGACGCCCAGGCGGACCGCCGCCATGTAGACCCGGGAGAGGAACTCCTCGTAGGTCTCGCCGCGGGAGTGCCGGGACGGGGTCGGCGCGCCGACGGGAGGACGGTCCGGGGAGGCGGTCACCCCACCATCGTGTCGGATACCCGTCACTGTCACCAACCCGACACCTTTGGGGATGACATTCGGGTCCGGTCGTGTCTAGTGTTGATCCGTCGGCTTCGGTCGGCAGCAGGGATCGTGCGAGTCACCGGGCAGCCCCCCATCAGCCCGGTAGACCCTGCCCTGCTCGTGGCCCTCCTGGGAGATACCCCCCTGCCTTCCAGGAGGGCCACCCCCGTGCCCGCGCCGGCACGGATACGCTGGCTGCCCGTGAGAGTTCTCCTCCTCGGCTCCGGCGCCCGCGAGCACGCCCTGGCCCGTTCCCTCTCGGCCGACGCCGAGGTCCAGGCCCTGCTGGCTCTGCCGGGCAACCCGGGGATCGCGCAGGTGGCCCGGTGCGTGGCCGGCGACCCCACGGACCCCGCCGCCGTCGTCCGCCTGGCGCGCGAGGAGCAGGTCGACCTCGTCGTCGTGGGCCCGGAGGGTCCCCTCGTCGCCGGGGTCGCCGACGCGCTGACGGCCGCAGGGATCGCCTGCTTCGGCCCCACGGCCCCGGCCGCCCGGCTGGAGGGGAGCAAGGCCTTCGCCAAGGAGGTGATGGCCGCGGCCGGCGTCCCGACCGCGGCCGCCCACGTCTGCACGACGCTCGAGCAGGCGCGGGCCGCGCTCTCGGCCACCGGCGCCCCCTACGTCGTCAAGGAGGACGGACTCGCGGCCGGCAAGGGAGTGGTCGTCACCGGCGACCTGGACGTCGCGCTCGCGCACGCCGCGGGCTGCCTGTCACGGCCCGGCGGGCGCGTCGTCGTCGAGGACTTCCTCGACGGCCCCGAGGTGTCCCTCTTCTGCCTCGCCGACGGGAGGACCGTCGTCCCGCTCGCCCCCGCGCAGGACTTCAAGCGCGCCGGTGACGGGGACACCGGCCCCAACACCGGCGGGATGGGCGCCTACTCCCCGCTGGCCTGGCTCGACGAGCAGAACCCCGGTCTCGTCGACGAGGTCGTCGCCGCGGTGGCCCTGCCGACCGTCCGGGAGATGGCCCGCCGGGGGACGCCGTTCACCGGCGTGCTCTACGTGGGCCTGGCCCTCACCGCCGCGGGCCCGCGGGTGGTGGAGTTCAACGCCCGGTTCGGCGACCCGGAGACCCAGTCCGTCCTGGCCCGCCTCCGGACGCCGCTGGCCGGGGTCCTCCTGGCCGCGGCCCAGGGCCGCCTGGCCGAGCTGCCCCCGCTGGACTGGTCGCCCGACAGCAGCGTCACCGTCGTGGTGGCCGCGGACGGCTACCCCGTCGCCCCGCGCACCGGGGACGAGGTGACCGGGCTGGCCGCTGCCGAGGAGGTCGACGGGGTGCACGTCCTCCAGGCGGGGACGGCCCTGCGCGACGGGCGGCTCGTCTCGGCGGGCGGCCGGGTCCTCAGCGTGGTGTCCCTGGGGGCGGACCTGGCCGAGGCCCGGTCCCGCGCCTACGCCGCCGCCCACCGCATCCACCTGCAGGGGTTCCGGTTCAGGGGCGACATCGCCCGGGCCGCGGAGCAGGGCGGCGTCCACGTCCCGACCAGGAAGGCCTGACATGGCGATGCAGATCCCCGGGCACGAGCTGATCTACTCCGGCAAGGTCCGGGAGCTCTACGCCCCGCTGGACCCCGCCACCGGGGCCCGGGACGAGGGCCGGCTGCTGCTCGTGGCCTCGGACCGCGTCAGCGCCTACGACCACATCCTGTCCACCCCGGTCCCCGACAAGGGCGCGGTGCTCACCCAGCTGTCGCTGTGGTGGTTCGACCAGCTCGCCGACGTCGTCGACGCCCACCACGTCGTCTCCACCGACGTGCCCGCCGAGGTGGCCGGCCGGGCCGTCTACGTGCGGCGGCTGCGGATGCTGCCGGTGGAGTGCGTGGCCCGGGCCTTCCTGACCGGCGGTGGCCTGGCGGAGTACCGTGCCGACGGCACCGTCTCCGGCGTCGGCCTCCCGCCCGGCCTCGTCGACGGCTCGCGGCTGCCCGGCCCGGTCTTCACCCCCAGCACCAAGGCCCCCGTCGGCGAGCACGACCAGCCCCTGCCGTTCGCCGGGGTCGAGGACCTCGTCGGGACCCGCCTGGCCGCCCGCCTGCGCGACCTGACGGTGTCGATCCTGGAGCGGGGCAACGAGATCGCCGCCGACCGCGGGATCCTCATCGCCGACACGAAGGTCGAGTTCGGCCTCGACCCGGCCCAGCTCGGGCTCGGGACGGGCGACGAGATCGACTGGGCGGCAGTCGATCCGGACGCCGTCGACGTGGTCCTGGCGGACGAGGTGCTCACGCCCGACTCGTCCCGCTTCTGGCGTGCGGACGCCTGGCAGCCCGGACGGCCGCAGGTCTCCTACGACAAGCAGGTCCTTCGGGACTGGCTCACCTCCCCCGCCAGCGGCTGGGACCGCGCCTCCGACGCCCCGCCCCCACCCCTGCCGGACGAGGTGGTCGAGCTCACCCGGGCCCGCTACGTCGAGGCCTACGAGGCGCTCACCGGGCGCCCCTTCACCACCCCGGCACCGCCCCTCCACGCCGGCTGAGACGGCATACCCCGCCTTTGTATGGTGGAACCTCCCTCCCGCAGCTCCCCCAGGAGACCCCGCCCATGGCCCCGTCCCAGCACGTGCTGACCACCTTCGCCGGCGGGTCCGCCCTCTCCGACTTCCGCGCCAGGGCGCTGCTGCGCCGGCTCCGGTCGGTCTGCGACCGGGTCACCGACGTCTCCGCGCGCCACGTCCACTGGGTAGCCTCGGACGAGGAGCTCGACGAGGCGACGACCGCCCGGCTGCGGGCGATCCTGACCTACGGCCAGCCGTGGACGGGGACGGACCGGCTCGGGGACGGCGCCGGCCGCCCGGTCGAGGAGGAGGTACTGGTCGTGGCCCCCCGGCTGGGCACCGTCTCGCCGTGGGCGAGCAAGGCGACCGACATCGTGCACGGCTGCGGGGTCCCCGTGCACCGGGTGGAGCGCGTGGTCGAGCACTACCTGCGGCTCAAGGGGGGCGTGGGCCTGTCCGAGCAGGAGCGGGAGGCCTGCGCCGCGCTGCTGCACGACCGGATGACCGAGAGCGTCCTGCGCACCCCGCAGGACGCGGCCGCGCTGTTCGACGCCCGGACGGCGCCGCCGATGCAGCACGTGGACGTACTGGGACGCGGCCGCGCGGCGCTGCTCGAGGCCGACCGGGCCTACGGGCTGGCGCTGGCCGAGGACGAGGTCGACTACCTCGTCGAGTCGTTCACGGCGTTGCGGCGCAACCCCACCGACGTCGAGCTGACGATGTTCGCCCAGGCCAACTCCGAGCACTGCCGGCACAAGATCTTCAACGCCGACTTCGTCCTCGACGGGCAGCCGCAGGAGCGCAGCCTCTTCCGGATGATCCGGCACACCGAGGCGGTGGCCGGGGAGGGCACGGTCGTGGCCTACAAGGACAACGCCTCGGTCATGCGCGGCGGCCGCGTCACCCGCTGGCTCCCGGAGGACCCCGGGCCCAGCCGCTACGTCGCCCGCGAGGACGAGGTGCACGTCCTCATGAAGGTCGAGACGCACAACCACCCCACCGCCATCTCCCCCTTCCCCGGTGCCGCGACGGGCGCGGGCGGGGAGATCCGGGACGAGGGGGCCACCGGGCGGGGCAGCGCCCCGAAGGCGGGGCTGACCGGCTTCGCCGTCTCCTCCCTGCACCTGCCCGGCACCGACGAGCCGTGGGAGGAGCAGGGGTATGACGCTCCCGCCCACCTGGCGAGCCCCCTCGAGATCATGCTCGACGGCCCGGTCGGGGCGGCGGCCTTCAACAACGAGTTCGGCCGACCGGGCCTCGGCGGGTTCTTCCGGGTCTACGAGCAGACCGTCGACGGGGTGCACCGCGGCTACCACAAGCCGGTCATGAGCGCCGGCGGGCTGGGCTCGATCAGCGCCTCCCAGACCGAGAAGGTCCGCTTCGGCCCCGGCACGCTGCTCGTGCAGATCGGTGGGCCGGGCATGCGCATCGGGCTGGGCGGCGGGGCCGCCAGCTCGATGGCCTCCGGCGCCAACGCCGCCGAGCTCGACTTCGACTCGGTGCAGCGGGGCAACCCCGAGATGCAGCGGCGGGCCCAGGAGGTCGTCAACCACTGCTGGGCCCTCGGGGAGGACAACCCGGTGCTGGCGATCCACGACGTGGGCGCCGGCGGGCTGAGCAACGCCTTCCCCGAGCTGGTCGACGACGCCGGCCTCGGCGCGCGCTTCGACCTGACGGCGGTGCCGCTGGAGGAGTCCGGCCTCTCCCCCCGCGAGATCTGGTCCAACGAGAGCCAGGAGCGCTACGTCCTGGCGATCGACCCGAGGTCGCTGGCGGCCTTCGCCGCCCTCTGCGAGCGGGAGCGCTGCCCCTACGCGGTCGTGGGGACGGCCACCGACGACGGGCAGCTGGTCCTCACCGCCGGCGACGGCGAGGACCTCCCGGTCGACATGCCCATGGAGGTGCTCCTCGGCAAGCCCCCGCGGATGACGCGGGACGCGCCACGGGTGGACCGGTCGGCACCCGAGCTGTCGGTCGCCGGGCTCGACGCCGCCGGGGTGCGGGACACCGCCTACGCGGTGCTGCGCCACCCCACGGTGGCGTCCAAGCGGTTCCTGGTGACGATCGCGGACCGCACCGTCGGCGGCCTGACCCACCGGGACCAGATGGTCGGGCCCTGGCAGGTGCCCGTGGCCGACGTCGCCGTCACCCTCTCCGACCACGTCGGGTCCGCCGGCCAGGCGATGGCCACCGGCGAGCGGATGCCGCTGGCGGCGGTCGACGCGCCCGCCTCCGGCCGGATGGCGGTCGGGGAGGCCCTGACGAACCTCCTGGCCGCCCCGGTCACGCTGTCCGGGGTCAAGCTGTCCTGCAACTGGATGGCGGCCGCGGGCGAGCCGGGCGAGGACGCCGCCCTCTACGACACCGTCCACGCCGTGGCGATGGAGCTGTGCCCCGCGCTGGGGATCTCCGTGCCGGTCGGCAAGGACTCCCTGTCGATGCGGACCCGGTGGACCGGCGCGGACGGGCAGGCCCGGCAGGTCGTCTCCCCCGTCTCGCTCGTCGTCTCCGCGTTCGCCACCCTGCCGGACGTGCGCGGCACGCTCACCCCCCAGCTGACCGCTGGCGCACCGCTCCTGCTCGTCGACCTCGGGGCCGGGCGCGGCCGCCTGGGCGGCTCGGTGCTGGCGCAGGCGCTCGGCCAGTTCGGCGGGGCGGTCCCCGACCTCGACGATCCCGACCGGCTCGTCGCCCTGGGCCGGGCGCTCACCGAGCTGCGGGAGCTGGGGCTGGTGACCGCCTACCACGACCGGTCCGACGGTGGCCTGTGGGCCACCCTGTGCGAGATGGCCTTCGCCGGCGGGGTCGGCCTGGACGTGACCCTGCCGGTCGGCGACGACGGCCTGCGCGAGCAGCTGGGCGCCCTGTTCGCCGAGGAGCTGGGCGTGGTGCTCCAGGTCGTCGACGGCGGGACGCAGCAGGCCCGCTCCGTCCTGGCCCGGCACGGCCTCGACGCCCTGACCCACGAGCTGGGCCGGGCCACGACCGGACGGCGGGTGCGCGTGCGGGCCGGCGACCTGGTGCTCGACGAGCCGGTCAGGGAGCTGGCCCAGGCCTGGGACGAGGTCTCCTGGCGGATCGCGGCGCTGCGGGACAACCCGGCGTGCGCGGACGAGGAGCACGCCCTCGTCGGCGCCGACGACGATCCGGGCCTGCACCTGTCGACGACCTTCGACCCCGGCGAGGACGTCGCGGCGCCGTACGTGTCCCGGGGCGCCCGGCCCGTCGTGGCGGTCCTGCGCGAGCAGGGCGTCAACTCCCACGTCGAGACGGCCTTCGCCTTCGACCGGGCGGGCTTCGACACCTACGACGTGCACATGACCGACCTGCAGTCGGGACGGTTCGACCTGGCCGACGCCGTGGGGCTGGTCGCCGCGGGCGGCTTCTCCTACGGGGACACCCTCGGCGCCGGCGAGGGCTGGGCCCGGTCGGTGCTCTTCGACGAGCGGCTCACCGGGTCCTTCGCGGACTTCTTCGCACGGACCGACACCTTCGGGCTCGGCATCTGCAACGGGGCCCAGATGTTCGCCGCGCTCGCCGAGCTCGTCCCCGGTGCGGAGGCCTGGCCCCGCTTCACCCGCAACCGCAGCGAGCAGTACGAGGCGCGGCTGAGCCTGGTCGAGGTGCTCGACTCCCCCTCGGTCCTCCTCACCGGGATGGCCGGGTCCCGCATCCCCATCGCCGTCGCCCACGGCGAGGGTCGGGCCGACTTCTCGGCCCGTGGCGACGAGTCAGCCGTGCTGGGGGCCCTGCGCTACGTCGACCACCACGGCCGGGCGGCGACGGCATACCCCCTCAACCCCAACGGCTCCCCCGGCGGGCTCACCGCGGTGACCACCCCCGACGGACGGTTCACCGCGATGATGCCGCACCCCGAACGGGTCCAGCGCAACCTCCAGATGTCCTGGACGCCCGGGGAGCCCACCGGGCCGAGCCCCTGGCTGCGGATGTTCCGCAACGCGCGCGTCTGGGTGGGCTGAGGATCTCCGTAGGGCGACCGGGTGCCGTCAGGACGGCGCCCGGTCCGGGTCGGTCGCGGGCTGGTCACCGTGGGCGGCGCCCACCGCAGGGGCCGGCCCGGCGCCGGTCCGTGTCTGCTCGCTGAGCAGCGCACGCTCGTCACCGGAGGGGCGGGCGGCCAGCAGGGCCCACAGGATGCAGGCCAGGTCGACGACCTCCTGCATCCAGGCACCGACGAAGGCAGGCATCCGCCCGGTGGCCCCGACGAGCATGAGGACCACCGACAGCCCCACGCCGATCGCGATCGCCTGCCAGGCCACCCGCATGGTGTGCCGACCGAGCAGGACCAGCCGCGGGACGCGGGAGAGGTCGTCGAGCATGACGACGACGTCGGCCGACTCGACCGCGGCCGCCGACCCGCGGGCCCCCATGGCCACCCCCACGTCGGCCGCCGCCAGCACCGGCGCGTCGTTGACCCCGTCCCCGACCATGAGCACCGGCCGCTCGAGGCCGGTCACCGCGGCCACCTTGTCCTCGGGCAGCAGCCCGGCCCGGACGTCGTCCAGGCCGATCTCGTGCGCGACGCGCCGCGCGGTCCCTTCGGCGTCCCCGGTGAGCATGACCGTCCGCCCCACCCCCATCCGGTGGAGCTGGTCCAGCGTCCGGGGCGTCTCGGCACGCACCACGTCGGCCAGCACCACCGTCCCGACGAGACGGCCGTCCCGCGACACGTGGACCTGGGTGTGCCCGGTCAACGTCCCGCCCGCCCCGGGAGCCGGCCGCGGCAGATCCGCGTCCGACCCGCCGTCGCCGGCGACGGCGACGGCGACGGGGGCCACGAAGTCCGCCTTGCCCACGCGGACGACCACCCCGTCCACGACGGCCTCGACACCGTGGGCCGGCACCTCGCGAGCCTCGACGGACGCCGGCACCCGGCCCCGCGCCTGGGCCGCGGCGACCACGGCCTGGGCCAGCGGGTGGGCCGACCAGGACTCGACCGCCGCGGCCTCCGCCAGCACGCGGTCCCCGTCCTCCCCCGGCACCGGGTGCACGGCGACGACCTCCGGACGGCCGTGGGTGAGCGTGCCGGTCTTGTCGAAGGCCACCGACCGGACCTTGGCCAGCTGCTCCAGGGTCCCCGCGTCCTTGACGATCATCCCGCCCCTCGCGCCGCGGGACATGCCGGCCATGAAGGCCACCGGGGCGGCGATGATCAGCGGGCAGGGCGTCGCCACGACGAGGACCTGGGCGAACCGCATCGGGTCCCCGGACAGTCCCCAGGCCAGGCCGGCGATGAGGAACGCGGTCGCGGTGAACGGGACCGCCACCCGGTCGGCGAGCCGGACGAAGGGGGCGCGCGACTCCTGGGCCTCCTGCACGAGGGTCACGATGCGCTGGTACTGCGAGTCCGCGGCGGTCGCCGTGGCCACCAGGCGCACGGCGCTCGCCCCGTTGAGCGCTCCGGAGAGCACCCGGTCGCCCCTCCCCCGCTCCACGGGCAGCGACTCCCCGGTCAGCGAGCTCTCGTCGAAGACGCCGTCGGCGGAGTCGAGGACGGCGTCGACCGGCACCACCTCGTGCGGCCGGACGAGCAGCCGGTCGCCGGGGCCGACCTGGGCGACGGCCACCTCCTCCAGGTCCCCGTCGTCGTCCTCCCGCCACGCGACGCTGGGCGCCCGGGCCAGCAGGCTGGTCAGCTCCCGGCCCGCACGCGCGGAGGCGTAGTCCTCGAGAGCCTCGCCCCCGGTGAGCATGAGGCCCACGACGAGTGCGGCCCAGTACTCCCCCACCGCCACCGTCGAGACGATCGCGGTCACGGCCAGCACGTCGACGCCGTAGCTGCCCGCCCGCAGCGCCTCGACCATCCCCCGCAGCTGCAGCGCCGCGACGACCAGGGCCACGGCGCCGACCACCCACCGGGCGGAACCGGGCGGACCGGCGATCTCCAGGACGACCCCGACGACGGCCGTGAGCAGGACGACCCCCACGAGGGGGTAGTCACGGATGCCACGACGCACCTGCATACCCCCTGCCTACCCGCTGGCGGCCGTTCCCGCCAGCATGGGCAGCCTCCCCTCAGGCGGTCGGGGCCCGGCCCTCCACGGCGGCCAGCGCCGAGACCCGGGCGTCGCGGTCCGTCGGCCGGACGACCGGGATGCCCATCGTCGCCAGCATGCGCGCCATCCCGGCGCCCATGTGGTCGGCCACCACGTGGGTGACCCCCTCGTCGCGGAGGAAGCGCACGACGCGCGCGTGGTGCTGCCCCTCGCCACCCTCGTCGTGCAGGACGTCCCACCGGACCTCGTGGACCGTCCAGGACAGCTCGGTCCCCTCGCCCGTCGACACCACCGCGATGCGCTCGGCACGCCCCCAGCGGTGCCCCACCTCCCCGGCCTCGGTGACAGGGACGGCGACGGTCGGGGACTCGGTGCGGGACATGCCCCCACGATACCCCTGCGGGTATGCCGTCGGCTCCGTCGGCCTTCCCGGTCCCGTCCGGGACGGGGTCGGGTCAGTCCCGCCCGAGCAGGTCGTGGAGCACGATCGACTGGTCGCGCCCCGGACCGACGCCGACGACCGAGACGCGGGCGCCGGTGAGCTCCTCGAGCCGTCGCACGTAGGCCTGCGCGTTGGCGGGCAGCTCCTCGAAGGTGCGGCAGCCGGTGATGTCCTCCTGCCAGCCGGGCAGCTCCTCGTAGACCGGCCGGGCGTGGTGGAAGTCGGACTGGTTGACCGGCATCTCGTCGAAGCGTTCGCCCTGCACGTCGTAGGCCACGCAGACCGGGATCGTGTCCAGACCGGTCAGCACGTCCAGCTTGGTGACCACCAGGTCGGTGATGCCGTTGATCCGTCGGGCGAAGCGGCCGATGACGGCGTCGGCCCACCCGCAGCGGCGCGGCCTCCCGGTGGTGGTGCCGTACTCGTGGCCGGCGTCGCGCAGGAACTGGCCGTGCTCGTCCTCGAGCTCGGTGGGGAAGGGCCCCTCGCCCACCCGGGTGGTGTAGGCCTTGAAGATGCCCACGACCCGGTCGACCCGGGTGGGGGCCACGCCCGCGCCGGTGCAGGCGCCGCCGGCGGTGGCGTTCGAGGAGGTGACGAACGGGTACGTGCCGTGGTCGACGTCCAGCAGGGTGGCCTGGCCGGCCTCGAAGAGCACGGTCTCCCCGCGGTCGAGCGCGTCGTTGAGGACCAGGGCCGTGTCGGCCACCATGGGGCGGAGCCGCTCGGCGTGCCGCAGCAGCTCGGCCATGGTCTCCTCGACCTCGACCGCGCGCCGGTTGTAGATCTTGACCAGCAGCTGGTTCTTGGTCGCCAGCGACGCCTCGATCTTCTGGCGGAGGATCGACTCGTCGTAGAGGTCCTGGACGCGGATGCCGACGCGGTTCATCTTGTCGGCGTAGGTGGGACCGATGCCGCGGCCGGTCGTGCCGATCTTGCGGCTGCCCAGGAAGCGCTCGGTCACCCGGTCCAGGACCCGGTTGTACGGCGGGATGACGTGCGCGTTCGCCGACAGCAGCAGCTTGCCGGTGTCCACCCCCCGCTCCTCGAGCGCGTCGATCTCCTCGACGAGGACCCCCAGGTCCACGACGACGCCGTTGGCGATGACGGGGGTGCACCCCGGCGACAGGATGCCGCTGGGCAGCAGGTGCAGGGCGTAGGTCTGGTCGCCGATGACGACCGTGTGACCGGCGTTGTTGCCGCCGTTGAACTTGACCACGTAGTCGACGCTGCCGCCCAGCAGGTCGGTGGCCTTGCCCTTGCCCTCGTCGCCCCACTGGGCTCCGATCAGGACGATCGCTGGCATCGCGGACCTCTATCAGTTGGCTTGCGGGTCGCCCCACTCTATCGGCGCCCGTCGTCGGCGGGACCGCGCCTGGCGGCGACGCTCAGGCCCAGCTGGAACCGCGTGTGGACGCCGTGCTCGTCCATGAGGGCGGCGATCCGGCGACGGACCGTGCGCAGGCCGAGGCCCAGCTGGCGGGCGACGGCCTCGTCCTTGTACCCGAGGGAGAGCAGCTCCAGGAGGCGGGCGTCCTGCGCGGCGTCCTCCGGACCGAGCGGCCGCGCCCGGCGCCAGAGTCCCTCGAAGAGCGTCACGAAGGCCTCGACGAGGGCGGCCGGGCGGAGCAGCAGGTGGTCCGACTCCGGCCCGTCGCCCTCGTCGAGCAGGACTGCGGTGCGGCCGAAGACGAGGAACTCCACGGGCGCGCCGGCCGCTGGCAGGAAGCGCTGCAGCTCGCCCGCGGCGGCCCGCTCCTGGACGACGTCCCGGGTGGCGGAGGCCTCCTGCACCGAGGCGGGGTAGATCGTCCTCAGCACCCGCCCGGACGCGGCGGCCTCGGCCCGGCGACGGCGGATCTCGTCGGCCCGGCCGGGCCCGGACCGCTCGGCGCCGGCGACCTGGAGCAGGGGCCCGTCCGTGGTGCGCATCAGGTGCTCCACGACCGGCACCACCTCCCCCGGGGTGAGGCGTTCCCACGGCGGGACCTGGGGGCGGGTGCGCCGGACCCCGCGCCGGTAGTCGCCGACGAAGGTCTCCAGCGACCCGCGGAGCCCGGCGAGCTCGCGCCGCCGCCGGTCGAGGTCCGCCTCGGCGTCGTCGAGCAGCCGGGTCACGCTCGTCCGGGGGTCCTCGGCCCGGACCACCCCGTCGGCCCCCCGCCGGGCCAGGCGCAGCGACTCCAGCACGTCGATGGCCGCCTCGGCCCGGGCGGGGGGCCAGCCCAACGACTCGGCGTGGCCGCCCAGCCGGGCGGGTCTGGAGCGCAGCACGTGGCGGTAGAGCGTCTCGGTGTCCGAGGAGAGCGGGAGCACGTCGGGGCGGGGCTGGTCGGTCACCCTTGGCAGGTTACGGCCAGGGGCAGCATCTGGACAGGAGGAGGCGGCGAACGTCTGGTTTGATGGGTGCTGGCCGGGTGAGGGCGTCAGGGGACGCGCACCGCCCGCCACTCAGGGGGCGCGGTCGGCGCCGGGTCGCTCAAGGGGTCCCGGCGCCGACCGCGGGGGACTACAGCCCCAGCTCGCGGGCGGCCTCCGTGGAGGAGGCGCGCAGCAGCTCGGTGCACCGCGCCCGCTCCTCCTCCTCGCCGATCGCGTCCGCGGCGCGGGCCAGCGCCGCCAGCGCCCGGAGGAACCCCTGGTTGGGCCCGTGCTCCCACGGCACCGGACCCTGGCCGCGCCACCCGGCGCGGCGCAGGGAGTCCAGCCCGCGGTGGTAGCCGGTCCGGGCGAAGGCGTAGGACGTCACCGGGTCCTCCGTGGCCAGGGCCTGCTCCGCGAGCACCGCCCAGACGAGGCTGGAGGCGGGGTATGCCGTCGCCACGGTCCGGGGGTCCTGCTCGGCCAGCGCGGCCGCGGCGGGGTCCTCGGGCAGCCGGGTGGGCGGGATGCCGAGCAGGTCGCTGCCCGGTCCCGGGCTCACCGGTGCGTCCCGGCCGAGCGCAGGTTCTCGCAGGCCTCGACGACGCGGGCGGCCATGGCGGCCTCCGCCTCCTTGCCCCAGGCCCGGGGGTCGTACTGCTTCTTGTTGCCGACCTCCCCGTCGACCTTGAGCACGCCCTCGTAGTTGCGCAGCATGTAGCCGGCCACCGACCGCGTGAAGGCGTACTGGGTGTCGGTGTCGATGTTCATCTTCACCACGCCGTAGTCCACGGCGTCGGAGATCTCCTGGGCGCTGGAGCCGGAGCCGCCGTGGAAGACCAGGTCGAAGGGCCGCTCGTCGGCGCCGAGCCCGAGCTCGGCCGCGGCCGCCTCCTGCGCGGTCCGGAGGATCTCGGGGCGCAGCTTGACGTTGCCCGGCTTGTAGACGCCGTGGACGTTGCCGAAGGTCAGCGCGGTCAGGTAGCGGGCCTTGTCCGACCCGCCGAGCGCCCGGATCGTGGCGACCGCGTCCTCGGGGGTGGTGTAGAGCTGCTCGTTGATCTCGTTGGCGACCCCGTCCTCCTCGCCGCCGACGACCCCGATCTCGACCTCGAGGATCGTCCGGGCCTGCGCGGACAGCTGCAGGAGCTCCTCGGCGATCTGCAGGTTCTCCTCCAGCGGGGTGGCCGAGCCGTCCCACATGTGCGACTGGAAGTAGGGCAGCCCGCCCTGCCCGACCCGCTCGATCGAGGCGGCCAGCAGGGGACGGACGAAGCCGTCGAGCTTGTCCTTGGGGCAGTGGTCGGTGTGCAGCGCGATGTTGACGTCGTACTTCTTGGCGACCTCGTGCGCGAAGGCGCTGAACGCCAGCGCCCCGGTCACCATGTCCTTGACCCCCTGCCCGGAGAAGTACTCCGCCCCTCCGGTGGAGACCTGGATGATGCCGTCGCTGCCGGCGTCGGCGAAGCCCTTGATGGCGGCGTTCAGCGTCTGGCTGGAGCTGACGTTGATGGCCGGGTAGGCGTAGCTGCCCGCCTTGGCCCGGTCGATCATGTCGGCGTAGACCTCTGGGGTGGCGATGGGCATGGGTCCTCCTCGTGGACGGCGTCGGCACAGGCTGGTTCCCACTCTTCCACAGGACCGGCCGGGGACGCCCGCGGGGTGAACGTCCCCGACAGGCCTGGCACCGACCACTAGGGTATGCCCATGCCAGGCCCCTTCACCGACTACCCGACCCGGGCCGAGGTGTTCGACGAGACGGTGGGCCCCGAGGGGTCCGTGCGTCAGACCTACGAGCAGGTCGCCGAGCAGTTCGCCGCCCTGGGCGAGGACGACGTGCGCGCCCGCGCCGACTACGTGAGCACCAGCTACCACGACCAGGGCGTCACCTTCGACTACGAGGGCGAGGAGCGGCCCTTCCCGCTGGACATCGTGCCGCGGATCATCGACGCCGCCACCTGGGCGCACGTCGAGGCCGGCGTCGCGCAGCGGGTCCGGGCGCTGGAGGCCTTCCTCGCCGACGTCTACGGGGCGATGCAGATCGTCACCGACCGGGTGCTGCCCCGCCACGTGGTGACCACCAGCTCGCACTACCACCGGGTCGCCTTCGGCATCCAGCCCGGCAACGGCGTGCGGGTGCACGTCTCGGGCATCGACCTCATCCGCGACGGGGAGGGCACCTTCCGGGTGCTCGAGGACAACGTGCGCATCCCCAGCGGGGTGTCCTACGTGCTGACCAACCGGGCCGCGATGACCTCGACCCTGCCCGAGATGGTCGGGACGCACCGGATCCGCCCGGTGGCCTCATACCCCTCGCGGCTGCTACGCGCCCTGCGGGCCGCGGCCCCCAGCGGCGTCCAGGACCCCGAGGTGGTGGTGCTCACGCCCGGGCCCTACAACTCGGCCTACTTCGAGCACACCCTCCTGGCCCGGCTCATGGGCTGCCGGCTGGTCGAGGGCCGCGACCTGGTCGTGCAGGGCGGCCGGGTGATGATGCGCGACACCCAGGGCCTGCAGCCGGTGCACGTGATCTACCGACGGGTCGACGACGACTTCCTCGACCCGGTCGCCTTCCGCAACGACTCCGTGCTCGGCTGCCCCGGGCTGCTCAACGCCTCCCGCGCCGGCAACGTGACGATCGCCAACGCCGTGGGCAACGGGGTGGCCGACGACAAGCTGATGTACAGCTACGTCCCCGAGCTCATCCGCTACTACCTCGGCGAGGAGCCGCTGCTGCCCAACGTCGACACCTGGCGCCTGGAGGAGCCGGCCCACCGCGAGGAGGTGATGGACCGCCTCGACGAGCTCGTGCTCAAGCCGGTCGACGGCTCCGGCGGCAAGGGCATCGTCATCGGCCCGCAGGCCGACCGGGCCGAGCTGGACGCCCTGCGCGCCCGGGTGTCCGCCGACCCCCGCGGCTGGATCGCCCAGCCCGTGGTCCAGCTGTCCACCGTCGCCACGACCACCCCCGACGGCATGCGCCCCCGGCACGTGGACCTGCGGCCCTTCGCCATCAACGACGGCGAGAAGGTGTGGGTCCTGCCCGGCGGGCTGACGCGGGTGGCCCTCGGGGAGGGCGAGCTCATCGTCAACTCCAGCCGGGGCGGGGGGTCCAAGGACACCTGGGTCCTCTCCGGGGACGGCCGGCGCACCCGGGTCGAGCCCCGGCAGCGGCAGCGCCAGCTGCAGGTCTCGGCCGCCCCGCAGGTCGCCCTGGCCCGCTCCGAGGCCGAGCCCGCGGAGCAGGAGCAGCAGCAGCAGCAGGCCCGCCAGGGCGAGCAGGGAGCACCGGCCGGCCTGCGGCCGCCGGAACAGGGAGGTATGCCGTGCTGAGCCGGATCGCGGAGTCGCTCTACTGGATCGGGCGCTACCTCGAGCGCGCCGAGGACACCTCCCGGCTGCTCGACGTGCACCTGACGCTGCTCCTGGAGGACCCCGTCCTCGACGAGGAGACCACCAGCCTGGTGCTCCTGCGGGTCATGGGCATCGACGACGAGGCCAGCCCGGACCACCAGACCGTGCTGCGGATGCTCGGCTGGGACGAGACCTCCCCGACCTCGATGGTGGCCGCCTTCCAGGGGGCCCGGGAGAGCGCGCGGCGCTCCCGGGAGACCGTCTCCCTGGAGATGTGGGAGGCCATCAACACGACGTGGAACATGATGCGCGGCAACCGGCTGCAGCACCTGCCGGCCCACCGGGCCTGCCAGCTGCTGCGGGAGCGGTGCGCGGTCGTCGTGGGCCTGGCCGACTCGACGATGAGCCACGACGAGGGCTGGCACTACATGATGCTGGGCCGGTCCCTGGAACGGGTCGACATGACCTCGCGGATCATCGAGTCCGCGGCCTACAACGCCGACTCCCCCTCGGCCTGGACGCAGACGCTGCGTGCGTGCGGCGCCCACCACGCCTTCATCCGCACCTACCGCGGGGCCGCCACCGACGCCCAGGCGGCCGAGTTCCTGCTCCTGGACCGGCTCTTCCCGCGGTCGTTGCTGGCCTCCCTGGAGCAGGCGCAGCAGGCCCTCGTGGCCCTCGAGACGCTGCCGCGGCGAGGGCGACGCCCCGACCCGGGCCTGCCGTCGCAGACCGGGCTCGGCGCCGTCCAGGGCCGGGCCGGGGAGGCCCACCGGATGCTGGGGCGCGCCCGCGCCGAGCTGGAGTACGGCTCCCTGGAGGAGATGATGCAGACCCTGCCCGAGCGGATGAGCCAGCTGCAGCGCACCTGCAGCCAGGTCAACGACGCCGTGTCCACGCACAACTTCGACGGCGCCGGCCAGGCCGTGTGGCGGGCGGGGGTGCGCTGATGCTGCTGCGCGTGGTGCACCGCACCGGGTACGAGTACGCCGGGACCGCCTCCCACTCCTTCAACGAGGCCCGGATGACCCCCCGGCAGACTCTGCACCAGCAGGTGCTGCACACCAAGGTCGACATCACGCCGGTGGCGTGGACCAACACCTACACCGACTACTGGGGCACCACCGTGACCCAGTTCGAGGTGCACGAGCCGCACCCGCGGCTCATGGTCGCCGCCTCCTCGACGGTCGACGTGCAGCGCCCCACCGTGGAGGGCCACGGCCTGGGCTGGGACGACATCCGGTCGGCGGAGGTCTTCGACGACCTCAGCGAGTACCTGCTCCAGTCGCCGTCGGTGGAGCCGCCGGAGGACCTGCGCGCGCGGGTCGCCGAGATCGCCGGCCGCAGCGCGACCCCGGGCGCCTGCGCCCGGGAGGTCGTCGCGATGGTCCACGAGGAGATGAGCTACGTCTCCGGCTCCACGGGGGTGCACACCCGGGCCGCGGAGGCGTGGTCGACCCGGTCCGGCGTCTGCCAGGACATGTCCAACCTGACGATCGGCTGCCTGCGCTCGGTCGGCATCCCGGCCTGCTACGTCAGCGGCTACCTGCTGCCCGTGCGCGAGCCCGAGGTGGGCCGGCCCTACACCGGCGAGTCGCACGCCTGGGTGCGCTGGTGGGACGGGGAGTGGGTCGGGATGGACCCGACCAACGCGATCCAGCCGGGCGAGCGGCACGTCGAGATCGGCCGCGGCCGGGAGTACGGCGACGTCCCCCCGCTGCGGGGGATCTACACCGGCACCCGGAGCAGCTCGATGTTCGTCGAGGTGGAGCTGACCGCGCTGCGCTGAACGGTCGCGGTCAGCCGACCGCGACCGTCGACCCGTGGTCGTCGGCCGGCAGGTCCTCGCCCTCGACCACGGCGGTCACGGTGAGCCCGCCGAAGGTCAGCCCGCCGGTGTGCACGGTGAGGAAGGAGGTCTCCGCGGCGTCCGCCCCCGTGCTGATCCGCACCAGGGAGGGCCGGGGCGCCAGGCGCGTGGGGTCGACGACGACCCACCGCCCTCCGACCGCCGCCTCGACCACGGCGTGGAAGTCCATCGGCGACAGGCCGGGTGCGTAGCAGGCCATGAGCCGGGCCGGGATCCCGCGGGCCCGGAGCAGGGCCATGGTCAGGTGGGCGTAGTCGCGGCACACCCCTCGCCGGGCCAGGTAGGTGTCGCTGGCGCCGTCGGTCACCCGCGAGGACCCGGGCACGTAGCGCAGGTGCTCGTGGACCCAGGTGGCCACGCGCAGCACGTCCTCCTCGTCGACGACCTCGCCGACCTCGGCCCGGGCCACCGACTCCAGCCGGTCGAGGTCGACGTAGCGGCTCGGCCGCACCCCCCTGACCCGGTCCAGCGGCGCGACCTCGCCGGCCGCACCCCCGTCGGTGACGGTGGCCGCATACTCCACCGACAGGTCGCCCGGCCCCACGTCGCGCAGCACGTGCCACCGGGTCCCCGTGGTGGGGTCGAGCACCTCCTGCACGTCTACCTCGTCCCCGTCCAGCGTGACGACCAGCCGTTCCTCCTCGCGGGCCACGCCGTCGGCCACGGCGACCCCCAGGGTGGCCTCGACGGGCGCGGTGACGGTGGCGGTCAGGGTGGAACTCACACGGCGGCGCATGCGCGCCAGTGTCTCAGGCCTCCGGCCCCTCGGACGACCCGGCGGCGTGCTGCAGCGCCCAGTGGTACATGACGACCGCGGCCGCCGCGCCGGCGTTCACCGAGCGGGTGGACCCGTACTGGGTGATGGCCAGCACGTCGGTGCACGCGGCGAGCGCCTCCGGCGACAGCCCCGGCCCCTCCTGGCCCAGCAGGAGCACGCAGTCGCGCGGGAGGGCATACCCCTCCAGCGGGACCGAGCCCGGGACGTTGTCCACGCCGAGCAGGGGAAGGCCGCGCCCGGCCGCCCAGCCGACCAGGGCGCCCACGTCGGGGTGGTGGTGCTCGTGCAGGTAGCGGTCGGTGACCATCGCCCCGCGCCGGTTCCAGCGGCGGCGGCCCACGATGTGGACCGCAGCCGCGTTGAAGGCGTTCGCGGTGCGCACGACCGAGCCGATGTTGAAGTCGTGCTCCCAGTTCTCGACGGCCACGTGGAAGCCGTGGCGGTGGGCGTCGAGGTCGGCGACGATGGCCTCGTGCCGCCAGTAGCGGTAGCGGTCGACGACGTTGCGCCGGTCCCCCTCGCGCAGGAGCTCGGGATCGAGGTGCGGGGGCAGGTCGCCCGACCCGTCGGTGGGCCAGGGGCCCTCCCATGGCCCGGCCCCGACCCGTGGGGCGGACGACGGGTCCCCGGGCCGGCCCGCGGAGGTCACGAGGGCGGCCCGGCCCGCCGGCCGCGGACCCGGGAGAGGACGAACCACACGACCGCCACGGCCACGGCGGCGAGGACCACCGCCTGGAAGGCCCCGGCGTAGCCCTCGACGAGGTGCCAGTTCTCCCCCAGCTGGAAGCCGGCCACGACGAACAGGCTGTTCCACAGCAGGCTGCCGGCCGTCGTCAGGGCGCAGAAGAGCGGGAGGGGCATGCGCTCGAGGCCGGCCGGCACCGAGATGAGGCTGCGGAAGATCGGGACCATCCGGCCGAAGAAGACGGCCTTGGTGCCGTGCCGGGCGAACCAGGACTCGGTCCGGTCGAGGTCGCGCAGGTCGACCAGCGGCAGCCGGGTCCACAGCGCCCGGAACCGGGACCGGCCGAAGACCGCCCCGAGCGCGTAGAGCGCCAGGGCACCCAGGACGGACCCCGCCGTGGTCCACAGGATCACGCCGCCGAGGGTGAACGTGCCCTGGCTCGCGGTGAAGCCGGCCAGGGGGAGGATCACCTCGCTGGGCAACGGGGGGAAGAGGTTCTCGAGCGCGATGAGCAGGCCCGCCCCAGGCCCTCCGAGCGCTTCCATGACGTCCACGGCCCAGGCCGCCACCCCGGTGAGTCCGGTCGGTGCGTCCACGTCTCTCTCCTTGTCGGCGGCGGCGTCCATCGTCCCATCCGGCACGGCGTGGTCGCGCCGCGACGGGCGGCCGCAGCGACGCGCCCCGGCGCCGGTCATCCCTCGCCGGACCGGCACGTTCGCACTACGGTGGACGCAGCGCCGCAACTCCTGCGGGTGCCTCGGACGCGGCCGTCCCCGGTCGCCACAAGGAGGAACGCCACATGAACGACACCACCAAGTGGATCATGATCGCCCTGCTGCTGCTGCTCATCGCGGCGGCCGTGGTCGTGCTGCTGCGCTCGCCCGGCAAGGACCGCGACGGTGGCGCCGGGACGGTCGACGGGGCCGACGACGACCGCCGGACCGTCGACGAGGGGGCCGGGGACCGGGTGGGCACGGCTCCCGAGCGCGGCGTCTACGACCAGGAGGCCGACGACCGGGCGGCGGCGGGGGCCGCCCCCGTCGTCCGGGACGAGCGACCGGTCCAGGACGGGCCGGCGGAGCCGGTCGCGCCCTCCACCTACGACCGGCCGGTGTCCGAGGACCGGTCGGCGGCGGACGGGGACCGCGCCGGCGAGGCGCACCGGCCCGAGGACGGCGTCCCGGCGGTCGACGAGGGTTCCTCCCAGGAGCCGCCCGCCGCCGCGGTGGAGCAGGACGCGCCGTCGATGGGCCAGGACGTCACCTACGCCGAGGACATCGAGGCCACGACCGGCCCCGAGGCCGTCGCCGACCGGGACACCACCGGCGACGACGACATCACCGCCGAGCCCTACCAGCCGGCCGCAGGGGCCTTCGAGGGCGGGGAGCCGGGCACCTACACCGGCGAGACCTACCGCCCTGCCGGCACCGAGGACGCGCCGCCGCAGGCCGAGGCCCAGCAGCACCCCGCCGAGGAGCTCACGGCCGGGGAGACCGAGGGGTATGGCGGTCCCGCGCAGGTCGCGGACACCACCCCGGCAGCCGACGCGCCCCCGACCGCCGCGGCCGCCCCTGAGGCCGGGCAGCCTGCAGAGGGCTCCGGGGGCGGACTCCCGGCCGGCGACGACGACACGGGCCGCATGAGCGACGCGGCCCGCATCGGGGCGATGGGTGCGGCGGGCGCCGCTGGCGCCGCGGGCGCCGCTGGCGCCGCGGGCGCCGCTGGCGCCGCGGGCGCCGCTGGCGCCGCGGGCGCTGCGGGCGCTGCCGGCGCGGGCGCGACGTCGGCCCGGCCGCTGAGCGACGAGGAGGTCGCCGACGGAGCACGCCAGGAGCCGCTTCCGGTCGCCGACCAGGAGGACCCCGCGGGCACGACGACCCCCGCCGAGGAGGTCGCCCCGGACCAGTCCTCCGACCCTCGGGCCGCGGGTGGGACCGAGGACCGGCCGACCACGGATGAGTCCTACGACGCCCACCCGGCGACCGAGGAGCAGGACTGGACCGGGGACCGGGCCACGCGGGAGACGGACGGGGCGACCACCCAGGAGCCGCTGACCGCCGACGAGGTCCTCGCCGCCTCCGAGGACGACGGTGTCCGTGACGCGGGCCGGGACGTGGAGCCCACGACCGGCGCCGGCGCCGCCGGCGCCCGGGGAGCGGGGTACACCACGACCGAGGACACCGGCGACGCCGTCACGCCGGAGCGGGAGCCGGCGCCGGAGCACGGGACCGAGGTCGACCACGGCGCCGCCACAGCAGGGGCGCCGGTCTTCGCGGAGTCGGTCTACGGACCCGGGTCGGCCGATCCGCTCGAGGACGGCACGGGACCGGCGGGCTGGGAGATCAAGGGCAACGTGGGTTCGATGCTCTTCCACACCACCGACTCGCCCAGCTACGACGCCGTGCGCGCAGAGGTCTGGTTCGAGAGCGAGCAGGCGGCCCGCGACGCCGGGTTCGCGCACTGGGACCGCCGGCGCCGCTGAGGCCCGGGGGAGCGCCCCCGGCACCCGAGGCCCCGTCGACCACCACGTCGGCGGGGCCTCGTCGTGCTCGGACCTCACCCTTCCCGGGCCGCTGCGGACCCCACGACGCACGGCACGTCACACCAGCACCGTGACGTCTGCGGCTGCCGAAAACGGCTGTGACGGGCGTGAAATGACACCGCCGGAAAGTCACACCGTTGTGATATCCGCAGTGACCTGCGACGTCGTCCGCGCCATGTGACCAACATCACCTAGTTACACACTTGTAGTTCCGCATGGGATCACACTCACGCAGGTCACGGAGGGTTGACCGGGCCCGGAAACAGTTGTTCACTGCCAAGTGCTCGCCCCCTCGAGTGGTCCTGTCCCCGTCCCAGATGGATGCTCTATGTCGACGCGCACGCGCAGCCTGTCCCGCACGCTGATCGCTGTCACCGCCGCGACCGCCCCGGTCGTCGCTCTGGCACCCACCGCCCAGGCGGCACCGGCGCCCCAGGTGCCCCGCACGCCCCTCCCCCCGGCGCTGCCCACCACCCCGCTGCCCACGGTTCCGCTCACCCCGTCGACGGACGACCACACCACCGTCACCCGGTGGGTCAGCGTCCCGGTGGCCAACGTCCGTTCCGGGCCGAGCCTGAGCAACGGCGTGGTGACGACCAAGACCCTGGGGACCCGCGTGAGCGGCACCCTGACCTCGAACGGGTGGCTGCGCATCAGCAGCACGCAGTACATGCACCCGTCGGTCCTCACCAGCACCGACCCGGCCCCCTCGTCCAGCTCCTCGTCGGTGACCATGTACATGGCCGCCGCGATCGGCAACGTCCGTTCCGGGCCCGGCCTCGGCTACCCGGTGGTCACCACGATGCGGCAGGGCGCCGAGGTCCGCGGGACCTGGACCAACGGCTGGCTGAACCTGGGCAACGGCCGCTTCGTCAGCGGCACCATCCTGACCTCGCAGGGCCCGGCCGACGACGAGCCCGAGTCCTCGACGCAGGTGACCCGCTGGGTCACGGTGTCGGCGAACGTCCGCTCCGGCCCCTCCACCTCGTACTCGATCGTCGGGTCCCGCAGCGCGGGCGCGGAGGTCCGGGGCACCCTGACCTCCAACGGCTGGCTGCGGATCAGCAGCTCGGAGTTCATGTCCCCCGGCGTGCTCACCGACCGTGAGCCCGGCGGCGGCGCCACCGCCCCGGCCGAGACCGTCACCCAGTACGTCACCGCCTCGATCGGCAACGTGCGCTCCGGTCCTGGGCTGAACTACTCGGTCGTCACCACGATGCGCCAGGGCACCGAGGTGCGCGGCAGCTGGACCAACGGCTGGCTGAACCTCGGCGGCGGCCGCTACATCAGCGGCACCATCCTGTCCTCGACCAACCCGGTCGCCGCGGCGCCCGCGCCGGCGCCGGCTCCCGCCCCGGCTCCCACCACCCCGATCCGGGAGGCGCTGATGGAGACGGCCGAGAAGTACGTGGGCTCCCCCTACGTGCTCTACGGCACCCCGCCCGGCGCCTTCGACTGCTCGTCCTACACCTGGTGGGTCTACCAGCAGAACGGCATCAACATCCCCCGGACCGTCCGTGACCAGCGCACCGTGGTCACCCCGGTGACCGACCCCCAGCCGGGCGACCTGGTGTTCTACAACAACTGGTACCACGTGGGCATCTACGCCGGGAACGGCATGGTCTACGAGGCGAACAACCCCTCCACGGGCGTGATCTACCACAAGATGTGGGACTACGACGTCTGGTACGGCCGGGTCCCCGGCGTGTGAGCCTCGCTCTCCCGCGCCACGGCAGGGCCCCTGCACCCGGGGAAGGTGCAGGGCCCCTGCCGGCTGTCCCCTGACCCGTCCCTCCGTCGGACGAGTCGGCGGGGCGACGGGTCAGCCTCGGTCGACGCCCCCGGCGAGCCCCAGGTCGGCCAGCCCGTAGGCGGCCCGGTAGTCCAGGCCGGCCTCCTGCAGCCGCTCACGCGCACCGCTGGCCCGGTCGACGATGACGGCGACGGCGACCACCTGTGCACCCGCCTCCCGGCAGGCCTCGACGGCCGTCAGCGGCGACCCTCCGGTCGTCGAGGTGTCCTCCACCACGAGCACCCGCCGACCCCGGACCGAGGGGCCCTCGATGCGCTGCTGGAGACCGTGGGTCTTCTCGCTCTTGCGCACGACGAAGGCGTCCAGGCGTCGCCCCCGCCCGTGCGCCGCGTGCAGCATGGCGGTCGCCACCGGGTCGGCCCCCATGGTCAGCCCACCGACCGCGTCCAGATCCAGGTCGTCCACCAGGTCCAGCATGACCTCGCCGACGAGCGGGGCCGCCTCGCCGTGCAGGGTGACCCGCCGCAGGTCGACGTAGTAGTCGGCCTCCGCGCCTGAGGAGAGGGTGACCCGGCCGTGCACCACGGCCAGGTCGGTGATCAGCTGCAGCAGACGGTCCCGGGATGTCATGGCGACG
This sequence comes from Ornithinimicrobium kibberense, assembly GCF_006519705.1. Taxonomy (NCBI): domain Bacteria; kingdom Bacillati; phylum Actinomycetota; class Actinomycetes; order Micrococcales; family Ornithinimicrobiaceae; genus Ornithinimicrobium; species Ornithinimicrobium kibberense. Next base: position 180,803 of record NZ_VFXM01000001.1, read on the forward strand.
ACCCTACCGACGCTCCACCGTCAGCAGCACCAGCGCCGCGGTCCAGGCCAGGGGCGCCACCGCGGCCGGCGACCCGTCGTGCAGCACCTTCTCGGGCAGGGCCCCCGTGGCGGTGCGGTGCCGGTCCAGCCAGTCCAGCCACCGGTCGGCCTCCTCGTGGCGCCCGGCCTCCCGCGCGGCGAGCGCCTGGAGCGCGGTCTGCGGGGTCCAGGAGACGCCGTCCCGCCGCCAGCCCGCCCCGGGGGCCACCCCGCCGGCCGGGCGTGCCTGGGCCCGCTGCGCCCGCAGGCGGGCCGCCTCGGCACCGGGAACCGGCTCGTCCAGGAAGGGCGGGAGCAGGAAGGTGACGGCCGCGTCCGGCCGACCCCCGGCATACGGGGGGTAGTGCGGGCCGAACTCGTCCACGACCCGGCGGCGCAGGTCGGCCGCCGCGGGAGCGAGGTCTCCCGGGTCCACGCCCGCCGACGCCCAGGCGGCGTCCGGCACCCGCCCGTCCCGCTCGAGGGCGGCGGCGGCCTCCAGGCCCATGAGGGCCGTCGCGGCCACGCCGAGGGTCAGCTCGTCCTCCGGGCGTTCCCAGTAGTCGGGCGACGGACGGGGCAGGCCGGTGGCCGGGTCGATCCGGTGCAGCAGCCGGGCCGCCGACCGGGCGACCAGGTCGCCCACCAGCACGGAGGGGTCCGGCTGACCCGGCCCGGCCGTCCACTCCTCGACGAGGACCCGGGTGGCCCACAACGCCCAGCCGGGCCCGTCCTCCTGGGCGGGCCGCCCGTCGGGCACCTCGCCGGACCCGTCGGGGAGGTAGCGCGCCTGGAAGGATCCGTCCGCCCCCTGCAGCTCCTGCAGGTGGAGCAGCACGGACAGGGCCTCGGCGTGGTGACCGGTGCGGGCGAGGGCAGCCGCGGCGAACGAGGCGTCCCGGGGCCAGACGAACCGCCACGCCGGGGAGGCCCCCGCGAGGACGGCACCGGGGGCGGCGCCCTGCGGCCCGGTGAGGGTATGCAGGTCGCGCAGCGCCGCGCGCGCCATGTCCCCGTGCGGATGGTCGGGCGGGGGCAGCAGACCGTCGGCCAGGTGCGCCTGGTCGCCGGCCGCCCGGGCGGCCAGCAGGGTGACCTCCAGCCAGCGGTCCTCGGGCGCACCGGTCAGGGGGAGCCACTCCCCGGCCCCGGCCCCGACCGGGACCGCCACGAGGGCGCCGCGGACGTCCCGCACCACGCCCTCCTGGTGCAGCGGCAGCTGGCGGTGGGCCTCCTGCCAGGCGAGGGCTCCACCGCCTCCCAGGAGCAGGGCGAGCCCGGCGGAGACCAGCCGGCGGCGCCTCCTCACGCGGGCGGTCGGACCCCGCGCCGGCGGTCGGCCAGCGCCCCGGCGACCCGCCGGGTGAGGACGCGGGGCACCACCCGGAGCACCCCGACCACGCCCTTGTAGGTCAGCGAGGGCACCGAGACCACCCGGCCGCGGGCCACGTCGTCGAGGGCGGCGCGGACCACGTCGGGCGCCTCCAGCCACAGGGCGTCGGGCAGCCGGGACATGTTCATCTGCGCCCGCTGGTGGAACTCGGTGCGCACGAACCCCGGGCAGACCGCGGTGACCGTGACCCCGTGCGGGGCCAGCTCGGTGGCCAGCGCCTCGGACAGGACGGTGACGTAGGACTTGATGGCCGAGTAGTGGCCCATGACGGCGAACGAGGCCACCGACGAGACGTTGAGGATGGCGCCCCTCCGCCGCGCGCGCATCGCGCCACCGGCGGCGTGGGAGAGGACCATGACGGCCCGGACCATGACGTCGACGGCCCGTTCCTCCTCCGCCAGGTCGCCCCGGACGAACCCGCGGCGCGAGCCGAAGCCGGCGTTGTTGACGAGCAGGTCGACCGGCCGGTCGGGGTCGGCCAGCCGGGCGGCCACCCGGTGCAGCTGCTCCCGGTGGGCCAGGTCGGCGACGAGGACCTCCACCCCGACCCCGTGCTGCGTCCGTAGGTCCTCCGCGGCGGCCTCCAGCCGAGCCTGGTCGCGGGCCACGAGGACCACGTCGTGCCCGCGGCCGGCCAGCTGCCGGGCGAACTCCAGCCCGAGGCCGGACGAGGCCCCCGTCACCAGTGCCGTTCCCATGGTCCACCAGCGTAGGTGAGGAGGTCCGGGCGGACGCGCCCCGCCCGCCGGCCGCCCGGGCTAGGCTCGGGCCGTGCCCCGTCCCGCCTTCGAGCTCGAGCTGCTGGTCCCCGGTGCTCCCGAGGAGGTGTGGGCGCGACTCTGGGCCCTGGGACGGCATACCGAGGCGGTCCCCCTGACCGTGGTGAGGGGCCCGGCCCTGCGGGCGGGGTCCTCGTTCGTGGCCCGCACGGCCGTCGGCCCGGTCGGCTTCGACGACGTCATGGAGGTCAGGGCCTGGGACCCGCCCCACCGTGCCGTGGTCGCCAAGGTCGGGCGGGTGCTGGGCGGGTCGATCGAGGCGCGCCTGGTGGCCGACCCCGCCGGGACCCGGTTGCTCTGGCGCCAGGAGGTGGCCGCCACGGGGGTGCCCGACGTGCTGGCGAGGCTGGTCGTCCCGGCCGTCCGGGCCGGTTACCGCAAGGCCCTGCGGCAGATCACGGCACCGCGCTGACCCCGGGTGCCCCCCTCCGTGAGCGGCGGGAGCGGACCGTGCGGCCGGCGTCGGAACGGGCCCTAGGGTGGGTCCCGTGCGCATCGCGACCTGGAACTGCAACTCGATCCGCTCCCGCGTCGACCGGGCGGTGGCCTTCCTCGAGCGGCACGACGTCGACGTCCTGACGCTGCAGGAGACCAAGTGCAGGGACGAGCAGTTCCCGCTGCTGCCCTTCGAGGCGGCCGGCTACGAGGTGGCCCACGTCGGGCACAACCAGTGGAACGGCGTGGCCGTCGTCTCCCGCGTGGGGCTGCAGGACGTGCAGGTCGGTTTCGAGGGGATGCCGACGTGGGGGGACGGGGAGGCCGCGGCCACCGAGGCCCGCGCGATCTCCGCGGTGGCCGGCGGGGTGCGGGTGTGGTCGCTGTACGTGCCCAACGGCCGCAGCCTGGACGACCCGCACCTGCTCTACAAGCTCGACTGGCTGGCCGCCCTGCGGGAGGCCGGGACGGGCTGGCTCGCCGCCGACCCGCAGGCCGAGATCGCGCTCATGGGCGACTGGAACATCGCGCCCACCGACGAGGACGTCTGGTCCGTGGAGCACTACCTGGGCCGGACGCACACCTCGGACGCCGAGCGGGCGGCCTTCTCTGCGGTCGTGGACGCCGGCTACTCGGACGTGGTCCGTCCGCACGCGCCGGGGCCGGGCACCTACACCTACTGGGACTACACCCAGCTGGCCTTCCCCAAGCGGCGGGGCATGCGGATCGACTTCTGCCTGGCCTCCCCCGCCCTGGCGGGTCGCGTCGGGGGTGCCTTCATCGACCGCGAGGAGCGCAAGGGCAAGGGTGCGAGCGACCACGCGCCGGTCGTCGTCGACCTGACAGACGTGTGAGGACACGGAGCGCAGCGCAGCGAGCACCGGCCCGGAACGCGTCGCGGAAGGTCGACAAAAGGCTCGACCTGACAGACGTGTGAGGACACGGAGCGCAGCGCAGCGAGCACCGGCCCGGAACGCGTCGCGGAAGGTCGACAGAAGGCTCGACCTGACCGACGCGTGAGGGTCAGCGCCGGCGGGTGCCCAGCAGCGCCAGCGGCAGGGTGAGCAGGCAGATGAGCGCGGTCAGACCCATCCCGGTGCCGAAGCCGGCACCGACGGCGACCCAGCCGACGAGGAGGGCGCCGCTGGCGGTCCCGGTGTCGAAACCGGCGTTCCAGACGGCGCTGGCCGCACCCACCCGTCGGGGGCCGGCCGCGGCGAAGGCCTGGAGCATGGTGAGGTTCTGCAGCGCCCCGTAGCTGACCCCGACGAGCGCGGTGGCCACCACCCAGGGCAGCACCTGGGCGACCTGGACCGGCTCGCGCACCAGCAGGGCGACACCGCCCAAGGAGACGGCCGCCAGCAGCACGAACGGCCACACCAGCCGGTCGATCGGCACGCGGTCGCTCAGGCCTCCGATCCGCCACCGGGTCAGGGACGTGGCCAGGCCCATGGCGAACAGGCCCAAGGCCCCCAGCCAGGGCACGGCGACCAGCTGCGGCGCGAACGTGATGACCGCACCGCCGGCCAGGGTCACCGCCAGCAGCACGAACGTCGGGGGCAGCAGGGCCAGGTAGGTCCGCGCCCCGGCGGGGGCACCGACCACCTCGGGGTGGCGCGGGTCGTGGGTCGAGCGGACCGGCAGGTGCCGGGCCAGCACGACCGCCGCCGGCACCCCGACCAGGGGCAGCGCCCCGATCCAGAAGGCCGGCGCGAACCCGGCCGCCTGGGACACCCAGCCGCCCAGGGGCATGAGCAGCACGTTCGGCACCGACAGCGAGAGCGAGTAGGCCCCCACCGCGGCACCCCGGCGCGCGCCGTCGACGAGGAGCACCGCCGCCGCACTTCCCGCGACGGTCAGCACGCCGAACCCGACGCCGCGGACGGCCGAGAGCAGCAGCGTGTAGAGCAGGTCGCCGGAGAGCAGGTGCAGCACCGAGGGCAGGCCGAGCAGGGTCAGCCCGCCGCCGACGACCCGGCCCCACCCCCACCGGCCGATCGCCGGGGGGACGGCGAACTGGGTGGCCACGGTCGAGCCGAGCAGGACGAAGTTGACCAGACCGGCCCCGGCGCTGTCCGAGCCCGCCTCGACGACCCACAGGGGCGCGACGGGGAGGAGCACGGCATACCCGGAGAAGCCGGTGAACGCGACGACGGCGAGGGCGACCATCCCGGGGACCGACCAGATGGAGGCCGGGGCCGCGGGTCCGTCGGGGACGGGGACCTGGCTGGAGCGGGGCCCGGTCACCCGCGCCCGGCCCGGGCGGCGGCCTTCTTCTCCTTCTTCCAGACCCGCACCTGCTCCAGCGACCCGGGGTCGGTGACGTCGGCGATGGACATGTGCACGCCGTCGCGCCCGTAGTCGCCGGCGGCCTCGCGCCAGCCCTCGGCGGTCAGGCCGCGCTGCTTGCCGAGCAGGGCCAGGAAGATGCGCGCCTTCTGGTCGCCGAAGCCGGGCAGCTTCTTCAGCCGCCGCAGGATCTCGCGCCCGTCGGGGTTCCCCTCGGTCCAGATGGCGGCCGCATCACCGCCGTGGTCTCGCACGACGGCGGTGGCCAGGTCGTGCACCCGCTGGCCCATCGACCGCGGGAAACGGTGCACCGCAGGCGGGGTCGAGCAGAGCGCGACGAACTCCTCGGGGTCGGTGGCCGCGACCGTGGCCGGGTCGATCGAGCCCAGCCGCTCCACGATCTTGCGGGGGCCGTCGAAGGCCACCTCCATGGGGATCTGCTGGTCGAGCAGCATCCCGGTGAGCAGGGCGAAGGGGTGCTCGGTGAGGATCCGGTCGGCCTCGGGGTCGCCGACGAGGGAGAGGGTCTGGCTCATGGCCCGATGGTATGCCGTCCCCCGCACCGGTCAGCCGAAGCGGCCGGAGATGTAGTCCTCGGTCGCCTTCTTGGTGGGGTTGTTGAAGATCGTCTGGGTGCTGTCGTACTCCACGAGCTCCCCCGGCTGGCCGGTGGCCTTGAGGTTGAAGAAGCCGGTCTTGTCGGAGACGCGGGCCGCCTGCTGCATGTTGTGCGTGACGATGACGACGGTGTAGTCGGTCTTGAGGTCGCTGATGAGGTCCTCGATGGCCAGGGTCGAGATCGGGTCCAGCGCCGAGCAGGGCTCGTCCATGAGGATGACCTCCGGCTCGATCGCGATGGCCCGGGCGATGCACAGCCGCTGCTGCTGGCCGCCGGAGAGCCCGGCCCCCGGCTTGTCGAGACGGTCCTTGACCTCGTTCCACAGGTTGGCGCCGCGCAGCGCCTGCTCGGCCAGCTCGTCGGCGGCCTTGCCGGACATGCGCCGGGAGTTCAGCCGGAGCCCGGCCAGGACGTTCTCCTTGATCGACATCGTCGGGAACGGGTTGGGACGCTGGAAGACCATGCCCACCTGGCGGCGGACGTCGACGGGGTCGACGTCCTTGCCGTAGAGGTTCTGTCCGTCGATGAGGACCTCGCCGTCGACCCGGGCCCCCGGGATCACCTCGTGCATCCGGTTGAGCGTCCGCAGGAAGGTCGACTTGCCGCAGCCGGAGGGGCCGATGAAAGCGGTCACCGAGCGCGGCTCGATGGTCATCGTGACGTCCTTCACCGCGTGGAAGTCGCCGTAGTAGATGTCGAGGTTGTTGACGTCGATGCGCTTGGACACGAGGGGTTCTTCCTTCGTCGACGGAGGGTCAGCGCCCGGTCTTGGGGGCGAAGAGGGTGGCGATGAGCCGGGCCAGGAGGTTCAGGGCGACGACGACGAGCACCAGCAGGAGCGCCGCGGCCCAGGCTCGCTCCAGGCTGGGTTCGCGCACGGCCGGGCTCAGCGGCTTGGTGAACATGAAGTAGGCGTAGACCGCCAGGGTGTTCATCGGCCCCTCCAGCGGGTTCCAGTTCAAGGCCCGGGCGTAGCCGATGGCCACGAGGAGAGGTGCGGTCTCGCCGATGACCCGGGCGATCGCCAGGGTGATGCCGGAGGCCAGCCCCGAGGCCGCCGTCGGCAGCACCACCTTGGTGATGGTGCGCCACTGGGGCACCCCGAGCGCCAGGCTGGCCTCGCGCAGCTCGCGCGGCACGATGCGCAGCATCTCCTCGCTGTTGCGGACCACGGTGGGGATCATCAGGACCGACAGCGCCACCGCGCCGGCCAGGCCCATCTTGGCGTCGCGGAGCCCGAAGATCTGGGCGAACAGGGCGAAGGCGAACAGGCCGGCGACGATGGAGGGGATGCCGGTCATGACGTCGACGAAGAAGCGGATGGCGCCCGAGAGCCGGTTGCCGCCGCCGTACTCGACGAGGTAGATGGCGGTGAACAGGCCGATCGGCACCGAGATGAGGGTCGCCAGGCCGGTGACCACCAGCGTCCCGGCGATGGCGTGGAAGGCCCCGCCGACGAAGTCGGCCTCGCCCTCGACGTAGGCCTGGTCGTGCACGCCCGTGACGCCGTTCATCGTCTGCCACAGGAACTGCAGGTCGAACCCCCGACCCGACCCGAGGGTCAGCACGGTCCACAGGATCGACAGCAGCGGCAGCAGGGCGAGGGCGAACGCCAGGTGGACGAGGGCTGCCATGACCTGGTTGACGCCGACGCGGTGCCCACCCAGGACGCGGTATGCCGCATACACCCCCACGAGGTGGGTGACCGCACCCAGGGCCACCGCCGCGCCCGGATGCAGGCCGACCGCCCAGGTGAAGACGGCGACGAGGACCGCCAGGGCCCCGACCACGAGGACCGGGCGACGGGTGGTCGGGCGCAGCGGCGACATGACCAGCCCTTCCACGCGGTCGAGCCGCCGTCCGGTGGGTGGGTCGGCGGGGTGGAGAAGGTCCTCGCGGGGCACCTCGTGGTCGGGGACGTCCGGACCGTGCTGCTCGGGACGGGGGACGGGGCGGATCGGCGCGGGCATCAGCTGGCTCCCGAGAAGGCCGCCCGGCGCGCGACGATCCACCGGGCGAGCAGGTTGACGGCGAGGGTGATGACGAAGAGGACGAGGCCGGCCGCGATGAGCTCGGACAGGCGCAGGCCGGCGGCCTCGGGAAAGTTGAGGGCGATCTCGGAGGGAATCGTCTTGTTGCCGCTGCCCAGCAGGTTCCAGCTGAACGCCCCGGGCGCGAGGATGATGGCCACCGCCATGGTCTCGCCGAGCGCGCGGCCCAGCCCCAGCATCGTGCCACCCACGACGCCCGGCATCCCGAAGGGGAGGACGGCTGTCCTGATCATCTCCCACTTGGTGGCGCCGAGCGCGAGTGCGGCCTCCTCGTGCAGCCGGGGGGTCTGCAGGAAGACCTCCCGCGAGACCGAGGTGATGATCGGCAGGATCATCACGGCCAGCACGAGCGAGGCCGTGAGCAGCGTCCGTCCGGTGGCGGAGGCCTCACCGAAGATCGGCACGAACCCCAGGTTGCGCTCCAGCCACCCGAAGAGGGGCCCGAGACGGGGCGCGAAGACGGCCAGCCCCCACATGCCGAAGACCACCGAGGGCACCGCGGCCAGCAGGTCGACGACGAAGCCGACCGCGGAGCCGATCCTGCGTGGGGCGTAGTGGGAGATGAACAGGGCGATGCCGACCGCGACCGGGGTCGCGACGACCATCGCCAGGATGGAGCTGACGACCGTGCCGAACACCAGCGGCAGGACGTAGGCACCGAAGCCGGCCCCGCCGGTGATCTCCTCCGGGTCCGCCGTCAGGGCGGGCACCGCCTCCTTGGCGAGGAAGAAGGCCACCCCGGCGAGGGTCAGCAGGATGAGGACGGCCGAGCCCAGCGAGGCCCCGGAGAAGACGACGTCGCCGGGACGACGGGGCGCTCGCGGCCGGCCGGGTGCGGAGGCGGTCCGTCCCGCCGGAGAGGAGCTCATGGGTGTCCTTCGGGTGCTGGCACGGCGGCTCAGCCGCCCTCGATGGTGTCGATGAGCGCGTCGGCACGCTCGCGCAGGGAGTCCGAGATCGGGGAGGACCCGGCGGCGCGCGCGGCGGCCTGCTGGCCCTCCTCGGAGACGACGTAGTGCAGGAAGTCCTTGACCAGCTCGGCCCGCGACTCCCGCTCGTAGTGCGTGCACGCGACGTGGTAGGAGACCAGGACGATCGGGTAGGCCCCCGAGGCCGAGGTGTCCCGGGCGAGGTCGAGCGCCAGGTCGCCCTCGAGCCCGGTGTCGACCGGTTCGGAGGCGTCGACCACGCGGGCGGCCGCCTCGGGCGAGTAGTCCACGAACTCCTCCCCGACCCCGATGGCGACCGAGTCGCCCGTGACCACGGAGGCGTCGGCATACCCGATGGCCCCCTCGGTCGCCTCCACGACCTGGATGACCCCGGTGTTCTGGGGTGCGGCCTCGGCCGGCACGGGCCAGGCCTTGTCGACCTCGTGCGGCCAGGCGTCGGGGGCGGCCGCGGCGAGGTACTCCAGGAAGTTCTCGGTGGTGCCGGAGTCGTCCGAGCGGTGCACGACGGTGATGTCGGTGTCCGGCAGCTCGGTGCCGGGGTTGTCCTCGGCGACCGCGGGGTCGTCCCAGCTGGTGATCTCCTGGTCGAGGATCCGCGCGAGGGTCTCGGGGCGCAGCTGCAGGTCGTCGACCCCGGGGAGGTTGTAGGGCAGGGCGATCGGGGAGATGTAGACGGGGATGTGCAGTGCGCCACGGGGACCGCAGGTGTCCTTGACCGCCTCCCGCTCCTCCTCGTCGAGGAAGGCGTCGGTGCCGCCGAAGTCCGTGGCACCGGCGATGAGGTTCTCGCGCCCACCGCCGGAGCCGATGGCGTCGTACTGGACGAGGACTCCGGGCTGCTCGCCCTGGTAGCCGGCGATCCACGCCGTCATGGCGGCCTCCTGCGCGGAGGAGCCGGACGCCTTGATGTCGCCGGTGAGGGTGCCGCCGTCGGCCGCGGCGATCATCCCGGTGGGGTCGTCGTTGCCGCAGGCGGCGAGGAGGGGGACGGTGGTGGCCAGGACGACGGCCAGGACACGGCGCGGGACCGGCACGCAGGACCTCTCTGGGTGGGAACGACGGGCGTGTCCGTCGCGCGCCGGGTGTGACCGGACACGCGGGCGGAGCACCACGAGCCGACGACACCGTAGGGCACCCAGGTGAACAACAGGTGAAGACCCGCACCTGTCGTTCACCCGGGTGCCACCGGCCGCGTCAGCGCAGGTCCAGGCCCTCCCCGTCGGCCCCCACGTCCACGGTGACCGCCTGCCCGTCGTGGACCTCACCGGAGAGCAGTCCACGGGCGAGCCGGTCGCCGATCTCGGTCTGGACGAGGCGGCGCAGCGGGCGGGCGCCGTAGGCGGGGTCCCAGCCCCGTTCGGCCAGCCACTGCGCTGCCGCATCGGTGACCTCGAGGGTGATCCGGCGGTCGGCCAGGCGGCGGGTGAGCTGCTCGACCTGCAGACCCACGATCGTGGCCAGCTCCTCCCGGCTGAGCGCGTCGAAGAGGACGACCTCGTCCAGGCGGTTGAGGAACTCCGGCTTGAACGCGGACCGGACCGTGGCCATGACCTGCTCGCGCTTGGTCTGCTCGTCGGTGGTCTGGTCGACGAGGAACTGGCTGCCGAGGTTGGAGGTCATCACGAGGATGACGTTGCGGAAGTCGACCGTCCGGCCCTGACCGTCGGTCAGGCGGCCGTCGTCGAGCACCTGGAGCAGGATGTCGAAGGTCTCCGGGTGGGCCTTCTCCACCTCGTCCAGCAGCACCACCGAGTAGGGCCGCCGACGGACCGCCTCGGTGAGCTGGCCACCCTCCTCGTAGCCGACGTAACCGGGCGGGGAGCCGACCAGGCGGGCGACGGCGTGACGCTCGGAGTACTCCGACATGTCGATCCGGACCATGGCCCGCTCGTCGTCGAAGAGGAAGTCGGCCAGCGCCTTGGCCAGCTCGGTCTTGCCGACGCCGGTCGGGCCGAGGAACAGGAACGACCCGGTCGGCCGGTCGGGGTCGGAGATGCCGGCCCTCGCCCGGCGGACGGCGTCGGAGACGGCGCGGACGGCGGCCCGCTGGCCGATGAGCCGGCGACCGATGACGTCCTCCATGCGGAGGAGCTTCTCGGTCTCGCCCTCGAGGAGGCGGCCGGCGGGGATGCCGGTCCACATCGAGATGACGTCGGCGATGTCGTCGGCGCCCACCTCGTCCTTGACCATCGGTGCCTGAGCGGAGGTCGAGCCGCGGGCCTCCTCCTCCTGGGCCGCGACCAGCTCGGCCTCTGCGGCGGGGATGTCCCCGTAGAGCAGCCGGGACGCCGCGGCGTAGTCGCCCTCGCGCTGCAGGCGGTCGGCCTGGGTGCGCAGCTCGTCCAGCCGCGCCTTGAGCTCGCCGACCCGGTTGAGCCCGGACTTCTCCGCCTCCCACCGGGCGGTCAGCGCCGCCAGCTGCTCCTTCTTGTCGGCCAGGTCGGCCCGCAGCCGGCGGAGCCGGTCGGCCGAGCCGTCGTCGTCGGCCTCCTCGGCGGCCTTCTTGACGTGCATCTCCTCCATCGTGAGGCGGTCTACCTGGCGCTGGAGCTCGTCGATCTCCACCGGCGAGGAGTCGATCTCCATCCGCAGCCGGCTGGCGGCCTCGTCGACGAGGTCGATCGCCTTGTCGGGCAGCTGACGCCCGGAGATGTAGCGGTCGCTGAGGGCGGCGGCCGCGACGAGGGCAGGGTCGGAAATGGCCACCTTGTGGTGGGCCTCGTAGCGCTCCTTGAGCCCGCGGAGGATCGCGATGGTGTCCTCCACGCTGGGCTCGCCGACGAAGACCTGCTGGAAGCGGCGCTCGAGGGCGGGGTCCTTCTCGATGTTCTCGCGGTACTCGTCCAGCGTGGTGGCGCCGACCATCCGCAGCTCGCCACGGGCCAGCAGCGGCTTGAGCATGTTCCCGGCGTCCATCGAGGAGTCGCCGGAGGCGCCGGCGCCGACGACGGTGTGCAGCTCGTCGATGAAGGTGACGACCCGCCCCTCGCTGGCCTTGATCTCCCCCAGGACGGCCTTGAGCCGCTCCTCGAACTCGCCGCGGTACTTCGCCCCGGCGACCATGGCGCTCAGGTCCAGGGAGATCAGCGTCTTGTCGCGCAGCGACTCGGGGACGTCGCCGGCCACGATGCGCTGGGCCAGGCCCTCGACGACGGCCGTCTTGCCGACGCCCGGCTCGCCGATGAGGACCGGGTTGTTCTTGGTGCGTCGGGACAGCACCTGGACCACCCGGCGGATCTCGGCGTCCCGGCCGATGACCGGGTCGAGCTTGCCCTCACGGGCCATGGCGGTCAGGTCGGTGCCGTACTTGCCGAGCGCGTCGAAGGTCGCCTCGGGGTCGGCGGAGCCGACCTTCTTGCCGCCCCGCAGGGCCGGGATGCGCTCCTCGATGGCGGCCGCGTCCAGCACGGCGAACTGGCCGGTGCGAGCCAGCGCCAGCAGCAGGTGGTCGGTGGAGACGAAGTCGTCCCCCATCCGCCCCATGAGCTCCTGGGCCTCCTTGACGACGCCGTGCATCGCCCGGGACAGGCCGGGGTTGCCCATGGTGGACCCCGACGCGGTGGGCAGGCCGCGCAGCACGCCCTCGGCGGCCTGGGCGGCCATCGCGGCCGAGGAGCCGGTGGCCTCCAGCAGGGGGCCGGTCGTGGTCTCGCCCTGCTGGGCGAGCGCGCGGAGCAGGTGCGCGGGCTCCACCTGGGCGTGGCCGGCCGCGGCGGCGTCGCGCACGGCGGTGGACAGGGCCTCCTGGGCCTTGGTGGTCAGGGACAGATCCATGGGTTGCCTACCTCACGGTCGATCGGGCAAGGGACTCTGCACAGGACAACCCGCCCGAAGTTGAGCCTATTCCGCTCAAGTTCGGCGACCGCGGCGCGGCGGCCGGCTCAGCCGACGGGGGGCGCGAGCAGCTGCAGGCTCAGCGCCATCACGACCGCGCCCAGGAAGAATCCGACGAGCGACTGGGTGTAGTGCGTCTCGTAGCGTCGCGCCGCGGGCAGCAGCTCCATGAAGCTGACCGCGAGCATCGTCCCGGCCACCAGGGCCAGCGAGAGCACGAGCCATTCCTCGGGCAGCACCGCGCGGAGGAGCACGAAGCCCACGACGGCCCCCACCGGCTCGGCCAGCCCGGACACCGTCGCCCAGAACAGGGCGGTGCCGCGGCTGCGGGTGGCGGCGTAGATGGGGGCCGCGACGGCCACGCCCTCGGGCACGTTGTGGATGGCGATGGCGGTGGCCAGGGCGATGCCGCCGCTGGGCCGCTCGAGGGTCGAGATGAACGTGGCCAGCCCCTCCGGCAGGTTGTGCAGCGTGACGACCGCCGCGAGCAGCACGCCGCTGCGCAGCAGCCGCCCGTCCAGCTCGCCGCTCGCCACCCGGAGGGCCTCGTCGCCACCGGCCAGCTCGGCCGGGTTGACCTCGTGCGGGATCGCCTTGTCGATCAGCACGACCGCGGCCGTGCCGACGGCCATCGCCCCACCGACCCAGGCCAGGTTCCAGCCGGAGCCCACCACCTCGCGCAGCGACACCGCCGCGGCCGGGGCGATCTCTACCACCGAGATGGTGATCATCAGCCCGGCCGCGAAGGCGAGGGAGGCAGCCAGCCACTGCCGTCGGAGAACCTGCTCCCGCGTCCCGAGCCAGCCGCCCACGACGGTGGACAGGCCGGCCAGCAAGGTGACGACGAAGGCGAGTGCCACGTCATACCTCCCGCGTCGGTGGATGCCCGTCCCGGGGACCGTCGAGGGCGCGTCGGGACCCGTGTGCCGATTGTGCCGCAGGGCTGACGGGTCCTCCGGACAGAGGCAGGATGGGGGGATGGAGATCACGTGCGTGCAGGGTGACATCACCGCCCAACGGGTCGACGCGGTCGTCAACGCCGCCAACTCGGGCCTGCTCGGGGGCGGCGGGGTGGACGGGGCGATCCACCGCGCGGCCGGACCGTCCCTGCTGGCGGAGTGCCGCAAGGTCCGTGCCGAGGTGTGGCCCGACGGACTGCCCGTGGGCGAGGCCGTGGCGACCGGGGCCGGGGACCTGCCGGCCCGATGGGTGATCCACACCGTCGGGCCGAACCGGCACGCCGGACAGACCGACCCGGCGCTGCTGGCCTCCTGCTTCGTCCGCAGCCTCGAGGTCGCCGGCGAGGTGGGCGCCCGGACGGTGGCCTTCCCGGCGGTCGGCGCGGGGGTCTACGGGTGGGACGCGGACGGGGTTGCGGACGTCGCCGTGGCTGCGGTCCGGGAGCACGGGCCGGCCGTGCCCGGGCTGGAGGAGGTGCGGTTCGTCCTGCTGGGCGAGCCGTTGCTCGGTGAGTTCCGCCGGGCGCTGGGGTCGGCCGAGGGTCAGCCGAAGCGTCCGGAGATGTAGTCCTCGGTCCGCTGGTCGGAGGGGTTCTCGAAGATCTTCGAGGTGCGGTCGTACTCCACGAGCAGGCCGGTGCGGTTGCCGGTCGTCTCGTCGGGGCGGGCGGTGAAGAAGGCGGTCCGGTCCGAGATGCGGGCGGCCTGCTGCATGTTGTGCGTGACGATGATCAGCGTGTAGTCCTGCCGCAGGTCGAGCATGAGGTCCTCGACGGCGCCCGTGGCGATGGGGTCCAGCGCCGAGCAGGGCTCGTCCATGAGGATCACGTCGGGCTCGGTGGCGATGGCCCGCGCGATGCACAGGCGCTGCTGCTGTCCGCCCGAGAGGGAGTAGCCGGACTCCTTGAGCTTGTCCTTGACCTCGTCCCACAGGGCGGCCCCGCGCAGGCACCTCTCCACGTGGTCGTCCATGCTGTCGACCTTCATCCCGGTGACCCGCGGGCCGTAGGCGACGTTGTCGTAGATCGACTTGGGGAAGGGGTTGGCCTTCTGGAAGACCATCCCGACGTGGCGCCGCACCTCGATCGGGTCCACCTCGGGCGCGTAGACGTCCTGGTCGTGGTAGAGCACCTGACCCTCGACCCGGGCCGAGGGCACCAGGTCGTTCATCCGGTTCAGGCTGCGCAGCACGGTCGACTTGCCGCACCCCGACGGGCCGATGAGGGCGGTGATCTCGTGGCGGCCGAAGGTGAGGTCGACGTCGTGGACCGCGTGGAAACCGCCGTAGAAGACGTTCAGGCCGCGGGCCTCCATCACGGGGACGGGGCTGTCGGGGATGTCGTGGCCCGGCATGGTGCGGGCGGGGGCGTGGGCGACGGTGTCGGTCACGGTGGGGTCTCCTGGGGACGGTGCCGGAGGGGTATGCGGTCGGGGGCGTGGGCGACGCCCGGGGAGGCGGAGCATCACAGCTCCCGGGTGAAGCGGTTGCGGATCCAGATGGCCACCGAGTTCATCGCCAGCAGCACCCCGAGCAGCAGGATGATCCCGGCGGCGGCGAGGATGCGGAACTCCTCCTGCGGACGGACGGCCCACTGGAAGATCTGGACCGGCAGGACGGTGTAGGCGCCGTCGAAGAATCCGTCGGGGTTGTAGGTGACGAAGACCGTGGCTCCCACGAGGAGCAGGGGGGCTGTCTCGCCGATGGCGCGGGACAAGGCCAGGATCGTGCCGGTGACGATACCGGGGACAGCGGCCGGGAGAACGTGGTGCCAGATGGTCTGCCACTGGGTGGCGCCCAGGCCCATCGAGCCCAGCCGCAGGCTGGTCGGGACCGCCCTGATCGCCTCCCGCGCCGCCAGGATCACGGTGGGCAGGACCAGCAGCGCCAGGGTGAGCGACCCGGCGTAGGCGACCGGTCCCAGGCTCAGGGGACCACGGACGATGAACGCCAGCCCCAGGATGCCGAAGACGATGGAGGGCACGGCCGCCAGGTTCTGGATGTTGAGCTCGATGAAGCGCACCCACCCCTTGGTGTGGTCGGCGAACTCCTCCAGGTAGATCGCGGCGGAGACACCGATCGGGACCACGGTGACGACCACGCCCACCATGACGTAGACCGTGCCGAAGATCGCCGACTGCATACCGGAGGTCTCCCGGTCCAGCGTCGAGGGCATCTGGGTGATGAGGTTGCTGTCCAGCCGCGGGAGGCCGCGGACGAAGGCCTGGACGATGACGGCCAGCAGGGTCACGAACGCAATGACGATGCAGAGGATCAGGAGCGCCTTGAACACGCTGCCCTTCCACTTCCCACCGCGCTGACGTCCGTCGAGCCCCAGCTCGGTGACCCGGCGGGCCGCTGCCACGCCGGTGCGGTTAGGGCCGTTCGGACGCGTGGGCCTGAGGGTGGGCCGGCTCATTCGTAGGTCTCCCGGAACTTGCGGACCAGGGCGATGCTGATCATGTTCATGACGAAGGTCATGAGGAAGAGCAGCGCGCCGACCGCGAAGATCGTGTAGTAGGTCGTGGTGCCGTGCCCGATGTCGCCGGTGGAGGTCCGGGCGATGAACGTGGTCATCGTCAGGACCGAGTCGTTGGGCCAGAAGGTGAGGTTGGCCGAGGCCCCTGCGGCCAGCAGCACGATCATCGTCTCGCCGATGGCCCGGGAGATCCCTAGGACGAAGCTGGCCACGATGCCGGAGAGGGCGGCCGGGACGACCACCCGCGTGGCCACCTGCATCCGCGTCGACCCCAGTCCGTAGGCGGCCTGCCGCAGGCCGGAGGGGACGGCGCTCATGGCGTCCTGCGAGATGGACGCCACCGTGGGGATGATCATCACCCCCATGACGACCCCCGCCGACGCCGCCGAGAAGATGCCCGGCGGCTCACCCAGCTTGCCGGGCAGGAAGGTGGGCCAGAGGTCGCGGAGGAGGGGGGTGACGAAGGTCATGGCGAAGAAGCCGTAGGCGACGGTGGGGACGCCCTCGAGCACCTCGAGGATCGGCTTGAGGACCTTCCGGGCGCGGCTGCTGGCGTACTCGCTGAGGTAGATCGCTGCTCCCAGGCCGGCCGGGATGGCGATGAGCAGCGCCCAGAAGGTGACGTTGAGCGTGCCGACCACCAGCCGCAGGACCCCGAAGCTGGGGTTGCCGGCGTTGGTCGGGGCCCAGAAGTCGGTCGAGAAGAAGTCCCCGGGAGCGACCCTGCGGAAGAACTCGACGGTCGGCGGGATCAGGGAGAAGACGATCCCCGCCGTGACCAGGACCGAGAAGGCCGCGCAGAGGAGGAGCCACCCGACGATCGCCTTCTCCCCCCAGCGGGGCGAGCCGGCCGTCAGGGACACCGGCGACGGGTCTGCGGTGCGGCCACGGACGGCCGTGGTGCCGGGGGTGCTGCTCATGGGCGTCCTTCTCGGTCCTGGTCGGGGATGGGGGCGGTGCCGCGACCGCCCGCCCACGCGGGCGGGCGGTCGGGCGGGTCAGCCGCCCAGGGTGGCGATCTGGTCCAGCGCGGCCTGCTTCTGCTCCTCGGTCAGCGGGATGAAGCCGGCGGCCTCGGCGATCTCCTCGGAGTTGTTCACGTAGAACTCCGCGAAGGCCTTGACCTCGGGCTTGTTGGCGACCGACTCGCCCTTGGGGTAGATGAACAGCTCGCGGGCGAGGGGGGTGTAGTCACCGGCCTGGACGGTCTCGGTGGAGGGCGCGACGCACTCGCCGGCCTCGTTCTCGATCTCGAGGATCTTGACGCTGTCGCCGGCCTCGAGGGCGAACGTCAGCGGGATGAAGGCCATCGCGCCGGTCCCGCCGGCGACACCGGTGATGGCGGCGTTGTCGTCCTCGCCGATGTCGTTGTAGTCCTGCCGGATGTTGCCCTCCTCCCCGTTCACCGCCTCGGTGAAGTAGTCGAAGGTGCCCGAGTCGGTGCCCGGGCCGTAGAGCTCGAGCGCCTCGGCGGGGAACTCCGGGTTGATGCCGGACCAGTCGGTGGCCTCCGAGCCGTCCCTCCAGGCGGCGTTCAGCTCGTCGACGGACAGGCAGGTGGCCCAGTCGTTCTCCGGGTTCACCACGACCGCCAGGCCGTCGTTGGCCACGCCCAGCTCCTCGTAGGTGATGCCGGCCTCCTCGCAGGCGGCGACCTCCTCGTCCTTGATCGGGCGGGAGGCCATGGAGACGTCGGTCTCGCCGTTGCAGAACTTCTCGAACCCGCCGCCGGTGCCGGACGTGCCGACGGCCACGCGGACGTCGGGGTTCTCCTGCATGAACAGCTCGGCGGCCGGCTCGGTGAGCGGGGTGACCGTGGAGGATCCGTCGATGGCGATGTCGCCGGAGAGGGCGCCGTCCGCAGACCCGCCCGCGGCGCCGTCCTCGGTGCCGGCAGCCTGGGTGCTGCCGTCGGTGCTGTCCTCACCGTTGCCGCAGGCGGCCAGGACCAGGACGGCGGCGGCCGCCACGACGGAGGTGCGGGCCATGGTCTTGTGCCGAAGGGACACAGGTCTTCCTTTCGTACCGGGACGCGGAGGCTCGCCTCCGCCGCTGGCGGTGCCAGCACGACCCATGCAACGGGCACGACGTGAACCGGTGGTGGCCCTGGTCTGGCCTTCAGGTGACCGTTCGGCGCCGGGCCGCCCCCTGTCCGTCACCTGACGTTCACTCAGCCCCGTTCGACGGGCGCTGCCCGCACCTGTTCCGACCGGCCCCCGACCGGTCTAGGGCTGGAGCGCCCGGTCGACCGCCTCGTCCCCCCGGGCGGTGAGGTCGGCGACCGCCACCCGGTCCTCCCCGGCGACGACGCCGAGGCTGAAGCTGGGGACGCCCGCGTGCTCGGCCGTCGCCGCCAGCTCGAGCAGCCGGGCCCGGGCGACCACGACGTCCTGCAGCTCGCCCAGGACCTCGGTGACCTCCTCCCACCGGCGGGCGGACTCCGCGGCGTCGGGACCCAGGGCAGGGGCCAGCGCCTCCCACGCGTAACGGACCGCCTTGGCCCGTCTGCGGGTCACGTGCCGCTCGCGGAGGGCCTCCGGGCCGTCGGGGTCGTCGTGCGCACGGGTGCGGCGGACGGAACGTGCGACCCGGCCCGCTGCCTTCTCGACGAGGGCGGGCAGCACCTCGTCGGCACGACGTCCGGCCCGCCCCCTCCACGGCGGGTCGGCCAGCAGGTCCAGCAGGCTGTCGGTCAGCGCGAGGTAGCGCTCGCCGCTCATCCCCTCGACGAGGGCCTCGTGGGCGCGGGCGTGCTCCTCCGTCAGGCAGGCGCGGGCGAGGCCGACCACGTCGCCCACGACGAGCTCCGGCGGCAGGCCCTCCAGCCTGCCCAGCACGCGGTCCCGCACCACCTCGGCGTCGCGCGGCGCACCGAGGAGCCCGGCCAGCCAGGCCACCTCGTCCCGGAGCGGGTCGGTCACCTCCCGGTCGAGCAGCCGGTCGAAGGTCCGCAGGGCGCTGCGCAGCCGTCGGGTGGCGACCCGGGCCTTGTGGACGGCGTCCGGCGCGTCGGCCCTCAGGTCCTCCTCCCGCCCGACGATCCCGGCGACCTGGGTGGAGAGGTAGGAGTGGAGGACGGCCGCGGCGGGGTCCCGCGACCGCAGGCTCTCGCCCCGGGCCGCCCGGTCCGGCCGCTTGCCCAGGGCGCGGCCCAGCTTGGACGGGGAGTCGGACGGCAGGACACCCTGGGCCGCGAACCTCTCGCTCACCTCGTCCAGCAACGCGTCGTCGACGGCGGCGGGGACCAGCTCCACCTCGAGCTCGCGCCACCGGCGGTCCTCGGGGAGCGCGACGACACGGTCGTCGCACAGGGTCGCCACGACGCTGCCCCCGTCGTCGAGCAGGTCGGTCTGCGTGCGCTCGGTCAGGAGGGTGGCCACCGGCAGCAGCGTCGCCTCCACGCCCGTGGGCCAGGCCGGGCCGAGGGCGGCGGCGACCGCGCGCAGGTGACCGGCAGGCACCCGCGTCCGTCCCGGCCCCTGGGTCATCGCTGCGTGCAGCTCGAGGCGCGACCCGTCAGGACGGGGCAGCTTGGCGTGCCAGCCCTCGTCCGGGCCACCCTCCCGCCGGCGCAGCGTGACCCGGTGCCGGATCAGCAGCAGGTCGGCGGTGTCGAGGTAGACGGCGCGCATCCGGTGGACCTGCGACCTGCCCGTGCGGAGCAGCCCGTCGAGGTCGGGCAGCTGCTGCCCGTCGGACAGCGCGAACGTCCGTTCCCGCTCGACCTGCTGGGAGCTCACGGCCCCGCCCGGCCCGCAGCGCGGGGTCACCGCTCGTCCGGGTCCGGGATCGGGGGGCGGTGGTCGCCGGGCTCGTCGTACCAGCCCTCGTGCTCGCGGGCGACCTCGATGAACCGCTCGCGCAGCCCCTCGTACGCCCCGCCCCCGGAGGCGTCCGGCAGGCGGGTGTCCAGGACGTAGACCGCCCACTCGTGGTCCTCGTCGTCCTCCTCGGTCCGGGCGGCCTCGCGCAGCACCCGGACCTGCGCGAACCCCTCCTCGCGCAGCTCCTCGGCCAGCTCCTCGGCGACCTCGCGGTCCGGCAGGATGATGAGGTGCTCGCTGCCTGCGTGCGGTGTGCTCACGGGCCCAGGGTATGGGGTCCGCCGCGCCGGTCGGGCGGGTGTGTCGGTGGCCTTGCCTACGTTCGTCCTATGGGGCAGACGTGGGGAGGGGAGGTTCTGCGGACGACCGCGGGGGCGGTGGTCCGGCAGGGGGCGCTGCCGCCGGCGCGGCTGCCGGGGGAGCGGGTGTTCGGAAGCCTGCGGGCGGCCGGGCGGGAGGCGGTGATGGCCGACCTGGCGGCCGGGGACGTGGCCCTGGTCCAGGACGCCGACCTGGACGCGGCCCTGGGAGCGACGTCGACGGTGGCCGCAGCGGTGGAGCGGGCCCGGGTGCGGCTGGCGGTGGAGGCGACCGCGCGGGGGCTGCCCACCGCGGCCGGGATGGGACTGGCCGACTGGTTGGGCCTGCGCTGCCCGGAGCTGTCCCGGGGCGTGCTGCAGGACCTGGTCCGCCTGGCCCAGGCCGGGCAGGAGGCCGTGCACGCGCCCCTGGTGCAGGGGGTCCTGACCGGCGGGATGCCGCTGGCCCGGGCAGCACGGCTGCACCGGGCGCTGACCCGCATCCGCGGCGCCCTGGCCCCCGGGGACTACGACCGGGCGGTCGGCCTGCTGGCCGACGCCGGGTGCAACCCGGTGTTCGAGGAGGCCGACATCACCCGGGTGACCAACCGGCTGCTGGCGGCCTGCCTGCCCGAGCGCGACCACGAGGACCGGCGCACCGCCCAGCAGCAGCTGCGCGACGTGCACGAGTCGTCCCTGGCCGACGGGTCCGTGAAACGGATCATCCTGACCTTCGGGCAGGACGGCGACTACCAGGCCGTCCGCGCCATCCTGCGCTCACCGTTGGCGGCACCGGCCACCGCCGAGGAGACCGCGGCCACCGGGCA
Source organism: Ornithinimicrobium kibberense (assembly GCF_006519705.1). NCBI lineage: Bacteria > Bacillati > Actinomycetota > Actinomycetes > Micrococcales > Ornithinimicrobiaceae > Ornithinimicrobium > Ornithinimicrobium kibberense. The sequence continues at coordinate 201,559 of NZ_VFXM01000001.1, forward strand.
GCAGGACACCCGCACGCCCGGGCAGCGCCGCTACGACGCGTTGATGACCGTGCTGCGCCGTGGGGTGGCCGGCACGAAGGGTGAGCCGACCACGCCCAAGGCCACGCTGCTGGTCACCATGGACCTGGACACCCTGCGACGCGACCTGGCGGCCACCGGCGGGCGGGTGCCCGGGTGCGGGACCACCCTGGAGGGGGACCTGGTCGCCGCGGAGTCGGTCCGCCGGCTGGCGTGCGAGGCCGACCTGATCCCTCTGGTCCTGGGCGGGGACGGTGAAGTCGTGGACCAGGGCCGCCGCAAGCGCCTGGTCACCCCCGGACAACGGGTCCGGCTGGCCGTGCGCGACCAGGGCTGCACCATCCCCGGGTGCACCGTGCCCGCCACCTGGTGCGACGCCCACCACGTCGTCCCCTGGGCCAACGGCGGCCGCTCCGACCTGTCCAACTACGCCCTGCTCTGCCCGCGCCACCACACCTGGGTCCACGAGCACGGCCTCACCGCCACCATCACCGCCCACGGCGTCATCTGGCACCTAAGATGACCCCGCCCCGCACCCGGCCCACCACCGGCCGGGCCACACCCATGCCCGCAGGGACGTCAGCTCGCCCCCACCTGGGAGCTGTCGTGGTCCTGGCCCTGGTGCAGGGTGAGAGGCTCCGGTGTCCGCAGCCACGGCACGGCGCCGAGGACGCAGATCACCCCGGTGACGGCGAACGCCACCGTGAAGCCCCACGTGTCGGCGACCAGGCCGATGAGGATCGGGCCCACGATGGCACCTCCGTCCTGGGCCATCTGGAAGACCGAGAGCACCTTGCCCGCGTTGCGCTCCTGCCCGACGACGTCGGCCACGGCGGCCTGCTGGCCCGGGTTCACCATGCCTGCCCCCACCCCCGAGACGACGGCGAGGGCGAGCAGGACGGCCAGGCCGACGGTGCTGGAGGCCGGCACGGTGGCCAGCCCCATCAGCCCCATCCCCGCACCCATGACGAGCAGGCCCACCATCACCAGCGGCCGGCGCCCCACCCGGTCGGCGGCGCGGCCGGAGAACTGCAGCGTGACGGCCGTGCCCACCGCGCTGACGGCGAGCACGACGCCGGCCGCCCAGGGCTGGTCGAGCACGGCGATCGCCAGCAGCGGCAGGACCGCCATCCGGACCCCGAAGTTGGTCCAGCCGTTGGCCACGCCGGAGGCCAGGGCCGCCCGGTAGACCGGGGAGGCCCAGGCCTGCGCGAGGGTCATCGTGGGCCGCTCCGCCGACCCGGCCGGCGGCGCCGGCAGGCGCTCCCCACCCAGGCCCACGGCGACCACGACGGCCGCGACGACCAGCACCACGGCATACACGACGAAGGGGGCACGCAGGCCGAACCCGGCGAGCAGGCCGCCCAGCAGGGGACCGGCCATCCCGCCGATGAGGAAGGCGGAGGCGTAGGCCGAGGAGACCCGGCCCCGCAGCCGCGGCGGCGCCAGCCGCACGAGCAGCGCCATGGCCGAGATGGTGAACATCGTCGAACCGATGCCGCCGAGGCCCCGGAACAGCAGGAGCTGGCCGTAGGACTGGGCGAACGCGGTGGCCAACGAGGAGACGGCGACGACGAGCAGGCCGGCGAGGTAGACCGGCCGCTCCCCCAGCCGGGAGACCAGGGCACCGCCGGCGGGGGCGAAGACGAGCCGGAAGAAGGCGAACGCGGACACCACCACCGAGGCCGCGGCCACGCCGACGTCGAACGAGCGCGCGTAGGCCGGCAGCACCGGCGAGACGATGCCGAAGCCGAGCGCGATGACGAAGGCGGCGCCGACGAGGATCCAGATGGGACGGGGGATCCGGTTCGCGTCGACGCGGCCGGTCGGCCGGTCAGCGGGGCTGGGCACGCAGGTACTCCCTCAGGTAGGGCAGGGTGACGTCGACGAAGCCGTGGCCGGTGGCGCGGATGAGCTCACGCCCGATGAGGCGGGCGCGGTAGACGTTCTGCTGCTGCATCGGCACCCCCATCCGCTCGGCGATCTCGCGGGTGGAGGACGGTCCGTCGTCCACGGCCATGGCGCGCAGGTAGGAGCGTTGACCCTCGGGCAGGGGCGCGACCGCCGGCGCGTGCACCAGCCGACCCATGCGCTCGACGACCAGGGGCCTGGTGCGGTGCACGTCCCGGGCGGTGATCTCCTCCCGGGCGGGATCCACCCGCCAGGCGTGGTAGCCGACGAGCTGCAGCAGGTAGGGGTAGCCGTGGACGATCTGTCCGAACGCACCGACCGCCTCGTCGCCGAGCGTGCGGCCGGCCTCGGTCACGGTGGCCCGGGCCGCCTCGGCGACCTCCTCGTCGGTGAGCAGGTCCAGGTGGACGCGCTCGGCCCGGCGCAGGAAGGTGGTGCCGCCCTGGCGCAGGAGCTGGTCGACGCCCACGGGCAGGCCGGCCGCGGCGAAGGCCACCTCGCGCTCGTCCCGCACCAGGTGCTGGTAGACGGTCGCGAACCTGCCGACGACGTCGGGGTCGGCGTCCTGGACCTCGTCGAGGGTGAACATCATTCCGGTCTCGTGCACCGCCAGGACCTCGCTGAGCCGCCCCAGCATCCGGGTCAGCGACTGCCGGACCGGGTAGCGGTCCTCCACGTCGGTGGACACCGACCCCAGCCCGCTGATCCCGCCCCCGGTAAGGCGACGCCGCACCGCCTGGGTGTCGTGCTCCGCGAGCAGGGCCGGGACCGTCGATCCCTCCAGCTCCTCGAGCATGTCCGTCCCCTCGGGCAGGCGCAGCACCAACCATCCCCGCGTGCGGGCGATGTCCTCCAGCTCGTTGAGGACGACCGTCTTGCCCATCCCCCGGGGACCGCTCACGAGCAGGGACCGCAGCGGGGACCCGGGCCCCTCGTCGAGGGCCACGTCGAAGTCCTGCAGCAGGTCCTGCCGGCCGGCGAGCACCCGGGGCGAGACGCCGAAGCTGGGCCGGAACGGGTTGTTCGCGGGCATGCGGGTCACCTCCTCGGCAAGCGCGGTCGGGGACGTCGCGCCGACGGGTGGGCCGGGCGCTGTGTCATCTGTTACATCTTCGGCACGTTGTTACATCTGTTGCATCTTTGATGGAGAAGGTCAGCCTACCGGGGCCGACCGACACCCCCGTCCCCCTCAGACCTGCAGCCCGCCGGTCAGCAGGCCGACGGCCGCCCAGCCGGCCGCCACGACGATCCCCGCGGCGAGCGCCACCTCCCAGCCCCGCAGCACCGGCCGGCCCTGCTCGCGCCGGGTCCAGGCGTGCGCGACCAGGCCCACGGCGTAGAACACCGAGGACATCAGCAGGTAGGACAGCCCGCCGGCGTAGAGCAGCCACAGCGCGTAGACCGTGCTCACCCCCGTGAAGACCACGGCGGTCCCGCCCCCACCACCTCCGCGGGCGGCCAGGCGGAGCGCGTAGAGGGAGGAGACGAGGTAGGGCACCAGCATCATGGAGCCGGACATGAGGATGACGTCGTAGTAGGCCGCCCCCCGGAAGTGCGCCCAGACCAGCGCCACCTGCAGCACCGCCGTTGTCAGCAGGATCGCCCGACGCGGCACGCCCGGGCGCGGCTCCTCCCCCAGCATCCTGGGCAGCCCGCCGGCCCGCGCCGTCGAGGCCAGGATCTCGGCGCAGAGCAGCTGCCAGGCCAGGAAGGCCCCGCCCACGGACACGAGCAGCCCCACCGAGATGAGCACCGCCCCCCAGCGCCCGACGACCGCCTCGAGCACGCCGGCCAGGGACGGGTCCTGCAGGTCTGCCAGCTCGGGCCGGGTGAGGATGCCCGCGGCGAGGAGGTTGACCGCCACGAGCAGGGTGAGCACGAGCGCGAAGCCCATGACGGTGGCCCGTCCGACGTCCCCGTCGCGCCGGGCCCGGCGGGCGAAGACGGTCGCGCCCTCGATGCCGAGGAAGGCCCACACGGTGACGAGCATCATCGCGCGCACCTGGTCGAAGACCGGGCCGAGGTCCTCCTGCCGGCCCCAGAGGTCGACCGTGAACACGGCCGGGTCGAACGCCATGACGCCGACGACGAGGAAGACGAGGATCGGCACCAGCTTGGCGACCGTCACCACGACGTTGACCGCGCTGGCGTCGCGCACCCCCCGCAGCAGGAGCGCCGCATACCCCCAGAGGACGACGGTGCCGCCGAGGGTGCTCACCCAGGTGGTCCCGTCGCCGAAGACCTCCCAGAACAGCCCCAGGGTGGAGAAGATGAGCACGAGGTAGGCCAGGTCGCCCAGCCAGGCGCTGATCCAGTAGCCCCAGGCCACGAGGGTGGCCGGCATCGGGCCGAACCCGTCCCGCGCGTAGCCGTACAGGCCACCGTGCGTGTCGGCGGCCCGCCGGCCCAGGAACTGGAAGGTCAGCGCCAGGGCCAGCATCCCGACGCCGGTGACCGCCCAGCCCACGAGCAGCGCACCCGGGGCGGCCGGCCCGGCGGCCATGTTCTGCGGGATGGAGAAGATGCCGGCACCGACCATCGAGCCGACGACGACCCCGGTGAGGGCCACCACGCCGAGGCGGGTCCCGTCGGTGCGCCCGGTGCGGTCCGCGGGTCGCGTGTCCGTGCTCACCGGGTCAGGGTATGCCGCCGCCCAGCTCCTCCAGCAGCGCGGGCAGGGCGGTGGCCGCGGTGGCGCGCCAGACCTCGTCCGCGGCCTCGCTCGCCACCGTCGGGGCGGGGTTCACCTCGACCACCGGGACCCCGCGGTCCCCGGCCAGGTGCGGGATCGTCGCGGCCGGGTGGACCAGGCCCGAGGTGCCCACGACGAGGACGAGGTCCGCCTCCTGGGCCGCGTCGACCGCGGCGAGGAAGTCCTCCTCCGGCAGCGTCTCGTCGAACCAGACGACCCCGGGCCGGACCGTCCCACCGCAGGCGGTGCACGTCGGCGGGTCCAGCCGGCCCACGGGTTCCGCCAGCTCCGGGTATGCCGCGTCGCTGGGCCGGTCGCACACGCTGCACCGCAGCGCGAACAGGCTGCCGTGCACGTGGGCCAGCACCTCTGCACCGGCCCGCTCGTGCAGGTCGTCGACGTTCTGCGTGGCCACGTCCAGCCGCACCCCCGGACGGGCCTGCCAGCCGGCGAGCGCCCGGTGCCCGGCGTTGGGCAGGGAGCGGCGCACGAGGGTGGCGCGCCAGGCGTACCAGGCCCACACCTGGGCCGGGTCGGCGGCCCAGGCGTGCGGGGTCGCCAGCTCCGTCGGGTCGAAGCGTTCCCACAGCCCCACCTGGGCGTCCCGGAAGGTCGGGATCCCCGACTCGGCCGACATCCCGGCCCCGGTGAGCACGTACACCCGCTCCGCACCGGCGGCCAGGTCGAGGACCCGCGGCGGGACGCGGCCGACGCCGGTCACGAGCCCTGGAGCGGGACGAAGCGGTACCACCCCGGCGCCGGCTCGACGCGTGGCTCGCCGTCGACCCGCGTGACCGTCACCAGCCGCCCCTCCAGCGGCAGCACCATCAGCCCGTCGTCGGCGAGCTGGTCGACGAGCGGTCGCGGCAGGTCCCGGGCCATCGCCGAGACGAGGATCCGGTCGAACGGCGCGGCCTCGGGCGCCCCCAGCTCCCCCTCCCCCGCGACGCGGACGGCGGCGTGGTCGAGCCCGTCGCGCCGCAGCCGCGCGGCGGCGTCCTCGACCAGCTCGGGCACGACGTCGACCCCGACGACCGAGCCCCCGGGACCGACCAGCCGGGCCAGGATGGCGGTGGTCCAGCCGGACCCGCTGCCCACGTCGAGCACCCGCTGGCCGGGCCGGACGTCGAGCAGCTCGAGCATGGTCCGCACGGTCGTGGGCTGGGAGCAGGTCGCCTCGTGCCCGATCGCCACCGGCGCGTCGATCCCCGCCCGGTCGCGGGCCTCCTCGGGCAGGTAGTCGGCCCGGGGCGTGCCCTCCATGGCCTGGCGGACCGCGGCGCCGCGTCGTCGTCCGAACACCCCTCCACGGTATGCCGTCGCGCGCCCGTGCGCCGCCCTAGTCTGTCCGGGTGGCTCCCAGCACCCGCGCGTCGGACCCGGGCATCCCCGGACCGGCCGCCCAGATCCAGGTCCGCGGTGCCCGGCTGCACAACCTGCGCGACGTCGACGTCGACCTGCCCCGGGACGCCCTCGTCGCGGTGACCGGCGTGTCCGGGTCCGGCAAGTCCAGCCTCGCGTTCGGCACCGTCCACGGGGAGGCGCAGCGCCGCTACCTCGACTCGGTGGCCCCCTTCGCCCGCCGGCTCATCCACGCCGCGGTCGACCCGCAGGTGCGGGACGTGCGCGGGCTGCCGCCGACGGTGGCGCTGGAGCAGGGCCGGGGCGGGGGAATGTCGTCGCGCTCCACGGTCGGCACCGTCACCACCGCGGGCAGCACCCTGCGGATGCTGTGGTCGCGGTGCGGGACCTATCCGGACGGCGTGGACCCGATGGACTCCGACCACTTCTCCACCAACACCGCCGTCGGTGCCTGCCCGGGGTGCGGCGGGCTGGGCGTGCGCCACGTGCCCACCGAGGCCTCGATGGTGCCCGACCCCTCGCTCTCCATCGCCGAGGGGGCGGTCGCGGCGTGGCCGGGGGCGTGGCTGGGCAAGAACTACCGCGACATCGTGGCCACGCTGGGGCACGACGTCGACCTCCCGTGGCGCGACCTGCCGCGGGAGACCCGGGACTGGATCCTGTTCACCGACGAGCAGCCCGTCGTCACCGTGGTGCCGACGCGCGACCCGGAGCGCATCCAGCGGCCCTACCAGGGCACCTTCTCCTCCGCGTCCCGCTACGTGCTGCGCACCCTGGCCGAGACGCGGTCGGCGACCCAACGGCACCGGGCCCTCCGGTCCGTGGAGACCCGGCCGTGCGAGGTCTGCGGAGGTCGTCGGCTCCGGCCGGACGCCCTGGCGGTCACCTGGGCCGGCCTGGCGGTGGACGAGGCCTCGGCCACGGCCGTCTCCGACCTGCGGGCGCTGATGCGGTCACGGCTCGGGCAGCTGCCGGGCGAGGGCGGGACGGCGTCGACGGAGGCCGAGCGGGTGCTCCTGGAGGACCTCGTGGGCCGGCTCGGCCTCATGGCCGACCTCGGCCTGGGCCACCTCGCCCTCGGCCGCCCGGTGTCGACGGTCAGCTCGGGCGAGCTCCAGCGGCTGCGGCTGGCGACCGCGCTGCGGTCCGGGCTGTTCGGGGTGGTGTACGTCCTCGACGAGCCCTCGGCGGGGCTGCACCCCCAGGACACCGAACGGCTCCTGGCCCTGCTCCGCGAGCTGGTGTCCGCCGGCAACACCGTGCTGGTCGTCGAGCACGACATGGCCGTGGTGCAGCGGTGCGACTGGGTCGTCGACGTCGGCCCGGGCGCCGGGGCCGGGGGCGGCCGGGTCCTGTGGTCCGGGCCGCTGCCGGGCCTGCGGACCGTCGCCGGGTCGGTCACCGCCGACTACCTGGACCGGCCGGTGCACGTCGAGGAGGTCCGGGCCGCGGGCGGTCCGCGCCCCGGGTCGGGCCGGCTGTCCCTCACCGGTCTGTCCCGGCACACCGTCCGGGGCGTCGACCTCGACCTGCCCCTGGGGGCCCTCACCGTCGTCACCGGCATCTCCGGCTCCGGCAAGACGAGCCTGCTCGACGCCGTGCACGACGTGGTGGGGGCCGAGCTGGCCCGGGTCGAGGACGAGGCCGCGCCCGAGGGGGACGACGAGGAGGAGGCACCCGAGGGGGCCGCCACCGGACGCGTCGAGGGCAGCGGGGACGGCATCCCCACCCGGGTCGTGCGGATCACCCAGCGCCCGATCGGCCGCTCCCCCCGCTCGACGCTGGCGACCTACACCGGCCTGTGGGACCACGTGCGCCGGCTCTACGCCGCCACCGACGAGGCCCGCGAGCGCGGCTTCGGAGCGGGCCGGTTCAGCTTCAACACCGCCGCCGGACGCTGCCCGACCTGCCAGGGCGAGGGGTCGGTGTCGGTCGAGCTGCTCTTCCTGCCCGGGACCTGGTCCACCTGCCCGGACTGCGGGGGCGACCGGTTCGGGCCGCAGACCCTCCAGGTGCGGTGGCCGGCGCCGGACGGGCGGCTCCTCACGGTGGCGGACCTGCTGCGGCTCACCGTGTCCGAGGCCCTGGTCGTGCTCGCGGACCTCCCCCCGGCCCGACGCGCGCTGGCCGCGCTGGAGGCGCTCGGCCTGGGCTACCTCGCGCTGGGCCAGCCGGCCACCGAGCTCTCCGGCGGCGAGGCGCAGCGGATCAAGCTGGCGACCGAGCTGCAGAAGGAGCGGCGGGCGCCGACGCTCTACGTCATGGACGAGCCCACGTCCGGGCTGCACCCGGCCGACGTGCACCGCCTGCTGGCCCAGCTCCACGCGCTCGTGGACGCGGGCCACACGGTCGTGCTGGCCGAGCACGACCCGGCCGCGGTGGCCACCGCCGACCACGTCGTCGAGCTCGGACCGGGGGCCGGGGACGAGGGGGGACGCGTGATCGGGGCGGGAGAACCCGCCCGGTCCTGACGACGGAGGACCGGTGCACCCCGGGGCCACCGCGAGACCCGGCCCGGCCGTCCTCGATCACACCGTCCTCGACAGAGTCGAGGTCGGCATGGCAGGGCTCAGTGCTCGGCGTCGTGGACGAGGAGGGCGATCTGCACCCGGTTGGCCATGCCCAGCTTGGCGAGGATGCTCGACACGTGCGCCTTGACGGTGGGGACGCCCATGTACAGCTCACGCGAGACGTCCGCGTTGGAGCCGCCCCGGGCGACCGCCCTGGCGACCTCCAGCTCCCGCTCGGTGAGCCGGCCCAGCTCGGCGCGCGCAGTGGCCCCCCGGTCCCGCGACGCGCTCCCGGCATCCCCGGCCCCCGCCACCTGACGGACGAGCAGCGCCGCCACCGAGGGCGAGAGGGCATGGTCACCGCCGGCGACCTCGTGGACCGCGGCCACCAGACGGGCCGGCGGGGTGTCCTTGAGGACGAACCCCCTGGCTCCGGCGCGCAGCGCCTCCAGCACATGGTCGTCGGCGTCGAAGGTCGTCAGGACCAGCACCTTGGCCTCCGGCCACGACCGCAGCACCTCGCGGGTGGCGGTCAGCCCGTCCGTGCGCTCCATCCGGATGTCCATGAGGACCACGTCCGGGCGGTGGCGCCCGACCAGCTCGACGGCCCGGTCGCCGTCGTCCCCCTCGGCGACGACGTCCACGCCGTCGGGCCCGCCGAGCATCATCCGCAGGCCGGCGCGCACCAACGGGTCATCGTCGACCAGGACCACCCGTGGCCGGGCGCCGCTCGTCATGCCGGTTCCACCTGCTCCGGCCACGGCAACCACGCCCGCACGACGAACCGCTCACCCTCCTGCCCCGCCCCGAACCGACCACCGGCGAGCTGGACCCGTTCCTTCATCCCTGCCAGTCCGCGGCCGTCCCCGGAGGCGAACACCCGCCCGGGGACCGGGTTGCTCACCTGGATGCTCAACCCTCCTCCGGGGCGGCCGTCCAGCTCGACCGTCGTCGCCGCTAGCGCCGCGTGGCGACGGGCGTTGGTCAGCGCCTCCTGCACGAGCCGGTAGGCGTGCCGCCCGGTGCTCCCCGGCAGCGACACCGAGCGGAGCCACAGGGAAGGGTCGGCCCGCAGGTGCACCTCCTGCCCGCTGCTGGTCACCTCGGCGACCAGGGAGGGTATACCGCTCAGGCCCGGCTGGGGCGAGAGAGACACCTCGTCCCGGTCGTCGGCACGCAGCACGCCCAGCACCTCCCGCAGCTCGTCGAGGGCCAGGTGCGCCCCCGCCCGGACGACCTCGGCAGCCTCCTTCCTCTCGTCCTCGGACAGGTCGGGGCGGTGCGCCAGCGCACCGGCGTGCATCGCCACGAGCGATAGGCGGTGGGCCAGGACGTCGTGCATCTCGCGGGCGATCCGGGCCCGCTCAGCCAGCTGCGCCTGCGCCACCCGGGCGGCCTGCTCCCGGTTGGCGGTGCTGGCCTCGGCCCGCCAGCTGCGGACGAGCTCGCGCCGGGATCCGATGTTCCACCCCACGAGTACACAGATCGCGTAGACGAGCACCGCGAAGCCGAGGTTGGTCAGGACCGCGTCGTCGGACAGGCCCAGGACCGGTGAGACCACCAGCTCGTAGAAGGTGTCGACCAGCAGGTTCACCACGGTGACGAGCACCAGCGCTGGCCAGCGTCGTCGTGTGGCCAGCGAGACCAGGGCCAGCAGGGAGACCGGTGCCGCCATCGCGGAGAACAGGCACAGCAGCCCGGTCACCAGGGCCACCCCGACCGGCCATCGGCGCCGGAACGCCACGACGAACAGAGCCAGGTGACCCACGGCCAGGTCGAGGAGGAGCAGCCCCTCCACCGCACCCGGACCGTCGACGTCCGACCGCCACCCGTCGGTGGCCACCGTCCCGACGAACAACCACACCCCCAGACCGAGCACCCAGACCAGCACCAGGCGCCACCCGTGCTGCCACGGCGAGAGCCGGTCGGCCGCCCCCCTCGACGGGAGGTCCGGCGGTCCGCCGTCGGAGACCGTCCGGGTGTCCGCCACCACCCAGGTCGGGGCCGACGGTGCAGGAGCGTGGGGCATGGGGCCGACTCTAGATCTCCTGGGACAGGTCCGTCCTCCGTCCACCGGCGGTACTACCCCCTCCCAAAGTCTGGGTCGCCCGACCCCGCCCGGAGCCGATGGTCGGCTCCGGTCCCGACGAACGACCGATGCAGGTGCCCCCTGCCGCGACCGAGGCTGGAGCCATGATCACGATCGAGAACCTGACCAAGCGCTACGGCTCCTTCACCGCCGTCGACGACATCACCTTCACCGCCCGGCCAGGGCGGGTCACCGGCTTCCTCGGCCCCAACGGCGCCGGCAAGTCCACCGCTATGCGGATGATGGTCGGCCTGACCACCCCGACGGCCGGGACGGCCCTGGTCCTCGGCCGTGACTACCGCTCGCTGCCCACCCCCACCCGCCACGTCGGTGTCATGCTCGACGCCACCGCCCAGCACGCCGGCCGCACCGGTCGGGAGACCCTGACCCTGGCCGCGACGATGGCCGGGATGCCGCGAAGCTCGGTGGGCGCCGCGCTCGAGCGGGTCGGCCTGACCCCACGCGAGGCCGGACGTCGGGTCGGCAACTACTCCCTCGGCATGCGGCAACGCCTGGGTCTCGCCGGTGCCCTCATCGCCGACCCCCAGGTCCTCATCCTCGACGAACCTGCCAATGGGCTGGATCCCGCCGGCATCCGCTGGATGCGGGGCCTGCTGCGCGAGTACGCCGCCGACGGCGGCACCGTTCTCCTCAGCTCCCACCTCCTGCACGAGGTCGAGCAGATCGCCCAGGACCTGGTGATGATCGGCCGCGGCCGCATCGTCGCACAGGGGACCAGGGAGGAGCTGCTGCGCGACAACGGCACGGTCGTGGGCTCCCCCGACCGCACACAGCTGGCCGAGGCCCTGCGCAGGGCCGGCTTCGAGGCCACGCCACGGGCGACCGAGCTGGTCACCACCGCCACCGCCGAGCAGGTCGCCCAGGTGGCCCTGGCCGAGCACCTGCTCGTCACCGAGCTGCACCGCAGCGGGACCGGGCTGGAGGACATGTTCATCCAGCTCACCGCCGACGACGCCCGGGAGGCCGTCACCGAGGGGGCAGCGTGAGCAGCCCCGCCCCGACATCCCTGACGCCCCGGACGGACCTGACCGGAGAGGGGACCACCGACCCACCCCACCGCACCTTCTCAGCCACCCAGGAGGACCTGATGACGACCACGACCGACCGACCCCGGGCCACGCGCCCCCGCCCGACCGCGGAGAAGACGGCATTCCCCGACATCGACGACGCCCGAGGCGTCTCCTTTCGTCGCCTGCTGGGGACCGAGCTGCGCAAGCTCGTCGACACCCGTTCCGGGCGTTGGATGCTGATCGCCATCCTCGCCCTCACCGGGGTCGCCATGGCCGTCCCCCTCTGGATCGGCCGGGACACGGGCAGCGGCATCCTCGGCCTGCTCGTCGCCGCGAGCATCCCCCAGGCCGTCCTCATCCCGGTCCTGGGCATCATGACCGCCGCCAACGAGTGGAGCCAGCGGACCGCGCTCATCACGTTCACCCAGGAACCGAGGCGACTCCGGGTGATGGCGGCCAAGACGGCAGCAGCTGTCCTGCTCGGCATGGCGGTGCTCGCCCTGTCGATCCTGGCCGCCATCCTCGCCCACGTCGCCTCGATGGCGTCGGTCGACGGGCAGGTCGACCTGTCGATCGGCTGGACCCTGCTCGGGCACCTCGTGGTGATCCAGCTGCTGGGCGTCCTGACGGGAGTCGCCTTCGGCGCCCTCCTCCTCAGCGTCCCCCTGGGCATCGTCGCCTATGTGCTCGTGCCCGCCCTGTCGCCGTTGGTGTTCATGGCCACCTCGTGGTTGCGGGAGAACGCAGCCTGGTTGGACATGACGTCCGCGCAGGCTCCGCTCCTGGGAGACGAGGTGCTCACCGGCGAGCAGTGGGCCCAGGTGGGGACCACCAGCGCCCTGTGGATCCTGCTTCCCCTGGTCCTGGGCTTCCGGCGGGTGGCCCGCAAGCAGGTCGCCTAGGAACACGGTCGGTCGAGGTGCGCCGCACCGACCGCTGGCCCCGCACACCCGGACAGGGTGTGCGGGGCCGGCTACGCCTCAGTCCGCGAAGGGCCAGCCCTGCGGGCGCCACAGGGTCAGCGAGGTGCCCGGCGACGTCTGCCGCGGGCGGGTGCCGGCCCGCAGGGCCACCACCTCGCCGTGCCGCCCGGCGGCGAAGACGCGGGGAAGCTGGCCGACCGCCTCGCGCAGGGCGTGGTTCTCGGCGGTGAGCCGGGCCACCCGCGAGCGCAGGTCCTCGACCTCGTTCTCCAGGTCCAGGACCCGGCGGATGCCGGCCAGTCCCACCCCCTCGGCCGAGAGCCGCTGCACCTCCCGGAGCCGGTCGACGTCGCGCGCGGAGTAGCGGCGGCCGCCGCCGCGGGTGCGGGAGGGGACGACCAGGCCGAGCCGGTCGTACTGGCGCAGGGTCTGGGCGTGCATCCCGGCGAGCTCGGCGGCCACCGAGATCACGTAGACGGGAGTGTCACGATCCACGACCATCACCCCTGGGCGCGCCTCATCAGGTCGGCGCGCGGGTCGGTGCCGGACTCCTCGGCCCGGAGGGTCTCCACGGCCTCGCGGGCCTCGTCGGAGAGCCGCTGGGGCACGACGACCTGGACCTTGGCCCTGAGGTCGCCGGTGCCGCCCTTGGCCTTGATGCCGCGGCCCTTGACGCGCAGCACCCGGCCGGAGGGGGTGCCCGGGGCGATCCGGACCTTGACCGGGCCGCCCTCCAGGGTCGGCACCTCGACGGTGGCGCCCAGGGCCGCCTCGGCGAAGGTCACCGGCAGGTCGACGGTCAGGTCGTTGCCGTCCCGGCCGAAGACGGGGTGCGGCTCGACGGAGACGTGGAGGATGAGGTCTCCGGGCTCGGCGCCCTGGACCGGCGCGGGCATCCCCTTGCCGCGCAGCCGGATCCGCTGGCCGTCCTTGACGCCGGCCGGGATGCGGGTGGTAATGCGGCCGCCGTCGGGCTTGCTGAGCGAGATCGTGTCGCCGGTCGCCGCCGCCCGGAAGTCGATCGTCGTGCGGGCCTCGACGTCCTGGCCGCGGACCGTGCGACCACCGCCGGGGTAGCCCCCGCCCGGGAAGCCGCCGCCACCGGCACGGCCGTGGCCGCCGCCGGGGAAGCCCTGGCCGCCGAACCCGCCGGCACCGCCGAAGGCGCCGAGCAGGTCCTCGAGGTCGATGCCGCCCGCGCCGGGGCCGCCGGAGGTGCTGAAGCGCACGTTCTGCGCGCCGCCGCCACCGCCGCCGAACATCTGGGCGAAGACGTCCTCGAAGCCACCGGCGCCACCGGCACCGCCGGGACCGCCAGCGGTGAACCGGGCGCCTCCGCCCATGGCGCGGATCGCGTCGTACTGCTTGCGCTGCTCGGGGTCGGAGAGGACTGCGTAGGCCTCGCCGATGTCCTTGAAGCGCTGCTCCGCCGCCGCGTCACCGGGCTTGGCGTCCGGATGCCACTCGCGGGCGAGCTTGCGGTAGGTCTTCTTGAGGGTCTTCTCGTCGACGTCCTTGGGCACGCCGAGGATCGCGTAGAAGTCCTTGTCCATCCAGTCCTGGCTCACCACCGGTCCTCACCTCCTCCTTCGTCGTCCCGGCTGCTGCTGTCGTCGTGCTGGTCCCCCGGCCCCGGCCGGTCCGGGGGACCGGCCGGGAGGAGGTATGGCGTGGGTCGGGTCAGCCCGCGTCCGCCACGGCCACCCGGGCCGCGCGGACGACGAGCTCGTTGACCCTGAACCCGGGCTGGACGACCTGGACGATCGTCATGCCGCTGGCTCCCTCGGGCAGGTCCGCCTGCTCGGCGGGCAGGTGCATGAGGGCCTCGTGGACGGTCGGGTCGAACTCCTCGCCGACCTCCCCGACCCGCTCCACGCCGAAGCGGGCCAGCGTGCTCTCCAGCTTCTCCGCGATCGCGGCGAACGGGCCCTCGACGAGGTCGCCGTGCTCGCGCGCGGAGTGGATGTCGTCCATGACGGGCAGCATGGCCTCCACCACCGCGGCGACGGCACGGTCGCGGTCGCCCTCCCGCTCCCGCTGGGTGCGGTTGCGGAAGTTGACGAACTCGGCCTGCATCCGGCGCATCTCCTCGAGCCGCTCGGCGGCCAGGGCGGTGTCCGGGTGGTCCGCCTGCCCGGCGTCGGCCGACGGACCGTCGGCGGGCGCGTCAGCCGCAGCCTCCGCGTCCTCCTCGGCGGCCCCCGCCCCGGCCGGGGAGGACTGGGCGCCCTCCCCGGCCGTGGCGCGCGGCATACCCGTCTCGGGGTCGATCCGGCGCTTGTCCCGGATCACCGGACCGCGACCGTCCTGGACCTCCTCCTCGGGAGGGGTGTCCGGGGTGTCGGGGTGGTCGGTCACTTGGTCTCCTCGTCGTCCACGACCTCGGCGTCGACGACGTCGCCGTCGTCGCCGGAGCCGCTGCTGTCCACGTCGGCCGCGCCGGTGGCGTCGGCGAACCCGGCCCCCGCCCCGGCGCCCTCGGCACCGGGCTGCTGGGCGTACATCGCCGACCCCATCTTCTGGGACTCGGTGGACAGGGTGTCCATCTTGGCCTTGATGTCCTCGATCGAGGCGCCGGACTCGGGCTTGAGGGCGTCCTTGAGGTCCGTCAGGGCGCTGTCGACCGGGCCGCGCGCGTCGGCCGGCACCTGCTCGCCGGAGTCCGCGAGGAACTTCTCGGTCGAGTAGACCAGCTGCTCGGCGGTGTTGCGGGTCTCGGTCTCCTCGCGCCGCTTCTTGTCCTCCTCGGCGTGCGCCTCGGCGTCCTTGACCATCCGCTCGATCTCCTCCTTGGGCAGCGCGCTGCCGCCGGAGATCGTCATCGACTGCTCCTTGCCCGTGCCGCGGTCCTTGGCGGACACGTGCACGATGCCGTTGGCGTCGATGTCGAAGGTGACCTCGATCTGGGGCACGCCGCGGGGGGCCGGGGCGATGCCGGTCAGCTCGAAGTTGCCGAGCAGCTTGTTGTGCTGCGCGATCTCCCGCTCGCCCTGGTAGACCTGGATCCCCACCGACGGCTGGTTGTCGCTGGCCGTGGTGAAGACCTCGCTGCGCTTGGTCGGGATCGCCGTGTTGCGCTCGATGAGGCGGGTCATGATGCCGCCCTGGGTCTCGATGCCCAGGCTCAGCGGGGTGACGTCGATGAGCAGCACGTCCTTGCGCTCACCCTTGAGGACGCCGGCCTGCAGGGCCGCGCCGACGGCGACGACCTCGTCCGGGTTGACGCCCTTGTTGGGCTCCTTGCCGCCGGTCATCTTGGTGACCAGCTCGGCCACGGCCGGCATCCGGGTGGAGCCGCCGACGAGGACGACGTGGTCGATCTCGCTGACCGAGATCCCGGCGTCCTTGATGACCTGCTCGAAAGGAGCCTTGGTGCGCTCCAGCAGGTCGGAGGTCATCTGCTCGAACTGGGCGCGGGTGAGGGTCTCGTCCAGGTGGATCGGACCGTTCTCGCCCATCGACAGGTACTGCAGGTTCAGCGTGGTGCTGGTCGAGGACGACAGCTCCTTCTTGGCCTGCTCGGCGGCGTCCTTGAGCCGCTGGAGGGCGATCTTGTCCTTGGACAGGTCCACGCCGGACTGGTTCTTCACCGTGGTGACCAGGTGGTCGATGATGCGCTGGTCCCAGTCGTCACCACCGAGCTTGTTGTCGCCGTGGGTGGCCTTGACCTGGATGGTCGCGAAGCCGTCCTCGGCGTCCTTGCCCACCTCGAGCAGGGACACGTCGAAGGTGCCGCCACCGAGGTCGAAGACGAGGATGAGCTCGTCCTCCTTGCCCTTGTCCAGCCCGTAGGCCAGGGCGGCGGCGGTCGGCTCGTTGACGATGCGCAGGACGTTGAGGCCGGCGACCTCACCGGCGTCCTTGGTGGCCTGCCGCTCGGCGTCGTCGAAGTAGGCCGGGACGGTGACGACCGCGTCGGTCACCTCCTCGCCCAGGTAGGCCTCGGCGTCCCGCTTGAGCTTCATGAGGATCCGGGCGCTGATCTCCTGGGCGGTGTACTTCTTGTCGTCCACCGTGGTGCTCCAGTCGGTGCCCATATGGCGCTTGACGGAGCGGATGGTGCGGTCCACGTTGGTCACGGCCTGCCGCTTGGCGACCTCACCCACGAGGACCTCGCCGTTCTTGGCGAAGCTGACCACGGACGGGGTCGTGCGACCGCCCTCCGCGTTGGCGATGATCTCCGGCTCCCCGCCGGTGAGGACGGCGACCGCCGAGTTGGTGGTGCCGAGGTCGATGCCGACTGCACGTCCCATGCGTTGCTCTCCTTGGTATGTCGTGCCGCCGCGCCCGGGACGGGCGCCGCGACGTGGCTTGACACGTCTGCACTCAACCTTGGAGAACCGGCCGTCGTCCTGTCAAACCGGCACTCACTGAAGTTGAGTTCACCTGGCTCAACCATGACAGCCCGGCGTTCATTCCCCGGCGGTGCCGCGCGTCCTGCTTTTCCGCCAGCGGCCGCGGTGGTGAGAGGGTGGTGCGGATGAACGAGGTGCACGGGGATGTCTGAGCAGGTCCAGGGGCAGGGGTCTGGGGGTCCGGCGACCCCGGCCCCGGACCGGCTGGCTCCCGGGGAGCCAGAGCAGCTGGTCTACGTGCTGGAGACCCGCTTCGCGGCCTCCCGCGACGCCGCCTCGGCCGCGGTCCGGGACGCCGAGCGCGAGCTGGCCGAGGCCACGCAGCGGCGGGAACGCGCCGAGCTGCAGGCGGCCGAGGAGGAGTACACCTCCGACCCGCTGGTCTTCATGCGGCAGTCCGTCGCCGAGGAGGTCGACGCCCTGCGCCGCAAGACGACCGGCAAGAAGGTCAGGGTCTCCTACCGGTTCCTGCTGGACCGGTCGGTGGAGCTGGCCGCCGCCGAGGTGGACCGCTTCCACTCCGACCGGGACGCGGCCCTGCGGGAGGCCCAGGAGGGCCTCGACGCGCTCCGGGAGGCCGAGCAGCGGGCCGCCGCCGCGGTCGAGGCCGCGCACCTGGCACAGGAGCGGGTCCGGGCCGCCGAGCAGGCCGCCCGCGACGGGCTGGGCACCCTCCTGGACAAGCTCGGGGGGACCGGCGCCTGAACAGGGAGGGGCGGGCGAGGCCCGGGTGAGAGACTCCGCCCATGGTGGACGTGCTGGCCTCGACGCCGCTGCTGACGATGATGCTGGTCGTCGCCCTGGGCACGCTCGTCGGTGCGATTCCGTTCGGCCCGCTGCGCTTCGGCCCGGCCGGCGCCCTGTTCGTGGGCCTGGGCGTCGGTGCCCTCGACCCCCGCCTCGGAGAGGGGCTCGGACTGCTCCAGACCCTGGGCCTGGCGCTGTTCGTCTACACCGTCGGCCTCACCGCCGGCAACACCTTCTTCCGCGACCTGCGACGTCAGCTGCCCCTCATGGGCGGCGCGGGCCTGGTGCTCGCCGCCATGACCGGGGTCGCCATGCTCCTGGGCGGCGTCCTCGGGCTGGCCCCCGCGCTGACGGCCGGGACCTTCGCCGGTGCGCTCACCTCGACGCCCGCCCTGGCGACCGCCATCGACCGCACCGGCGGCCAGGAGCCGGCCGTCGGCTACTCGCTGGCCTACCCCGTGGGCGTCGTCGTCACCATCCTGCTGGTGGCCGCCCTCCTGGCCCGGCCCTGGACGGCCCGGCGCGACCCCGACCCGGTCGCCGGGCAGGGTCTGGTCGACATCTCCGTGGAGGTGGAGCGGCCCTCGCTGCTGGCCGACGTCCCGGGGCTGCGGGAGGGCGAGCTGCGGCTGTCCTACCTCGCCCGCGAGGGTGCCACCCGCGTCGTGAAGCCCGGCGAGCGGCTCGAGGTCGGTGACCGGGTCGTCATGGTCGGACCGGAGCAGGCGGTCGCCCGCGCCCGGGACCACCTGGGACGGCGGGTCGACGAGCACCTGGCCCACGACCGCAGGGACGTGGACCACCGCCGCTTCGTCGTCTCCGACCCCCGGGTCGCCGGACGCACCGTCGGGGAGCTGGACGTCCCGGGCCGGTTCGACGGGGTCGTCACCCGGGTCCGCCGCGGCGACCTGGACCTGCTGGCCTCCGAGGACTTCGTCCTCGAGCTCGGCGACCGGGTGCGCGTCATCGTCCCGCGGGGGCGGCTGGGGGAGGTCTCCGGCCTGTTCGGCGACTCCGAGCGCAGCGTGAGCGAGGTCGACGCCCTCACCCTGGGGGTCGGCCTGGCAGCCGGGCTCGCCCTGGGGCTGGTGACCCTCCCCCTGCCCGGCGGGCTGGACTTCGCGCTCGGCTCGGCCGCCGGGCCGCTCGTCGTCGGCATCGTGCTGGGCCGCCTCGAGCGCACCGGTCCGCTCGTGTGGGGCGTGCCGCTGGCCGCCAACCTCACGATCCGCCAGCTGGGGCTCCTGCTCTTCCTCGGGGCCACCGGCCTCGTCTCCGGCCAGGCGTTCGCGGCCCAGGCCCTCACCTGGACGGGGCTTCAGGTGGTCGCGGCGGCGACCGTCATCACCCTCGTCTCCGGCGTGCTCTTCGTCGGGGTCGCCCGGCTCGCCGGCGTCAGCACCGAGCGCGCGGCGGGCGGGCTCGCCGGGTTCGTCGGGCAGCCGGCCATCCTGGCCTACGCCAAGGGCCGGGTCACCGACGAACGGGTGGAGGCCGGCTACGCCGCCCTGTTCGCGCTGGGGCTGATCCTCAAGATCCTGCTCGTGCAGGTGATCGTGGCCTGAGACCGGGCCGGGCCGGTGGGCGTCGGCGGCGCGCGGCCGGGGACCTCAGAGCTTGGCCAGCTTGGAGTAGGGGCTGAGGATCCGCATGGTGCAGGTGCCGAAGTCGACGCGGACCGCGTCGGTCTCGACCCCCACGACGCGACCCATGCCGTGGGAGTCGTGCGTGACCCGGTCGTCCCGGTGGAACTCGGGGACGGCCGGCGCGGGCTCCCGCCGGAAGGGGCTGGTGGCGGGGTGGCGTCGACGTGCGGGCGTGGTTGACATCTCCTCCAGTATGCACCCGCGGACGCGGACGACCGTCGCGGTGAGGCGTGACGGACCACGCGACGACGTTCTGGGGGCACGGGCGGCACCCGGCTGCATACGACCTGGGGTAGTAGACTTCAGGAGTGGTCGAACCGATGGTGGCCCGCACCGTCGACGCCCTCCCCTCCCGGGCGGGGGCGCGATGACCACGCACGCGCCGACCGCCCCTCCCGGGACCGACCGCGGGCTCCTGCTCCGCCTCGGCCTCGGCGCCCTCGGCTGGGCCGGCCTCTACGCGCTCAACGAGTGGTTCTGGGACGCGGCGGTGGGGTGGCTGGGCCTGGACCTCGGCGAGCGGCTGGTCTCCTCGGTCCACTTCTTCCTCTACGACACCGTCAAGATCTTCCTGCTCCTGCTGGGCCTGATGTTCGTCGTCGGCCTGCTGCGGGCCTCGCTCGACCTGGACCGGGCCCGGGCCTACCTGGAGGGCCGCGGCCTGGGGCTCGGTCTGTTCCTCGCCGTCGTCCTGGGGGTGGTGACCCCGTTCTGCTCGTGCAGCTCGATCCCGCTCTTCATCGGGTTCGTCGCGGCCGGGATCCCCCTGTCGATCACCCTCACCTTCCTCGTCGCCTCCCCGCTCGTCAGCGAGATCGCCGCGATCATGATCGGCGACCAGTTCGGCTGGGACGTCGCCGTCGCCTACGTCCTGGCCGGCGGCACCCTGGCGATGGCGATCGGGTGGGTCTTCTCCCGGTTCCGCCTTGACCGGTGGGTCGAGGACGTGGTCCGCACCAGCCGGGTCGCCGCCCTGCGGGCCGGCGGCCACCGGCCGACCCTGGCCGAGCGGGTCGAGGCCGCCCTGGGCGAGAGCCGCGACATCTTCCGCGACGTGTGGGTCTGGGTCCTCGTCGGCGTGGGCGTCGGCGCGGCCATCCACGGCTGGGTCCCCACCGACTTCTTCGCCCGCTGGGCCGGCCCGCAGAACCCGCTGGCGGTTGCCGTGGCCACGCTGGCGGGCGTCCCCCTCTACGTCAACGGCGCGGGCGTCGTCCCCGTGGGCGAGGCCCTGTGGGCCAAGGGGATGGGCCTGGGCACCGTCATGGCCTTCATGATGAGCTCGATCGCGCTGTCGATCCCGATGGCCATCATGCTGCGCCGCGTCATGCGGCCCCCGCTGCTGGCCCTCTACTTCGGCTCCGTGGCCCTGGGCATCATGGCCCTCGGCCTCGTCTTCAACCTCGCCGGCTGACCCGGCCGGCACCGACGCGCGAGGAGGCGCAGATGATCGTCAAGGTGCTGGGGCCCGGGTGCCGCAACTGCCACCGGCTGGAGGAGCGCACCCGCGAGGCGCTGTCCCGGCTGGGGCTGGAGGCGGAGGTGGAGAAGGTCACCGACTACGGCCAGATCGCCGCCTACGGCGTGCTGCGCACCCCCGGTCTCGTCGTCGACGACGAGGTGGTCCACAGCGGCAGCGTGCCGACGACCGACCACCTCGTCGAGCTGCTCTCGGCCCGTCCGGCCTGAACCGGGGAGGCCGGCCGACCCCCATACCCTGGGGGTATGGAGCAGCTCTCCTCCACCGTGACCGGCACCGCCCTCGTCTTCGAGGGCGGTGGCATGCGGGCGTCCTACACCTCCGGCCTGCTCGTGGCGCTGCTCGAGGCCGGGCTGCACCTGGACTGGGTGGGCGGCGTCTCGGCCGGGGCGAGCAACACCGCCAACTACGTCTCCCGCGACCCCTGGCGGGCCCGGCACAGCTTCACCGACTTCGTCACCGACCCCCGCTTCGGTGACTGGCGCACGTTCGTCCGCGGCCAGGGGCTGTTCAACGCGCGGTACATCTACGAGGAGACCGGGCTGCCCGGGCAGGCGCTGCCCTTCGACTGGGACACGTTCAGCGCGAACCCGGCGCGGGTCCGCGTCAGCGGGTTCAACGCCACCCGCGGCGAGGTCGTCCACTGGGGGCGGGCGGACCTGGCCACGATCGGCGACCTCATGGTCCGCGTGCGGGCCTCCTCGACGATGCCGGTGGTCATGCCGCCCGTGACGATCGACGGGGAGGTCTTCGTCGACGGCGCTCTCGGCCCCTCCGGCGGCATCCCGCTCGACGCCGCCCGGGCCGACGGCCACGAGCGGTTCCTCGTCGTGCTCACCCAGCAGCGCGACTACGTCAAGCCGCCGCCGGCCCGGGCCGGACTGCGCTACCTGCGCCGGCACTTCCGCCGGTTCCCCGCCGTCGGCGAGGCGCTCGCCCGCCGGCACGAGGTGTACAACGCCGTGCGGGAGGAGCTGTGGGAGCTGGAGCGGGCCGGCACGGCATACCTGTTCGTGCCCGAGGCCATGCCGGTGGGCAACGGGACCCGCGACGTGGCCCGCCTGCGGGCCAGCCACGAGGCCGGGCTGGCGCAGGCCCGGCGCGAGCTGCCCGCGATCCGGGAGTTCCTGGGCGTCGGCTGACGGCCGCGCCCCCGCGCCGGGGACGAGCCGGCTCCTGGCATGCTCGGGGTATGCCGTCGCGCACCGTCCCCGAGCACCTGGCCTGCACCGTCGAGGACGGGGTCGCCGCCGTCCGGCTCGCCCGGCCCGACAAGCTCAACGCCCTGACCCTGCCGATGCTGGACGGCCTGGTCGCCACCGCGCACCGGCTGCGCCGCGACCCCTCGGTGCGCGCGGTGGTCCTCTCCGGGGAGGGCGAGGCCTTCTGCGCCGGTCTCGACCTGGGCGGGGCCCTGCGGGACCCGGTCGGCATCGCCGGGCGGCTCCTCCCGCGGCCGTGGCGGGGCACCAACACCTTCCAGGAGGCCTGCTGGGCGTGGCGCCGGCTGCCGGTGCCCGTCGTCGCGGTCGTCCACGGGCACTGCCTGGGCGCGGGGCTGCAGCTGGCGCTGGGGGCCGACCTGCGGGTGAGCACGCCGGACGCGCGGTGGTCGGTGCGCGAGGCCCGGTGGGGGCTGGTACCGGACATGAGCGGCGTGCGCTCCCTGACCCAGCTCGTGGGGCTGGACGTGGCCAAGGAGCTGACCCTCACCGCCCGGTCCGTCACCGGTGCCGAGGCGGGCGACCTGGGCCTGGTCACGAGGGTCGCCGAGGACCCGCACGCCGCCGCGGCCGAGCTGGTCGGGCAGATGGTCGCGCACGACCGGCGGGCGCTGGCCCGCGCCAAGCGCCTCCTCGACGGGGCGGTGGGCACCCGCGCCCGCGCGGTGTTCGCCCGTGAGCGCCGCGCGCAGCTGGGCCTGCTCGCCCGGATGGACCGTTCCGCCGTGCCCGGCTCTACGGCTGGTCGAGGAACTCCCGCAGCAGCTGCTCCAGCTCCGCAGGCGACTCCTCGTTGAGCGCCGGCCCGGCGCCCTCGACGACCCGCAGCCGCGCTCCGGCAATCCCGTCGGCGAGCGCCCGCGCGCCCAGCTGACCAGCGCGGTCGCGACCGCCCACGAGGACCAGGGTGGGGGCCTGGACCCGGGGCAGCGCGTCGGTGAGGTCGGCGCGGCGCGCGACGTCCAGCGCCGCCGTCAGCCGCTCCTTGGACACCCCCGCATCGGCCAGGCGGGAGGCGGGCATCAGCCGCAGGAGCCCGGCCTGCACGCCGCTGACCAGCTTGGGGGTGCGGACCTGACCGCCGACGAGCACCAGCCGGCGGACCAGGTCCGGGCGGTCCGCGGCGAGCCGGGTGGCCACCATCGCCCCCCAGTTCTGGGCGCACAGGTCCAGCCGCGTCAGGCCTTCAAGCTCCAGCTCCTGCGCCAGCCGGGCGGACGCCTCCTCGACCGGCACCGGCCGGGTCTCGGTGGGCCGCAGGCCCGGCACCCAGGGGGTGAGCAGCCGCCGGGACCCGTAGAGCCGCACGACCACGTCCTCCCAGGCCATCGGTGCCTGACCCACGCCGTGGAGCAGGACGAGAGGGGTCGCCGGGTCGGTCGGCTCGGTCGGGTGCTCGGGCTGGGACTCGCTCACCGCGCCAGGGTATGCCGTGCGCGCCTACCCTGGCCCTCATGTCCAGTGCGACCCGATCCGCTCCCGCTCTGCCGGTCGGCCTGGGCGTCCTGGCGGTCGTCCAGGCCGGGGGCGCGGGGAGCCGGATGGACGTCCTGACCCGTGAGCGGGCCAAGCCGGCCCTGCCGTTCGGGGGCACCCACGCCCTGGTCGACTTCCCCCTGTCGGCGCTGCGCGCCAGCGGCATCGCCGACGTCTGGGTGAGTGTGCAGTACCAGTCCGGCTCGCTGGACGTGCACCTGGCCGGCGGGCGGCCGTGGGACCTGGACCGCACCCACGGAGGGTTCCGCCGGATCACCCCCGAGCAGGGCAGCGGGGCGGCCCACGACGACGGGTTCAGCCACGGTAACGCCGACGGTCTGTTCCGCCTCCGGGACGACGTGCGGGTGCACGACCCGGACGTGCTCGTCGTGCTCTCGGCCGACCACGTCTTCTCCGCCGACCTCCGGCCGGCCCTGGCCCACCACCTGGACGTGGGGGCGGAGTGCACGCTGCTGACCGCGGAGGTGGGGGTGCAGGAGGCGGCCGAGAAGATGGTCGTGCACGCGGACGCCGAGGGCCGGGTGACGGGGGTGGACTACAAGCCGGAGTCGACCGACGCGACCACCGTCGCGACCGAGATCTTCCTCTACGACCCCCGGGTGCTGCTGACCGAGCTGGAGCGGCTGCACCGGGAGACGGCCGCGGGGGGCGACCCCGACGACACCGGGCTGGGCGACTTCGGCGAGCTGCTGCTGCCGGCCCTGGTGGAGCGCGGCCGGGTCCACGCCCTGCCGTTGGAGGGCTACTGGCGCGACGTCGGACGACCGGCGGCCTACCTGCAGGCGCACCGCGACCTGCTGGCCGGACGGGTGGACGTCTTCGACCACGTCGACCGGCCGGTGCTCTCCCCCACCCCGGCCGGGGCGCCGGCGTGGGTGGGTGACGGCGGCGAGCTCGACGGGGCGATGGTCTCCCCGGGCTGCCGCGTGAGGGGCCGGGTCGTCCGCTCCGTGCTGGGACCGGACGTCGTCGTCGAGGCCGGGGCCGTGGTGGAGGACAGCGTGCTGATGCGCCGGGCCGTCGTGGAGGCCGGCGCCCGGGTCAGCGCCTGCGTCGTGGACGAGTGGGCCCGCGTCGGCCGGGACGCGGTCGTCGGTCGGCCGCTGCCGGGCACGCGGGTGACCGACGGGGCGATCACCCTGGTGGGCCGGCACGCGGTCGTGGCGCCGGGGGACGACGTGCCCGCCGGCGCCCGGCTGGAGCCGGGGACCACCACGTGAGGCCCCGGCCCGCCCTCTGCGCGAGGATGGGTCCGTGAGCGACGACGACGCATCGCCGGCCCCCCGCGGGTCCCGGACCAGGGACACCGACCGCGAGGACCTCGGCTCGCTGCCGCAGACCCGGTCGATCAGCCGCTGGGACCGCGTCTGGCGGCCGTTCTGGGTGCTGCCCACCGTCATCATCGTCGTGGCCACCCTGGGCGGGGTGTTCATGCCGGTGCTGGACCGCACGCTGGACGACCAGCTGCCCTACTTCTTCCCCGGGGGCCCCAGCGGCGCCCGCGACATGCTCGGCAACATCGCCGGGGCGATGATCTCGGTGACCGGCCTGGTGTTCTCCATCACGATGGTCGTCATCCAGCTGGCCAGCAGCCAGTACAGCCCCCGCGTGCTCGGCGACTTCCTCTCCAGCCGGATCACCCAGGTGACCCTGGGCATCTTCGCCGCGAGCTTCACCTACGCCCTCACGGTGCTGCGGTCCGTCCAGGGCGAGTCGGGCGAGAGCGCCCAGTTCGTCCCGCAGGTCTCGGTCACCCTCGGCTTCTTCCTCGTGCTGGCCAGCGTCGGGATGTTCCTGGCCTTCATCCACCACATCACCAACTCGATCCAGGTCTCCTCGATCGTCTCCCACCTGGGCGAGGACACCGTCGACGTCGTCGACCGCTACTTCCCCGAGCCGGACGCCCCGGGGTCGCGGCTGGGCCTGAACACCTGGGACCCCGGCCAGGGCAGGACCGCCCAGACCCTGCCCGCGCTCGAGCACGGCTCGGTCGTGGAGGTCGACCACCGGCGCCTGGTGGCGTGGGCCGAGGAGCACGACGTCGTCGTCGAGGTGCTGCCGCAGGTCGGCGACTTCGTGCCCGAGGGGATCCCCGCGGTGAAGGTGTGGCGCGAGGTCCGGGCCGGACAGCTGGACGAGGACGACCTGGAGAGCCTCCGGCCGATGGTCGTCGTGGAGAAGGACCGCTTCTTCCACCAGGACCCCGCCTTCGGGATCCGCAAGCTCGTCGACATCGCCGAGCGCGCGCTCTCCCCGGGCATCAACGACCCCACGACCGCCGTCCAGGTGGTCGACGAGCTGCACCGCATCCTGCGGCTCCTGGTCCTGCGCGCCGAGCTGCCGGCCCTGGTGACCCGGGACGGCCAGGTGCGCCTCGTGCACCGGCCGCAGCGGATCGGCCAGCTCGTCGACCTGGCCCTGGCGGAGCCGCTGCACTACGGGCAGGACTCGCTGCAGGTGCCGCGGCGGGTCGTCGCCGTGCTCGAGGACCTCCTCACGGTCGCCCTGCCCGAGCACCGGCCGCTGCTGGAGCGGTGGCTGCGGACCGCGCGCGACCTGGTCGGGGACGTGGCCGAGGGGAGCGGGACGTGAACGAGGCGCTGGAGGGGCTGGAGCTGCCGCCGGTCACCCCGGTGGGGGTGGCCCTCGGGCTGGCGGTCCTCGTCGTCGGCGTGGCGCTGGGCCAGCTCGTCCGGCTGCTCGTGGCGCGCGCGCTGGCCTGGCGCGGCCGCAGCGAGAGCTCGTCCCGGGTCTTCGGCCGCCTCGTCTCCTGGCTGGTCACCCTGCTCGCCGTCGGCGCCGCCGTCACCATCACCTTCCCCAGCATCCGCCCGGTCAACCTGCTCGGGGGCATCGGCGTCGTCTCGATCGCGGCCGGCATCGCCTTCCAGACCGTGCTGGGCAACATGTTCGCCGGCATCGTCATCCTCACCCGGGACCGGTTCCGCGTCGGCGACCAGATCTCGGTGGGCGAGCACCGCGGCACCGTCGTGCAGATGGGCCTGACCAGCACGTCGGTGCGCACCTTCGACGGCCGTCTGGTGCTGGTGCCCAACGGCACGCTGCACTCGGAGGTGGTCACCGTGCAGACCGGCTTCGAGCGCGTGCGCAGCTCGGTGCTGGTCGACGTCGCCGACAGCGCCGACCTCGACCGGGCCGCCCGCGTCGCCGTCGAGGCGATGCGGGCGGTGCCCCAGGTGCTGGACGAGCCGGGTCCCGAGGCCTTCCTCACCTCCATCGGCACCGCCACGGTGCAGCTGGAGCTGCGCTTCTGGTCCGGTGCCCGGCAGCTGGAGACCAAGGAGGCCACCCACGCCGTGGTCAGGGAGGTGCTGGCGGCCTTCGCCGAGCACGAGGTGGAGGCCGGGTCGGACGTCTACACCGTGGACGCCGGGCCCCGCCTGGCCCGGCTGCTGCGCGGCGACCAGGACCGTGCGACGGGTGCGGCCGAGGGGTCGCTGCGGCAGACTGAGGACCCATGAGCAGCCCGCACGACACGAGGACCGAGATCGAGCAGGCCCGCGAGGAGGATGGCCCGGGGCCTGACGGCGAGGAGGTCGCGGGTGAGGTCGAGGCCGAGGAGGCCACGGACGAGGCCGACGGTGACGAGGGCGAGGAGACCGAGGCCGAGGCCGAGGTCGAGGAGACCGAGAGCGACGAGGGCCACGAGGACGGACCCCGCACCGAGGGCCACCGCCTCACGGCGCTGACCGTCACCATGGTCACGGTCGACTGCGAGGACCCCCACGAGCTGGCCGGCTTCTGGCAACGGGCCATGGGCGCCGAGACGGCCCACGAGAGCGAGGACTTCGTGGTGCTGACCGGGGAGCCCCGCCTGGCCTTCCAGCGGGTGGAGCAGCCCAGCGCGGGCAAGAACCGGCTCCACCTGGACCTGGCGGGCACCGACCGGACCACCGAGGTCGCCCGGCTCGTGGAGCTGGGCGCCGAGGTCGTGCGCAACCACGACGTCGACGGGTTCGCCTGGACGGTGATGCGCGACCCCGCCGGCAACGAGTTCTGCGTCGCGGACGCGGAGGACTGAGCCGCCCGGTGCGGATCGCCCTCCTGGCGGCGGGCAGCCGCGGCGACTACCAGCCGGTCCTCGCGGTGGGCCGGGAGCTGGCGGACCGCGGGCACGAGGTCGGGGTGACCGCCACCCGCGAGTTCGTCGGTCTGGTGCAGTCGGCGGGTCTGCGGCCCGAGCCGGTGGACGTCGACGCCATGGCCTACTACCGCGACCAGCTGGGGGCCCACGGCATGCCGACCGACCTCGCCGGCCAGCTCCGCATGCTGCGCGGCCTGGCCGAGCTGCTGGCGCCCTCGGTCCGGCGACGGCTGGAGGAGATGCGGCCCCGCTACGACGGCCTGGTCCTCACCGCGATGACGGCCGGGTGGCCGGCCCTGGCCGGCTGGCCCCGGGCCCCGCGGGTGCTCATGATGTTCGTCCCGGCGCTGCCGACCACCTGGGGCGACACCAGCATGTTCTCCGTCGTGCCGGGCCGGTCGTGGCGCAACCTCGCGGCCGCCCTGAGGGTCCTGCCCACCGCCGTCCGCCTGGTCGCCCCGGACCCCCGCGCCGCGCTGAGCATGGGCACGGCGCCGGCGTTCGTGGCGCACAGCCCCCGGCTGGTCACCCCCCGCAGGGTGGCCGGGCGACAGGTCCGTGCGGTCGGCTACCCGTTCCGTCCGCTCCCGGCGGACACCGCGCTCGAGCCCGGCCTGGCCGCCTGGCTCGACGACGGCCCCGCCCCGGTCTTCGTCGGCCTGGGGTCGCACACCCTGCCCGCCGTGCGCACGGTGCTGGCGCACGCCGTGGAGGCGGCCGCCGACCTGGGGCTGAGAGTGGTGCTCCAGGGCGGCTCCGGCCTCGAGGACGGGCTCGGGCCCGACGTCCGGGTCGTCGACGACGTGGCCCACGAGCTGCTCTTCCCCCGCACCGCCGCGGTCGTGCACCACGGGGGTGCGGGGACCACCGCGCAGGCGTTGCGTTCCGGTCGTCCGCAGGTCGTGGTGCCCTTCACCATGGACCAGCCCTTCTTCGCGCGCCGGGTGCACGAGATCGGCGTCGGATCCGCCCCGGTCCCCGCCGCGTCCGCCACCCGGACGGCGTTCCGGCAGGCGTTGGCGGCCGCCCGGGAGCCCGGCGTCGCGCGGCGGGCGGAGGACGAGGCCGCGGCCGTCGCCCTCGAGGACGGCGTCCGGGGTGCGGCCGCCGAGATCGAGGCCGCACTCGCCGCCCGCACCTCCCGGTAGCGTGGGGGTCGTGCGACCCGTCCGCGCGACCGCCGTCCTGGTCCTCCTCGGCGCCCTGGGGGTGACCGGCTGCTCGTCGACGGCCACGCCGGACCCCGGCACCGGGACGACCCCCGACCCATCCGCGTCGCCGGGCCCTGCCGAGGACGCGACCGCGGGCGGCGGAAGCGACGCGGCCACGGACACGGACGACGCGGGCACGGCCGGCGGTGGCGCGACGGAGGACGCCCCGACCACCGGCGGGACCACCGTGGACCCGGCCGTCCCGCCCGAGCTCGACGTCGAGGTCGTCCTCGACGGGCTCGCCATCCCCTGGGACGTGGCACCCCGCCCCGACGGCACGGTCCTGGTCACCGAGCGGGGCGGGCGGCTGCTGGCCCACCGGGACGGCCGGACCCAGGAGGTGGCCACCGACCTGGACCACCTGTTCGCCTCCGGGGAGGCCGGCCTCATGGGCCTGGCGGTCGAGGAGGACACCGTCTACCTGTGCCACGCCTGGGCCCCGCCCGACGGGCCGGGGGACGTCCGCGTCACCGCCCACACGCTCACCGAGGACCTGACCTCCGCCACCCTGCAGGACGTGGTCGTCGACGGCATACCCCTGACCTCCGGGCGGCACAGCGGCTGCCGGCTGCTCCTGCAGGACGACGGCACCCTCCTCGTCGGGACCGGCGACGCGGCCGACGAGGCCAACCCGCAGGACCTCGACTCCCTGGGCGGCAAGGTGCTGCACGTGCGGACCGACGGCGGAGCGGCCGACCCCGCCTCGGCACCGCCCGGCGCCGACCCGCGCATCCTCACCTACGGCCACCGCAACGTCCAGGGCCTGGCCGGGCAGCCCGGCACCGGGGAGATCTTCTCGGTCGAGCACGGGCCGGCCGTGGACGACGAGGTCAACGTGCTGGAACCGGGGGCCAACTACGGGTGGGCGCCCGGCCCGGGCTACGACGAGGGTGTGCCGATGACCGACCTCGAGCGGTTCCCGGACGCCGTGGAGGCGGTGTGGTCCAGCGGGGACCCCACCCACGCCACGAGCGGTGCCGCCTTCCTCGAGGGCGAGGCCTGGGGCGCCTGGGAGGGCGCGCTCGCGGTCGCCGAGCTCAAGGGGTCAGGGATGACGGTGCTGACCCTCGACGGGCGGGAGGTCGTCGACGAGGCCCGGGTGCCGGAGCTCGAGGGCACCTACGGCCGCCTGCGGTCCGTCGTGCTGGACGACGACGGCGCGCTGTGGGTGACGACCTCCAACGGCAGCGACGACGTCGTCCTGCGGGTCACGCCGCGCGGCTGAGCGGACCCGCTCACCAGCTCCCGTCGCACCGGTCGACCACCTGGGCCAGCCGGTCCACCTGCCGACGGACCTGCCGCTCGTAGACCTCGGCCCGCGGGTGGCCCCGCATGCGGTCCCGGCGCTCGGGGTAGCGGCCGACCAGCTGGGCGTGCGCCAGCACCAGCTCCTCGGCACCGCTGAGGCGGCCGTCCTGCCGGGGAACGCCCAGGACCTCGGCCACGACGTCCAGCAGGGCGGCCGGATCGCCGCAGAAGAGGTGCAGCTTGGCGGCGTCGTGCATGACCGGCGCCTCCTGCGAGTGCTCCCAGTCGAGCAGCGTGAGCCCGTCCGGGCCGGCGAAGACGTTGGAGGGCACCAGGTCCCCGTGCGACCAGGAGACCCGGAGGGTGTCCGCGTCCCGGCCCAAGAGCTCGGCGACGCGTCCGGCGACCCCGTTTGGGACGATGCCGGCGCCGACCGTGGCCGCCCACCGCCGTGACATCCGGTCGCCCCACCGCTGCCGCACGGTCGTGCGCCGCGTCCCGTGTCCGGCATGCAGACCGGCGAGGGCGGTCAGCAGCTCGGCCGCCCGGGCGTCCAGCGCGCGCGCCGACCCCAACGGCCGGCCCTCGACGAGCTCCTCCACGAGGTAGCGCACTCCGGACCCGGTCCGCCCGTGGGAGACCATCCGGGGCGCCAGGCCGGGGGCGTGCCGGGCCACGACCTCGTGCGCGCGCACCGACCGGGAGATCCCGCACTCCCCCTTCGGCCCGGCCGGCTGGGCCGCCAGGACCAGCCCGGCCTCGGGGTATGCCGCGCGCAGCTTGACGCGGTCGGCCAGGTCGAGCTTGCCGAGGACGACCACGTCGGCCGCGACGAGCGCGGTCACCGACCGGACCGCGGGGTCCTCCTCGGACCAGGCTCCCCGCAGGGGCGGAGGCACCATCGGCTCGACGCGGGGGTCGAGCCGACCCACCCGGGCCACCCGGTCACGGACGAGCAGCTCGCGTCCGGTCGTCCGACGTGGAAGGGCGGCGTCCGTCTCCTCGATCTCGGCGACGAGCTCCAGGGCCCCGACGAGCCGGTCGTGCAGGTCCTGCGGCGCGCCCCCGCCCGTCCCGGTGGCTCCCCCGCCCGTCCCGGGAGGTCGCAGCCGGTGACCACGGTCCGCCAACGCCTCGCCGAGCAGCGGCAGCCGCCACCCGTCGGCCGCCCAGGCCTGCTGCTCCCACGGCGTGCGGGCGACCCAGACCGGGGCGCGGCCGGTGAGCGTGCGGACGACCTCCCCCGCCTGCTCGAGGTCGCGCACGGGCTCGTCCGCGGACGGCGGCACGGCCGCGACCAACGCCTCCCCGGCACGCAGCTCAGGGAGCGGCAGGGCGGGTGGGCCGAGAAGCGCGGGGTCGAGGACCAGCAGCGTGCCGGCGACCACCTCGTCGGCGTCGGTGAGCAGCTCGACGTGGCCGGCGGCCGCCTCGGCGAGGAGCTCCTCGTCGTACGGCTCCGGCTCGGCCCCGGCCCGGGTGAGGTCCTCGCGGACGAGCACGGCCGGGAGTCCGCCGTCGGCGGCGACGAGGGCCGCCAGACCACCGCCGAGCGCGGACGGGACGGGCCGGGCCGCGTCGGCCAGCAGGACGAGGGGGGCCGCGGAGGGGGCGCCGCCCGTCGCCCCCGTCCTCGACGGCCCGTCCACGGGGTCGCCCACGGGCACCGTCTCCTGGTCGCGGTCGACCCGGAACCGGCGGGGGACGGCATACGGACGGGGACCCTTCCGCTCGAGGGGAAGTGCGGCCTCTCCCGCCCGGACCCTGCGGTGCCAGTCGCGGAAGGCGTTGCGGAAGAGCACGCGGTCGGGGTGGTGCCAGCCCCAGGCGAAGTCGGCCCGCGAGAGCGAGCCCGCCGCCAGCCGGGTGATCGCCAACGGAGCGACGACGTCCTGCACGGGGCCGACCAGCCGCAGCCGCTCGGCGAACTCCGAGTCCGCCCCCTTGCGCAGGGTGTCGAAGGGTCCCACCCGGTCGAAGACCTCGCGGCGCACGAGGAGGGAGCTGGCGTTCATCCGCTCCGGGCGGTAGCCGAACCACTGCCGGGTCAGGTCCGGCCGGGCACGGACGGCGGCCGACCGGCTGGCGACGGCCTCCGGATGGTCGGTCAGGGCCGCGACCTGCCGGGCCAGCCGCTCAGGGTGCGACCAGTCGTCGGCGTCCTGGGTGGTCACCAGCTCTCCCCGGGCCTCGGCCAGGGCACGGTTGCGAGCCACGTACGCCCCGCCGTTGCGGTCCTGCCGCAGGAGCCGGACGCGGTCGTCGAGGGCGGCGACGGCCTCGAACACCGCGGCGAAGCCGGGTCCGGAGGCGTCGTCGACGACCACCACCTCGAGCTGGCCGTAGGACTGGGCCAGCACCGAGCGCACCGAGGTGAGCAGCCCGGCGTCGGGGCGGAAGGCGGGCACGACGACGGTGACGAGCGGGCCGTCCACCGAACGGGCCGGCCCCAGGTGCAGGCCGTCGAAGAGGCACGCCCCCGAGGGGTCCACCTGCGGCCCGAGGAGGTCGCGCGCCCGGAACCGGGAGCCGAGCGCCGCCACCCAGGCCTGGTGGTCCGCGGCGTCGACCGGGCGTCCGCCGGCGCCCGCCCCGTCGGCGTCTCCCGCCCGCCGCACGTAGGGGTTGAGCAGGTCGGCCCGCAGCCCCTCGGCCACGTCCGCCGTCAGGCCGCCGAGGGTGGCCAGACCCTCGTGCACGAGGTCCGTCCGCCCGGCGAGGTAGGCGGCCTGCAGGTAGTGCCGCTGCTCGACGGGGCGCAGCCCACCCGGCCCGTGCCGCCCGACGACCTGCCGGAAGACCTCCACGGCGGCGGCCAGACCTCCCGTCTCCCCCGTGGCCGCCCACGCGGTGGCCAGCGCCACCGTGAAGGGCAGGGTCTCCCCCGGCACCGTGGTCGCCGCGGGCAGGGGCTCGCCGTCGAGCAGGGCGGCGGCCACGGCGGCGGACGGCCGCCGGAAGCCGGCGGTGAGCGCCAGCGCCTCCAGGCCCGCGGGGTGCCGGCCGCGCAGCGCCACGGCCAGCAGCCTGGCGGCCCGGTCCCGGGCCGGGGCCCCGCCGTCGCCACCGTCCAGGAGCAGGCGCGCGGACAGCACGCTCGTCGCCTCCACCCGTGCCCACCTCCTCGCGTCCCGACGTCGCCGGTCAGCCTAGTGCCGCATACCCTGGGTCCCGTGAGCACGCACATCGCAGCCCAGCCCGGTCAGATCGCCCCCCGCATCCTCCTGCCCGGGGACCCCCTGCGCGCCCGGTGGATCGCCGAGACCTTCCTCGACGACGCCGAGTGCTACTCCGAGGTCCGGGGGATGCTCGGGTTCACCGGCACGTTCCGCGGCGAACGGGTCTCGGTCCAGGGCACGGGTATGGGGCAGCCGTCCGCCTCCATCTACGTCAACGAGCTGATCGACGAGTACGGCGTCCAGCAGCTGGTGCGGGTCGGGTCCTGCGGGGCGCTCACCGATCGCCTGCAGGTGCGCGACGTGGTCCTGGCGATGGCCGCCGCGACCGACAGCTCGATGAACACGCTGCGCTTCCAGGGCTACCACTACCCCGCGACGGCCGACTTCGCGCTGCTGCGGGCGGCGGCCGACGCGGCGCAGGCGCACGGGGCGCGCCACCACGTCGGCACCGTCTTCAGCTCGGACAGCTTCTACCACTCTCGCCCGGAGCTGACCGCCAAGGTCGTGGAGTACGGCGTCGCGGCCGTGGAGATGGAGACGGCCGAGATCTACACGCTGGCGGCCAAGGCCCGGCGGCAGGCGCTGACGGTGTGCACCGTCTCCGACCACATCGTCACGGGCGAGGAGACGAGCGCCTCGGAGCGGGAGCAGACCTTCGGCGACATGGTGACGATCGCCCTGGAGGCGATGCTGGCCACCCCGCTGCCCTCGGCCTGAGCCCCGGCCCCGCCGTCGGGGCGGGCGGCCCAGGCGGCGGCCTCAGCCGAGGAAGGCGCGCACGTCCGCGGCGAGCCCGGCACGGCTCCGAGCCGGGCGAGCTGGGCGAGGTCGAACATCGAGGTGTCCGAGACGATCTGGTCCAGCTCGCCCCGGACCCACAGCACCGGCGGGACGGGGTCGAGGTCGGCGAAGCCGCTCTGGTCGAGGTACTTCGGCGACAGCGCGTTGTTCATCCCGGTCGTGCCGGGGGCCACCCCGGGCCAGTTCGACGACGTCGTGAGGTCGCCGGGGTAAACGTCGTCACCGACGGAGGTCTTGAGCATCCCGTCCAGGTAGCGCTGCTCGACGTCGGGGTCGAAGGTGAACCCGGGGGCGACGTAGAACTGGCGCAGCGTGGTCAGCGGGCTGGTCGGCTCCTCGCCGCGGTCGCCCGCGCCCAGCTTGGCCTGGACGGTCATGCCGGGCATCCTGCCAGCGTCCTGCCGTCCCTGTCAGGGCTCGCTGTGGTCAGGGGTCGGCGTGCTCGGGCGGCCACACCACGGCGAACCTCTCGAGCACGATCTCCTGGTCCTCCGACCAGGGCTCGCCGCGCGCCGCGCAGGTGCGCGTCCAGTAGCGCCGGTGCTCCCGCCGCCAGCTCTCCAGCGACAGATCGCCCTCCCCCTCCTGCGCGGCGTAGGTCGCGTCGACCCCGCCGAAGGTGCCGATCCGCAGCTCGGTGCTGCGGAGGACGAGGCGCGGCCTCCCCCGGCCGTCGCAGGCGATCCAGTGGGACCCGACCCGTGGCAGCGGCTCGCCCTCGGCCAGGAAGTCGGCGACCAGCGCCGAGGTCGCCCGCTTGCCGCCGGCCAGCACGAGGTCGAGCAGCTCGTCAGCGAGCTCCTCGGAGTCCCCGAAGTGCTCGACCGTGTGGTCGGGGCAGGCGGCGACGACGCCCGGGAAGGCCGCGGCATACGCCTCCCAGAGCGCGGCCGCGGCGGCGACGTCCGGCGCGCCGGGGGGTGTGCGGTGCTGCTCGGCCACGGCAGACCCGGGCGGGTCAGGCCGCGCGGCGCGCGACGACGTCGACGAAGACCTGGGGCAGCTCGCGGGGGTCGGTGATGACCAGCGACTCGCCGCCGGCCGCCGTGGCCAGCCGCTCCAGCGCGTCGGCGTCCACGTCGGGCCCCACACCGATGAGGACGACGGTCACCTGCCGGTCGCCCTCCTCCCGGGCCTGCTCCAGCCGTTCGACGACCTCGTCCTCGGACAGTCCGCCCGTCGAGTCGTCGTTGATGCCGTCGGTGAGCATGAGCACCGAGCTGATCGCGTCGTCGACGTCCTCCTCCTGCATCGCGCTGTACGCGGCCCAGAGGGAGTCGTGCAGGCCGGTGTCGCCCTGCAGGGTGTCGACGCCGAGCTCTTCGGTGACCCCCAGGAGGACCTCCTTGTGCGTGACGTCCCCGACCTCCTCCTCGAGCGGTCGCAGCGGGGCGGCCTCGACGTGGTCACGCTCGCCGTCGAGGGAGGTGGCGAAGTACCACACGCCCACCGCCGTCCGCTCCGGGATGACCGACAGCGCCGTCTGCGCCGCCTCGCGGGTGAGGTCGATGCGGGTCGCGTCGTCGTCGACCGGTGCCTCCATCGACCCGGAGATGTCGATGAGGGCCAGGATGCGCGACTGGGGGGCGATGACCGACCAGGTCTCGGCGACCGTGGCGGTCAGCTGCTCGTCGGGGGCCTCGCCCGTCGTGCGCACCCGCTCGGGGACGCCCGGGACCCCGGGCGCGGCGCCCTCGTCCCCGGGGCGCAGGAACGACTCCGCCAGGTCGCCGTCGGCGGCGCCGGAGGTCAGCTCCTCCTGGAGGGCCGCGACGGCCTCTTCAGACCCCTCCTGGCCGACGCGCACGAACGGCAGCTGGACGGTGCCGAGGTCGCCGCCGAGCTGCACCCCCTGCAGCTCCTGGCCGTCGGCCACAGCGGTGCCGATCTGCTGCTCCGTGGCCGGGACCAGCGTGTCCGCGTCGGACCGCAGCACCGACAGCGGGTCACCCTGGGCGGCCGTCTGGGCGAGCACGACGAGCAGGCTGCGGCCGGGGCCGCCCGGCTCGTCCAGCGACCCCAGCTCCTCGGAGGTGGCGGCGAGCAGGGCCATGGTGGCCGGGTCGTTGCGGGGGTCCCCCAGGCGCATCGTCAGCTGCGCGTCCCCGGTGGCCGCCTGCTCCTGGTAGACCTGCGCCAGCTCGGCGAAGCTGCTGTCCGGGGTCAGGCCCAGGTCACCCATCCCGGCGACCGTGCCGGGCGCACCGGTGAGCAGGACCGGGCTGCTGGCGACCGTGGGGCCGACCTGGAGGTCCACCCCGTCCCGGGCGGCCAGCTGGGCCCAGGCCACCGAGCTGGGGAGCCAGACGTCGGGGGCGTCCTCACCGCGGACCTCCGCCTGGGAGGTGGCGGTCTCCCGCTCCTGGACGTCGTAGGTGAAGCAGTCGTCGGCCGCCCGGTCCGCGGCGGCGGTGACGGCGGGCAGCAGCTCCGGTGCCGACCACACGGTCACCGGGTCGCAGCTCTCGGGGGCGGCGGCCGGCGGGGGGTCGCTGGTGACGGCGGCGTCGTCGGACGGGGCCGGCTCGGCGGTCGTCGGGGCGGGGTCGGGCGCGTCGGCGGCCGGGTCGTCGTCGTCCCCGCCGAGGAACCAGAACGCACCGGCCACCAGCACGACGCCGAGCAGGGCGAGCAGGGCCCACAGGATCCCCCTGCGGTCGTTGTCCTCCGGCGGACGGCTGTGCTTGGCCACGAGCGAAAGGTAGCAGCCCGTCCGTGGACGCCGTCAGCACGGACCGGAGGCGGGCGGCTCAGCCCGGTGCGGTCCGGCGGGGGAGCCCGTCCTCGAGGAAGAGGGGGCCCGCGCCGCCCGCCGTCCCCCCGACCTCGGCCTCGGCCTCGGCCAGGGAGGTCAGCAGCCGGGCGACGTAGGGGGCGACGTGGTCGGCCGCCTCGGCGAGGGTGCACCAGTGGACGGAGCGCAGCTCGGTGCGCTGCAGCACCGCCCGGTCCAGCAGGTCGGGGTGGACCCCCAGGTCGAAGACGAGCAGGAGGGCGTCGGCCCACTGCTTGTAGGGCGGGAGCCAGTCGACCGCGAGCAGGTCGCCGACCGGCAGGTCGACGCCCAGCTCCTCGCAGACCTCCCGCTCGAGGCTGGCCACCGGTGTCTCGGCCGGCTCGGCCACGCCGCCGACGAGGTCCCAGTCGCGCTTGTAGGTCAGCTCGCACAGCAGCACCCGGCCCTGGTCGTCCCGGACGAGCCCCTGCACGATGAGCCGCTTGGTGGGCAGGGTGGCGTTCAGCATCCCCAGGAACCCGGCGGGGGTCCCGGGGGACGGGTCGTCCCGCAGCCGGCCGAGCCGGAGGACGTCGCCGGGTGGTCCGTCGGCGGCCGCGGCCCGGCCGCGGGCGACGCCCTCGGGCCGCAGCCCGGCCCGCTGGAGGACGCGCCGGGTCCCGTGGTCGTCCACGTCCACCTGAGCCTCGACGCGGTGGTGCCCGTCGCCGAACGACCGCTCCACCAGCCCGACGACGAGGTCGACGGCGTCCGTCGGGTCGGCCGGCAGGTGGGACAGACCGACCAGCTCGACCACGCCGGGGGCGACGGTCCGGCGGCGGACGTTCCCGGGCAGGACGGGCTCGTCGCGGCCGTCGCGCCCGGCGCCCGGGCCCTCGCCGGGGAGCGGCGGCATACCCGGCCCGTGGTCCGTGCTCAGACGTGCCGCCGGCTGGTGATGACCCGGAACCGGTTGGCCACGAACGCCGTGTCCGCGTAGGCGGCGTTGGCGGCCGGGTTGGCCCCGGTGCCGTGCAGGTCGCTGAACGCGGCCGTCTGGTTGACGAAGATCTGCCCGGTGAGGTTCTCCGAGAGCGCGACCCCCGCCTCGACCGCCGCCTCCCGGGCGTCCTCGAGCACCTGCTCGTCGGTGGAGTAGACGGAGGCGGTCATCCCCCCGTGCTCGCGCACGGTCTCGGCGAAGCGTCGCAGCGACTCGGTCGTGTCGGCGGTCCGCACGAGGAAGGCGACCGGCCCGAAGCACTCCTGGGTGTAGGCGACCTCGTTGCCCGCGTCGGTGGCCACGAGGGCGGGCGTGCGCACGACGGCGTCGGGATAGTGCGGGTGGGTCACGGCCCGGGAGTCGAGGAGCACCTCGCCACCGAGCCGCTCGGCCAGGGCCGGCACGTCGGTCGCCCGGCCGCGGACGTCGTCGTTGACGGTGGCGCCGAGGATCTCCACCGCACGGGCGTCGTCGGCGGTGAACCGCGAGAGAGCCTCCGCCAGGTGCTGCCCGAACTCGTCGGCGCCCAGGTGGCCCTCGTCGGTGTCGACCCCGGTGGCCGGCACGTAGACGTTCTGCGGGGCGGTGCACATCTGGCCCGAGTAGAGCGAGAAAGAGAACGCCAGGTTGCCCAGCAGGCCCTTGAGGTCGTCGGTGGAGTCGACGACGACGGAGTTGAGGCCGGCCTTCTCGGTGTAGACCAGCTTGCCCGCCTTGCCGGCCTCGGCCTCCAGCCACGCGCCGAACCCGGGCCCGCCGGTGTAGTCGATGATCTTCACCGCCGGGTGCAGGGCCAGGTCCTTGGCCAGGGTGCCGCCGTCGTCCTCGGCGGCCAGCTGGACCAGGGCCGGGTCGAAGCCGGCCTCGAGCAGCACCTCGCGGGCGGTGGCGACGGTGAGCGCCAGCGGGAGGACGGCACGGGGGTGGGGCTTGACGACGACCGGGTTGCCGGTGGCCAGGCTGGCGAAGATGCCCGGGTAGGCGTTCCAGGTGGGGAAGGTGTTGCAGCCGATGACCAGCGCCACCCCCCGGGGCACGACCCGGTAGTCCTTCTGCATCCGGATCGGCCCGCCCTTGGCGGGCTTCTCCCAGACCACGGAGGCAGGGATGCGGCTCTGCTCCTCCAGGGCGGCCACGACGGCCTCGAGCGCCCGGTCCTGGGCGTGCGGACCGCCGGCCTGGAAGCTCATGACGAACGGCTGGCCGCTGGTGTGCATGACGGCGTGGGCCATCTGGTGGGACCGGGCGTTGATCCGGTCGACGATCTCGGTGCAGACGGCGGCGCGGACCTCGGCGCCCGCGTCGCGCCAGGCGGGCATCGCGGCGAGCGCGGCGTCCATGGCGGCGTCGACGTCGAGCTCGGGGTAGCGCACGCCTAGCGTCGGGCCGTAGGGGCTGACCTCGCTGCCGACCTCCCGACCGGTGGAGGGCTGGTCGGCCAGGGCCGAGTAGCTGGCGTTGAGGCTGCGCTCGTGGGCGTCCTGGCCGTCCTGCGGCGCGGTCTCGCCGTAGACGCGCGGGCTGGGAGACTCGGGGTAGCGGCTGTAGTAGCTGCGCTCCCGGAGGGCCCGGGCGGCCTCCTCGAGGGTGTCCCGGTGCTGCTCCAGGAGCG
This sequence comes from Ornithinimicrobium kibberense, assembly GCF_006519705.1. Lineage (NCBI taxonomy): Bacteria > Bacillati > Actinomycetota > Actinomycetes > Micrococcales > Ornithinimicrobiaceae > Ornithinimicrobium > Ornithinimicrobium kibberense. The sequence goes on from NZ_VFXM01000001.1 coordinate 240,918, forward strand.
GGTGCGTCGTCGCGGTCTCAGACATGCCCGTCAGCCTAACGACCGATGCCGGGTGCCGGCCCGGTCATCCCGCCGCGCCCGGCGGGCGGCCCGCCACCCGCTCCCCGCGGCGCACCTCCCAGGCGGTGGCCCCGCCCACGAGGACGCCGCCGACGAGGTTGGCGAGCAGGTCCCTGGCCGTGTTGTCGTAGCCGCCGACCCGGGTGCTCTCCAGCGTCAGGGTGAGCACCCACTCGACCACCTCGTTCAGCGCCCCGAACGCGCCGGCGCCGAGCACCACGACCCACCAGGCCGCCGCCGCCCGGGCGCCGGGGACCGGGGCCAGACGTCGTCCCAGCGCCTCCCACGTGGCCCGGCCGACCACGCCGAACCCGACCGCGTGCTGCAGGTTGTCGTAGCGGACCACGTCCTGGACCAGCCACCACTGGTAGAGCGTTCCGGTCCCGACCGGGACCATCCCCCCGGCCAGGTGGCCGAGGCCGAAGAGGAGCAGGCCCCAGACCGTGGGTGCGCTCAGCCCGGCGCGGCGGTGCAGGAGCGCGACCGCGCCCGCGCCCAGGACGAGGACGGCCAGGTAGACCTGCCAGTTGGGCTGGCCCGTAGCGATGCCCAGCCCGAGGAGCGCGGCGGTCCCGACCAGTCCGACGACGAAGGGGACCACGAGGTCGGCGATCCTCCCGCCGGGACGTGGCGGGACGGGGCCCGCGGGAGGGTCGCCCGGCCGGGTGGTCACGGCGACCCGGTGCCGGGCCGGGCGGCCGCGGGGTCGAGCACGACGGCGAAGAGCGCCCGCGGGTCCTGCAGCGTGGCGGGCCGTCGGGCGGCGGACCGGGGGACGACGTGGCCCCAGCGCACCGGGCGGCGGTGGGGCAGGGGCCCGTGGGGGACGAAGACGTAGTCCCCGGCGACCTCCCCCAGGAGCAGCCCGGCGCCGTCCTGCACGGGCAGGCCCACGAGATCGCCCGGCCGGACCTCGTCGAGGAGCGTGGACAGCTGGCGCAGGTCCTTGGCGGGCCGCCGGCCCGTGCGCTCCCGGGAGAGCGCCCGCAGCTCCTCCGGGCCCAGGCCGGCGGCGGGCACGTCAACCCCGGACCGGGTGCCCAGGCCCATGACGCCGGCCCCCAGGCATACCCCGACCTCCGTCTCCGTGGGCGGCCGCACGACCCAGACCCGCGTCCCCGCCGGTCCGGGCGGCACCGGGACGTCGTCGGGCCCGGGCCAGACGTAGGGCAGGTCGTCCGGCTCCGGGCCGTAGCGCGCGGTCAGCAGCGGCCGGTAGTGGTCGGGGTCCTTGGCCAGCAGGTTGGATCGGTGCGAGCGGTGCAGCTCCGCGTCGCCCAGCCAGGACGGCAGGAGGCCGGCGGCGGCCAGCTCCTGCTGGGGGACGTCGACGACCCCGGGGGCGAACTCCGCGATCGCCGGGGCCGTCCCGTCGGCGTGCCCGCGGTCGCGCCACTGCCGCACCATCGCCAGGCCGTAGGCGACCAGGGCGGGGGTGCGTCCGCGCCACATCCGCACGGCGGGGTGGTTGACCCAGCCGTAGTCCGGCAGCTCCAGGGCGCGCAGGACCTGCAGGGTCTCCACCCGCTGCTTGCCCAGCCGGGCGTCGTCGAGCAGCCGGGCGCTCTCGTCGAAGCCCGGGTCGGGCAGGAAGGTCTGCACCGGACCATCCTGCTGGACGGGGCCACCGGGCGTCACCCCGGTGGCGGCCCGGGGCGGGCGGGACCGCGTGCCCGTCAGCCGCCGGCCATCACCCGGCTGCGCCCGCGGAACTCCGCCAGCACCGCACCGTCGGACTGCCGGACCACCGTGACGTCGGTGATCCCGCTGCGGCCGTAGGTGACCCGTTCCCGAGCCTCCGCGACGAGGACGTCCTCGAGGCGCCCCGCGGCCACGTAGGTGATGTCGCAACCGGCCGCGACCGTGGGCCTGCCGGTCGCGTTGCAGGCGAGGGCGAAGGTCGAGTCGGCCAGGGCGAAGACGTAGCCGCCGTGGGCGATGTCGTGCCCGTTGACCATGGTCTCCCTGATCCGCATCCGCGCCCGGGCACGGCCCAGGGGTATGCCGTCGCGCACCTCCACCCCGACGTCCAGCAGCTCGATGCCCAGGTGGGCCGAGGCCCGGTCCTGGGCCCACATCCGCCGGACGTGGGCCAGGTCGGGCGGGGCCGAGGGGTCGGTGCCGGGGGTCTCCCCGGGTGCGCCGGTGCTCACAGGGCCTCGCTCGGCCGGTAGCGGCCGCCCGGGTAGACCAGGTCGAGCTCGGCGAGGGTCTCCCGGACCCGGTCCGCGCCCAGCTCGGCCAGCCAGCCGAAGGGCCCCTTCGGGTAGTTGGTGCCCAGCCGCATGGCGGTGTCGACGTCCTCGGCCGAGGCCTCCCCGCGGTGGACCAGGTCGACCCCCTCGTTGACGAGCATCGCCAGCGTCCGGGCGACGGGGTCGGTGACCACGGGCCCGCCGACGAGCCGGCCGGCCAGCTCCTCGTCGGGGTCGGCGTCCACGGCCCGGCCGTCCTCGTAGGTGAACACGCCGCGGCCGGTCTTGCGGCCCAGACGGCCGTCCCGCACGAGGGCGCGCTGGTAGTCGGTGGGTGCGTAGCGGGGGTCCTCGTCCGTCTGGTGCCACACGGACTCCCCGACGGCGAGGTTGACGTCCTGGCCGATGAGGTCGGTCAGCTCCATCGGCCCCATCCGGAAGCCGGCCCGCCGCAGGGCCAGGTCGACGGTGGCCGCGTCGACCAGCCCCTCCTCCACCATCCGCTGGGCCTCCCCGTAGAACGGCCGGGCGACCCGGTTGACGATGAACCCGGGGGTCGAGGCGCACAGCACCGGGGTCTTGCCCCAACGCCGCACCAGCTCGGCGGCGGCCTGGAGCACCGCGGGGTCGGACCGCACGCCACGGACCACCTCGACGAGGCGCATGACCGGCGGGGGGTTGAAGAAGTGCAGCCCCAGCACCCGCCCGGGGTGCTGCAGCGCGGGCGACCGGCCGCCGTGCAGGGCGGCGTCGTGGCCGGTGGTGGCCTCGCGGACGATGGCGTCGATCGACAGGCTGGAGGTGTTGGTGGCCAGCACCGTGCCCGGCGACTGGGACTGCTCGAGCTGGCGGAAGATGACGCGCTTGACGTCGAGGTGCTCGACGACGGCCTCGACGACGAGGGCGACCGCCGGGACGGTCGTCATGTCGGAGGTGGTCAGCGGGGTGATCTGCCCCAGCAGCGCGTCGACGTCCCCCTGCCCGGTGCGGCCCTTGGCCACCTGCCGGGCCAGGCCGTCACGGATGCGGTCGACGGCCTTCGCGGCGGCTCCCTCCTGGGCGTCGACGAGGTGCACGGGGTGCCCGGCCGCAGCGGCGACCTGGGCGATGCCGGCCCCCATGGCGCCGGCACCGAGAACGGCCACCGGGGTCCGGGCGGGGTCGGCGAGCAGGGGGTGGTCCTCGTGGTGCGACGTCGTCATGCGCCCACTGTGGCACGCCGCCCGGGCCTCAGCCGCGCAGCACCTTCTCCATCGCCTTGCCCCGGGCCAGCTCGTCGACGAGCTTGTCCAGGTAGCGGATCTTCTGCATGAGGGGGTCCTCGACGTCCTCCACCCGGACGCCGCAGACGACCCCGGTGACCTGGTCCACCCGCGGGTTGAGCTCGGCGGCGGCGAAGAAGTCCTCGAACGTGGTGCCGGCGTCCAGGTGGCGCTGGAGGGCCGCCTCGTCGAACCCGGTCAGCCACTCGACGACCTGGTCCAGCTCGGCCTTCGTGCGGCCCTTGCGCTCCACCTTGGCGACGTAGTGCGGGTAGACGGAGGCGAAGCTGGTGGTGAAGATCCGGTGCATCCACCGAGCGTAGTGCGGGCCCGGGGCCGCACGGCATACCCTGCCCTGAGCCGCCCCGACGAAGAGGTGAGGTATGACGCTGCCGACGATCGACCCCCGACCGGACCTGCACGACGAGGCCGAGACCTGGTCGGTGGACCAGCTGCGCGCCGCGCAGCTGGAGCGGCTGCAGGGCTGCGTGCGGCGGGCGTACGAGGGGGTGCCGCACTACCGGCGGCAGCTGGAGGAGCGCGGCGTCCACCCCGACGACGTCCGCAGCCTCGAGGACGTCCGGCTGCTGCCCTTCACGACCAAGGCGGACCTGCGGGACAACTATCCGTTCGGGATGCTGGCGGTCCCCCGCGAGCAGTGCGTGCGGCTGCACGCCAGCTCAGGGACCACCGGGCGGCCCACGGTCGTGGGCTACACGCGGCAGGACATCGACACCTGGGCCGGGCTCGTGGCGAGGTCGCTGCGCGCCGCCGGGGTGCGCCCGGGCCACCTGGTCCACGTGGCCTACGGCTACGGGCTGTTCACCGGCGGGCTGGGCGCCCACTACGGCGCCGAGCGGCTCGGGTGCACCGTCGTGCCGATGAGCGGCGGGCAGACCGAGAAGCAGATCCAGCTGATCCGCGACTTCCGGCCCGACGTCATCATGGTCACGCCGTCCTACTTCCTGGCCCTCATCGACCACGTCAAGGAGCTGGGGCTCGACCCCGCCGAGACGTCGCTGCAGATCGGCGTCTTCGGCGCCGAGCCGTGGACCGAGGCGATGCGCGCCGAGATCGAGCAGACCTGCGGTATGCACGCGACCGACATCTTCGGGCTCTCGGAGATGATGGGCCCCGGCGTGGCGCAGGAGTGCGTCGAGACCAAGGACGGCCTCACGCTGTGGGAGGACCACTTCTACCCCGAGGTCGTCGACCCGCTGACCGACGAGCCGGTGCCCGACGGGGAGGAGGGCGAGCTGGTGCTCACCGCGCTGACCCGGGAGGCGATGCCGGTGCTGCGCTACCGCACCCGCGACCTGACCCGGCTGCTGCCCGGCACGGCCCGGCCGTCCATGCGGCGGATGGCCAAGATCACCGGACGCAGCGACGACCTGATGATCGTGCGCGGCGTCAACGTCTTCCCCACCCAGATCGAGGAGCTGGTGCTGGCCACCGAGGGGCTGACGCCCCACTTCCAGTGCGTGCTCTCCCGACCGGGCCGGATGGACCAGCTGACGGTCAACGTCGAGGGCGCCCCGGGGCTGGACGAGGCGCGTCGGGCCTCGATCGCGCGCGAGCTGGGCCACCAGATCAAGTCGCGGATCGGCACCAGCGCCCAGGTGGTCGTGCTGGCCGAGGGCGGCATCGAGCGGTCGGTCGGCAAGGCGCGCCGGATCGTGGACCTGCGGGAGAAGGGCTGACCCGCGGCCGCTGCGTCGGTCGCTGCAACTAGGGTTCGGCCCATGACGACGTGGTGGGGGTGGGCGATCCGGCGCGCCCGCGCGTCCACCGGGCTGCTGCTGACCCTGCTCGTGCTCGTCACCGCCACCACCGCGATCCTCGCCGGCACGGTCGGCTACTCCGGGGCCGCCGCGACGACCGCCGCCCGGGCCTCGCTGACAGGGGCCGTGCCGCAGGAGGCGGGGATCCGGGTGCAGACCCGGCAGGCGCAGGACCCACAGGCCCAGGACGCCGCGGCCCGACGCCTGGTCGACGAGGCGTTCTCCCCCGCACCGGTCAGCGTCCAGCGCACGGTGGTCAGTGAGCCCCGGCCGGTCCGGCTCGGGGAGGACGGCCTGGAGGGAAGGCTCGTCGTCCTCGCCAGCGTCTCGCTCACCCCGGAGGACCCCGAGGTGGCGGAGCGGGTCGAGGTGGTCGAGGGCACCTGGCCCTCCCCCGGCGCCGAGCCGGTCCAGGGCATGCTGCACGCCGCGGCGGCCGAGACCTGGGGCGTGCGGGTCGGGGACACCCTCGTCGTCGGCGGCGCCGACGTCGAGGTGACCGGCCTCTGGCGCCCGGTCGCCGCCGACGACGCCTTCTGGTTCGGCGACCCGCTCGTGGCGGCCGGTCGGGACGGCACCGACCGCGGCCCGCTGGTCGTGCCGCCGGACGGCGTGGTCCGCGTCGTGGACGCCCCCTTCGTCCGGTGGACCGTCCAGCCTGACGCCACCAGGATCCAGCCGGACGACCTGGCCCACCTCGCCTCCGCGGCGGGCAGCCTGCGGTCGTCGATGAAGACGCCGGAGGTGGACGTCCGCGGCGTGACCGTCGACGGCGACCTGGCCCCCACCGCCGGGACGGCCGCGACCAACCTGGCCACGGCCCGCGCACTGGGGGTGGTCCCGCTCTCGGTGCTCGTCCTCGTGACGATGCTGTCCGTGGTCCAGCTGGCCCGCCTCCTGGCGACCACCCGGGAGACGCAGCACCAGCTGCTGCTGGCCCGGGGCGCCACCGGCGCCCAGGTGCTGGGCAGCACGGTGGCGGAGTCCGCCGTCGTCGCGCTGGCCGGCACCGCCCTCGGCGGCGGGACGGCCTGGGCCGTCCTGCAGGCCGTCCCCGCCGGGGACGGCCAGTGGCCCACGGTGGTGCGGGTCGCGCTGCTCACCGGCGCCGCGGTCCTCGCCGTCCTCGTCGCCGTCGCAGGGTTCCAGGTGCGCCGGCTCACCGCTGGGGGCCGGGCCGACGTGTCTGGGCGCACCCGCGCCGCGACGGCGCTGGCCACCGTGGTGCTGGTCCTCGGCGGGGCGGGCGTGGCCTGGTGGCAGCTGCGACGGCACGGCTCGCCGCTGGTGACCCGGGAGGACGGCTCGCTGGGCACCGACCTGGTCGCGGGCGCGGCGCCCGCGCTGCTCCTGGCCGCCGCGGCCGTCGTGGCGATGGCCCTGCTGGGCCCGGCCGGGCGCCTGGTCGAGGCGCTCACCCGGCCGGGCCGGGGCGCCACCGGCCACCTGGCCGCGGCCCAGGTCTCCCGCCGGCTGCCGGTCTACGCCGTGCCCGCGGTCCTGACCGTCCTCGCGGTCGGGGCGACCACCCTGTCCGGCCTCTACGCCGGCACCTCGGCCCAGCTGCGGGACGACCTGCGCTCGGTGGCCCAGGGCGCCCCCGTCCGGGTCGTGCCGGAGGAGCCCCCGGCCACCGTGGAGCCGGGCGTGGTGGCCCCTCCCCCGCCGTCCCTGCGCGGCGCACCCGGCGTCGTGCGGTCCACGCCCGTGTGGCTCGACGAGGGTGCCCGGCTGGGCGACGCGCAGGTGGCGCTCACCGTCTCCCCCGTCGTCGACCTCGCGGCCGTGGCGACCGGACCCGGGCTGGCCGGCACGTCGACGCGCGCCGACGGACAGGCCGGGGACGACGCGACGGGCGCCACCACCCACCCGCTCGTGCCGGTCGAGGCCCTCACGACGGACGGGCCGACCGCGGACGGGGTTCCCCTCCCCGGTGGCGCGACCACCCTCGAGGCGGCCCTGACAGTCGAGCTCACCGTCGAGGACGAGTTCCTGCACACCCTCCAGGAGCGGTACGAGCAGGACGTGCAGAACTACGTCGACGGGGCCCACGGCGGCGAACCGCTCCCCGAGGACGAGGCCCGCTCCATGGCCCGGCAGGTGGTCGACGAGCAGCTCCGGGCCGCCGCCGACGACCGGACGGTGCCCTGGACGGTGTCGCTGACCCTCCTCGACCCCACCACCGGGACGCTGGACGTCGTGGACGGACCCACGGTTCCCGTCGACAGGCCGGTGGTCACGCCGCAGGAGGGCCGCGCCTACACCGAGGCCGAGGTCGAGCCCGGTGGTGGCACCGGCACGGTGACCTTCACCCTCCCGGAGGGCAGCACCCAGGTGCTCCTGGACGTCCGGATCGAGGCGCCCCTCACGCCGGGGGACCGGTGGGAGCCGGTGCCGGCGGAGGTCGCCGCCCGTCTGTCCCTGTCCACCGGTGACGGCGACCCCGTGCTCGGCCCGGCCACCGAGGGCTGGGGTGCCGAGCAGCTGGCCCCGCCGGACGTGACGCAGGCCGCGCAGGAGGACGCCGACCGGCTCGCCGCCGAGGCGGAGTCCGAGGGCCGCGACCTCGTGGAGACGCGGGTGGACCCGGCCACCGGCGCCGTCTGGGTCCTCGACGACGCGGTCTTCGTGCCCGCGTCCCTCGACACGTCGGGGGAGACCTGGACGCTGCACGGGGTGGCCCGCAGCAACTGGCCCGAGCAGACGGTCGTCGTGGGCCCCGGCCGCAGCTACCGCCCTCCCCCGGCCGAGGGTCCGTTCGCCCCGCCGGACCCGGCCGCCAGCCCCGACGTCACCGTCGAACCGGTCCCGGTCGCCCTCACCCCCGAGGCCGCCCGCGCCGCCAACCTCGAGGTCGGCGACGAGGCCCTGGTGGAGGCCTTCGGGACCGACGTACCGGTCACGGTCACCACCCTGGTGCCGGCGGTCCCCGGCACCCTCGCACCCCGGGCCGCCCTGCTCGACCGGGACGGCCTGCTCCGCGCACTGGCCGCCGACGACCGCGGGCTGCCGTTCCCCACGCAGCTGTGGGCCGCGACCGTCCCCGGTCAGGAGGCGACCGTCGTCGAGACGCTCGCCGGCCGGGACGACGTGGTCTCCGTCACCGGGCCCGCCTCCGGGGCAGCCCTGGTCACCGACGCGACCGGCGCCGCCCGCCGGGTCTTCTGGGTGGCCTCGGCCGGGGCGGTCCTGCTGGCGGCCACCGGCATCGGCGCAGTCGCGGCGACCCTGCTCGCGTCTCGCCGTCCCGAGGTGGCGGTGCTGCGGGCGCTCGGCATGCCGCCCGTCGCCCAGGCCCGCTCCCGGACGCTCGAGCTCGGCGGCATCGTGGCCGCCGCGGTCGCCCTCGGCCTGGTCGCGGGCCTGCTCGTCGCCCGGGCCGTGGTGCCCGAGCTGGCCCGGTCCACGACCGCCGTCGACCAGGTGACGCTGGCGGCCCCCCTGCACCTGGAGGCCGTCCCGTGGGTAGTCATCCTGCTCACCGGCGCGATCGCCGTCGCCGCCGTGGTGCTCGCCCAGGCGACCCGGGTGCGCCGGCAGGCCCTGGAAACCGACTACCGGGAGGAAATCCGGTGAGCGGACGTCACCGCGGGGCGCGACGGCATACCGGAGCAGGTATGGCGTGGCGGCAGTTCGCCGCGGACCCGTGGGTCTCCGTGGGGCTGGCCCTGCTGGTGGCGGTGGTCTCCGTGCTCCTCACCGCGGTGCCGCGCGCCCTGCAGGACGTCAACGACCGTCAGCTCGCCCAGGACGTCGGCGGCCTGTCCGCCCTGCAGCGGGACGTCACCGGCCGGTGGAGCACCACGGTCGAGGTGCCGGCACCGCCGGGGGTCGACCCGTGGGTCCCCTTCGAGGAGGGGGCGGCGAAGGTCCGGGCCGGCCAGCCCGAGCCGCTGCGGTCGCTGCTGCAGGAGGCGCAGATGTACGCCCGCGCCACCACCGCGGTGGAGCACGTCCCGGACGAGGACAGCGGCTACTACGGCGCGGAGGTCGCGGTCCACGCGGACCCGCACCTGGCCGAGCACGTGGAGATCGTCGACGGCACGCTGCCCGGCCCGTGGGGCGGGCCTGAGGCCGACGCGTCCGGGGAGGCCGGGGCGGAGGGTGGACGGGTCGTGGGTCCGGACGGGGCGCCCGGCGAGGGGGACGCCGGCGACGGCGTCCCGGTGGTCGTGCTCGAGGAGGCCGCCGAGGAGCTGCTGTGGGAGGTCGGTGACCGGGTCGGCCCGCTGGTGGTCGCCGGGACCTACCGGCCGCTGGAGCCGGACGACCCGCGGTGGCAGCACGTCGACAACGGCGTCCGGATGGGGGTGCTCTTCGACCCCAACCGTGGGCAGGCCGCGCTGGTGACCGCGTTCGTGGACCCCGGCAGCCGCGGCTACCTGGGCCAGCCCACCGCGGTCCGGCACGAGCTGTGGTTCCCCGTCGACCCGGACGCGGCGTCCGGGACGGGCGTCGACGTGGGTCTGGTCCGCCGACAGCTGACCGGGATGCTCGCCCAGCAGCACACGCTCGTGGAGTCCGGCGACCCCGCGCTCGGACCGATCGAGGCCGACCAGACACCGGCGTTCGCCACCGAGCTGACCGACACCCTCGACCAGGTGGTCCGCCAGCAGCGGGCGACGTCCTCGCTCCTGGCGGTGGTCGCCGCCGGGCCCCTCGGGGTCGCGCTGGCCGTGGTCGGGCTCGCCGCCCGGCTGGTGGTCCAGCGACGCCGCCCGTCGGTGGCTCTCGTGCTGGCCCGGGGCGCCAGCCCCCGCCAGCTGCGCCGGCTGGCGGTCGTCGAGGGCCTGGCCGTCGGGGTGCCGGCGGCCGTGCTCGGCCACGTCCTGGCCCGGGTGCTCCTGCCCGGGGGTGCGGGCTGGCAGGAGTGGCTCGTCACGGCGGCGGTGGCGGCCGCCCCGGCGGTCGCGCTGGCCGCGTCCGTCGACGACGCCTCCCTCCTGCAGACGCGGCGCGACCTCTCGCGCCGCAGCAGCTCGCGGTGGCGGTGGGTCGTGGAGGCCGCCGTCGTCGCCCTGGCCGGGCTGGCCACCTGGCGGCTGCTGGACCGCGGCTCGCGGGGTGACGACCCGGGGACCTCCGGCGTCGACCTGCTCGCGGCCGCCACCCCGGTGCTGCTGGCGCTGGCCGCCTGCGTCGTGGCGCTGCGGCTCTACCCGGTCCCGCTGGCGGCCCTGACGCGGGTGCTGCGCGGCCGCCGGAGCCTGACCCCCTTCCTCGGCGCGGCCCGCGCCCTGCGCGACCCCGCCGGAGGGTTGGTCCCGACCCTGGCCGTCGTCCTGGGGACCACCATCGCCCTGGTCAGCGCGGTGCTGCTGACGACGGTGACGCGCGGGGCCGAGGCCGCCGCCTGGCAGGCCAACGGGGCCGCCGTCCGCGTCAACGGCCCGGTGCTGACCGACGAGCTCGTCGGGCAGCTGGCCGGGCTCGACGGGGTGGCGGCGGTCGCCCGGGTCGCCGACATCGGCACCACCCAGGAGCTCTTCGTCGACGGGGAGCGCACGCCCCTGCGGATCCTCGTCGCGGACCCCGCCCTGGAGCAGGTGCTCGGTGCCGGCTCACCCGCCCCCGGTCCGCCGCCGCAGCTGTATGCCGACGAGGGCGCCATCCCCCTCGTCACCGGGGGCGACGCGCCCGCGCAGGTGGGCCCGGCCACCCTCGGGGGCGCGGACGGGCAGGTCCAGGTCGTCGGGCACCTGGCCGAGCTGCCCGGCGTGCAGACCCCCGGCAGCTGGGCGCTCATGGACGCCGACCGCTGGGCCGAGCTCGGGCGCCGGCTGCCCACGGCCCGGTCGGCGCTGGTCTCGACCACCGAGGGGGCGGACCCCGGCGCGGTCGCGGACGCGGTGCAGGACCTGGTCGGGACCGGCGTCGTGACGACGGTGCAGGAGGAGCTGGACTCCTTCACCTCGGCCCCCGTGACGACCGGGCTCACCCGCGCCTTCGTCGGCGCCACCGTGCTGACCGGGCTGCTCACCGTGCTCGCCGTCGTCGTGGTCCAGCTCATGGGGACCGCGGCGCGCTCCCGGCTGCTGGCCGTCCTGCGCACCCTGGGCCTGCGTCCCGGGCAGACCCGGGCGCTGGCCGCGTGGGAGCTGGGCCCGGTGCTGGCCACCTCGCTCGTCGTCGGCGCCGTCCTCGGCCTGGTCGTGCCCTGGGTGCTGGTCCGCGCCGTCGACCTCACCGGGCTGACCGGGGGCCGGTCGCAGCCGCCCCTGGCCGTCGACCCGCTCGTCGTCGGCGCCGTGCTGGCCGCCGTCGCCCTGACCGTCCTGACCGCCGTCACCGTCAGCGCCTGGCTCGCCGGGCGCACCAACCTCGCGCAGGCCCTGCGCGTCGGGGAGGACTCATGAACACCACGACCGCACGCCCCGACATCTGGTGCGAGGACCTCGTGCGCATCTACTCCACCGAGGGCGTGGAGGTGCAGGCCCTGCAGGGGCTGAACCTCGTCGTCGACCCCGGTGACGTCGTCGCCCTCGTCGGGGCCTCCGGGTCGGGCAAGTCGACCCTGCTCAACATCCTCTCGGGGCTGGACCGGCCCACCGGCGGGCGCGCCCGGGTCGCCGGGGTCGACCTGATGGCGATGAGCCGGGCCCAGCGGGTGGACTACCAGCGCTCCGTCGTCGGCTTCGTGTGGCAGCAGACCTCGCGCAACCTGCTGCCCTTCCTCACCGCCGCGGACAACGTGGCCCTGCCCATGGTCATCAGCGGCCGCGGCGGGCGCGGCGCCCGGGCCGCCGAGCTGCTGGACCTGCTCGGCGTGGCCGACTGCGCGGACCGGCGCCCGGCCCAGCTCTCGGGCGGCCAGCAGCAGCGGGTCGCGATCGCCACCGCCCTGGCCAACGCGCCCTCGGTGCTGCTCGCCGACGAGCCGACCGGCGAGCTGGACGACGCCGCCTCCGAGCAGGTGCTGGGGGCGATGCGCTCGGCGGCCGAGGAGCTGGGCACCACGGTGCTGGTCGTCACCCACGACCCGACGGTCTCCGACCACGTCCGGCGCACGGTCCAGATCCGGGACGGCCGCACCTCCACCGAGGTGCTGCGCCAGACGGTCGTCGACGCCGACGGCGTCGAGCGGACGGTGGCCCGGGAGTACACCGTCATCGACCGGGCCGGCCGCATCCAGCTGCCCCGGGCCCACGTCGACGAGCTCGGTCTGCGGGACCGGGTGCGGATCGAGAAGGAGAGCAGCCACGTGCAGGTCTGGCCCGACGACGAGACGCACGGCACCGGGGACGACGCGCTCGGGGCCGACGAGGAGCCGCCCGGCACCGACGGGGAGGAGCGGCGATGAGGGACGGCGGCGGCTCCGTGGTCCTCTCGGCGAGGGACCTGCACCGCACCTTCGGCTCCGGGCCGACGCAGGTGCACGCGCTGGCCGGGGTCGACCTCGACGTGCCGGCCGGCCGGCTCACCGTCGTGCGCGGCCCGTCCGGCTCGGGCAAGACGACGCTGCTCAACCTCCTCGGCGGGCTGGACCGGCCCAGCAACGGGCAGGTCGTCCTCGACGACGGCCGGGTGCTGTCCGAGCTGCCGGAGAAGGAGGTCCTGGCGGTCCGTCGCGAGCGGATCGGCTACGTCTTCCAGAGCTTCGGCCTGGTGCCGGTGCTCTCCGCCGAGGAGAACGTCGAGGTGCCCCTGCGCCTGCGCGCGGTGCCCGCCGGCGAGCGCTCGGCCCGGGTCGCCGAGGCCCTCGAGATGGTCGGGCTGGCCAGGCACGCCAGGCAGCGGCCCTACGAGCTCTCCGGCGGGCAGCAGCAGCGGGTCGGGATCGCCCGGGCGCTCGTCGGCGCCCCCGACATCCTCGTGGCCGACGAGCCGACGGGCCAGCTGGACTCAGACACCGCCGCGACGATCATGGACCTGCTCGTCGAGCTCACCCACGCCCGCGGCATCGCCAGCGTGGTCTCCACCCACGACGCCGCCCTCATGGAACGGGCCGACCAGGTCGTGGACCTGCACGACGGCCGCCGGACCGACGGCCGGCCGGCCGGGGACGGCGGGCGGGCAGGGCGCGAGGGTGGCACCATCGGAGGATGAGCACCGACGACCCCGGCGACCTGCAGCCGCTTCCCTCCGACGAGCGCCCGACGGCCCCGGTCCCGCCCGGGGTGCACGAGGACGGGCTGCCCACGCCCTCGGACTTCCCGACCACACGGGTGCGGCCGGGCTACGACACCGACCAGGTGGACGCCCTCATCGGGGACGTCTTCGACGCGGTGCGGGCCGGTGCGCAGGCCCCCGTCATCGCCGAGGCCCGGTTCCGCGGGACCGGCGGGCTGCGCAGGGGCTACGACGAGCGGTCGGTCGACGAGTACCTCGACGCGCTCGCCGAGGCGGTCGGCCAGCAGGCCACCCCGGAGCCCGGGTCCGAACACCGCCACCTGGGCGACGAACGACCCGGGGACGACGCACCCGCATAGGGTGGCCCCATGCGCGTCCTGGTCACCGGCGGAGCCGGCTACATCGGCTCCCACACGGTCCTGCACCTGCTCTCGGCGGGCCACGACGTGGTCGTCGTGGACGACTTCTCCAACGCGCGCCCGGCCGTCGTCGACCGGCTCGCCGAGCTGGCCGGCCGCCCCGTGGAGGTGCACCGGCTCGACGTGACCGACGAGCGGGAGCTGGACCGGCTCGTCGACGGGGCCGGCTTCGAGGCGGTCGTGCACTTCGCCGCCTTCAAGGCGGTCGGCGAGTCCGTGGCGCGGCCGCTGGACTACTACCGCAACAACCTCGGGGCCACGATCGCCGTGGCCGCGGCGATGGTGCGCCACGGCATACCCCACCTGGTGTTCTCCTCCTCGGCCACCGTCTACGGCGCGGAGGCGCCCGTGCCGATGACCGAGGACCTGCCGACGTCGGCGACCAACCCCTACGGGTGGACCAAGGTGATGAACGAGCAGATCCTCCGGGACGCCGTCGCCGCCCACCCCGGGCTGCGGGTGGCCCTGCTGCGCTACTTCAACCCGGTCGGGGCCCATCCCTCGGGACGGATCGGCGAGGACCCCGCCGACGTGCCGAACAACCTCATGCCCTACGTCGCGCAGGTCGCGGTGGGCCGGCGCGGGCGGCTGTCCGTCTTCGGCGACGACTACGACACGGTGGACGGGACGGGGGTGCGCGACTACATCCACGTCGAGGACCTGGCCGCCGGGCACGTCGCCGCGCTCGAGCGCATCGCCGCCCACGACCGGCCGCTGTCGGTGTGGAACCTGGGCACCGGCCACGGCACCTCGGTGCTGGAGCTGGTCCGCGCGTTCGAGGAGGCCAGCGGCCGGCCGGTCCCCTACGAGGTCGTCGCCCGGCGCCCGGGGGACGTCGCCTCCTCCTACGCCGACCCGTCGCTGGCCGAGCGGGAGCTGGGGTGGCGGGCGACGCGCACGGTCGCCGACATGTGCGCCGACACCTGGCGGTGGCAGCAGGCCAACCCGGAGGGCTACCCGCAGGAGCCGGCCTGAACTGGGCCGGCAGCGACAACTCGTCGTAGACTTGCCCCCATGCCCCGCAACGCAGCCCTCGGAGATCTGGAGCGAGTCGTCATGGACACGCTGTGGACCCACGGCCCCCAGCTCACCGTCCGCGACGTCATGGACCGCATGGAGGGGACCAAGGAGCTGGCCTACACGACGATCATGACCGTCCTGGACCGGCTCGCCAAGAAGGGCCTGGCGCAGCGCACCCGGGACGGTCGCGCCTGGCGCTACACCGCCGCCTCCACCCGTGAGGCGCTGGCCGCCACCGCCCTGCGCTCGACCCTCGAGAACGTCCAGGCCGACCGCAGGCTGGCGATGATGCACTTCCTCGACGACGCCTCGCCGGCCGAGCTGGACGACCTGCGGGCCGCTCTCGCCGAGGTCGAGCGCCGCCACACCTGACGTCGTGACGGGGGTCGTCCTCACCTCGGCGCTGATCGTCGGCGCGCTCCTGCTCACCCTCGTGGCCCCCCACCTGCTGGCCGGGCGCACGGGGCTGCGCGCCGCTCCCGGCCCGGCCCTGCTGCTCTGGCAGGCGGTCAGCCTGGCCGGGGTCGCCAGCGCGCTGCTGGCCGCCCCCGTCGCCGCGCTCGTCCTGCCCACCGACCGGCCCTGGCTGCTGACCGCGGCCGTCGCCCTCTCCGGCCTCATGCTCGCCCGGCTGCTCTGGTCGGGCCACCGCGTCGGCACCGACCTGCGCCGCCGCCGGGCACGCCACCGCGAGCTCGTCGACCTCGTCGGCGAGCGCCTCGCCGACGAGCCGGGGGCCCCGGACCGGCCCGACCGGGCCGACCGCCCGGCGAGCGACCACCCGGTCGCCGTCATCGCGCACGCCAGCCCGACGGCCTACTGCCTGCCCGGCCGGCACGACCGGATCGTGCTGAGCAGCGCCGCGGTCGACCGGCTCGACGAGGACCAGCTGGGCGCGGTGCTCTCCCACGAGCACGCCCACCTGACCCAGCGGCACGACCTGCTCCTGGAGCTGTTCACCGTGCTGCACGAGGCCGTGCCCGCCCGGATCCGCGCCGACCGGGCGCTCGGCGAGGTGCACCTGCTGGCCGAGATGCTGGCCGACCGGACCGCCGCCGCGCGCAGCGGCCCCACGACGTTGGCCCGTGCCCTCGTGGCGATGGCGGTGCCGACGGGGGACACCGCCGGGCGCGCGGGCGAGCCCCTCGGCGCCGGGGCGGGCACGGCATACCTCGTCGACCCGGGCCCGGCCGCCGGGTCCGGGCAGGTCGCGGTCCGGGTGCGGGCCTTGGCGGCCCCTCCCCGGCCGCGCGGCCTGCGCGCCGGCCTCGTCGTCACCTCGCTCGTGGTGGTGCTGCTGCCGCCGGTGCTGGCTGCCGTCGCGCTCCTCGGCTGAGCCGCCCGCAGGCACGCCGCGGCGACCGGCGCCCCTCACCCTGGCGTGTGAGCGACCCCACGGTGTCGGGTGCGTCACAGTTCCTCTAAATTGCCGGTCGGTGCCCCGGCGGCGGAGTAGCGTACGACCATAGGTAGTACGCGCCCGCACCCACGGCGGGCCGTCCGCACGCCGCGCCCCGGGGGGCGCCGGTCCGTCAGGAAGAGCTCATGGACGCACTGGACCTTGCACGGTGGCAGTTCGGGATCACCACCGTCTACCACTTCTTCTTCGTGCCGATCACGATCGGGCTGAGCCTGCTCGTGGCGATCATGCAGACGCAGTGGATGCGCACCCGCAACCCGCAGTGGCTGCGGCTGACCAAGTTCTTCGGCAAGCTGTTCACGATCAACTTCGCGCTGGGCCTGGTCACCGGCATCGTCCAGGAGTTCCAGTTCGGAATGAACTGGTCGGACTACTCCCGCTTCGTCGGCGACATCTTCGGGGCACCGCTGGCGATCGAGGCGCTGCTGGCGTTCTTCCTCGAGTCGACCTTCCTGGGCCTGTGGATCTTCGGCTGGGGCCGGATCCCGGAGAAGCTGCACGCCTCGTTCATGTGGCTGGTGCACGTCGGGACCGTGCTGTCGGCCTACTTCATCCTCGCGGCCAACTCGTTCATGCAGAACCCGGTCGGCTACTGGATCAACCCCGACACCGGCCGCGCCGAGCTGACCGACTTCCTGGCCGTGATGACCAACCCGGTGCAGCTGGTGACCTTCCCGCACGTGGTCGCCGCGGCCTACATGACCGGCGCCGCGTTCGTCCTGGCCTTCGCGCTGTGGCACCTGTGGCGCCGCCAGACCCCCGGCGGCGACCTGCCGATGTACCGCAAGGCCGCACGTCTGGGTGCCTGGGCCCTGCTGATCGCCGGCGTCGCCGTCGTCGGCACCGGCGACGTCCAGGGCAAGATCATGACCGAGGTGCAGCCGATGAAGATGGCCGCCGCCGAGGGCCTCTACGAGGACGTCCCCGAGGGCGAGGGCGCACCCTTCTCGATCATCACCGTCGGCACGCTCGACGGGACCGAGGAGGTCTGGGCGGTCACCGTGCCCAAGCTGCTGTCCTACCTGGCCACCGGGTCGCTGGAGGGCGCGGTCGAGGGCATCGACCACATCCAGGAGCGCTACGAGCAGACCTACGCCGGCAGCGAGCTGACCGAGGTCGAGGACTACCGCCCGCTCATCCCGGTGACCTACTGGTCCTTCCGGCTGATGATGGGCCTGGGCTTCGCCGGGATGGCGGTCGGCGCCGCGGTGCTGTGGCGGCTGCGCGGCCGCGACGGCGAGGAGGACCGGCTGACCTCCCGCTGGTGGGGCTGGGCCGGGGCGCTGGTGCTCTTCATGCCGCTGCTGGCCAACAGCTTCGGCTGGATCTTCACCGAGATGGGCCGTCAGCCGTGGCTGGTCATGGGCCTGATGACCACCCAGACCGGCGTCTCCCCCGGCACCACGACAGGGGAGGTGCTCACCTCGATGGTCGTCTTCACCCTGCTCTACGGCGCGCTGGCGGTCGTGGAGGTCGCCCTGATCCTGCGCTACGGCCGGGCCGGCGCCGAGGAGGTCCCCGAGGACGCGTCCTACGACCCGCAGGACCGCTCCGACGACGACGCCTACGTCTTCTCCTACTGAGCACACGGCATACCAAGGAAACGGATCATGGAACTCACCACCGTCTGGTTCATCCTCATCGCCGTGCTGTGGGTCGGCTACTTCGTCCTCGAGGGCTTCGACTACGGCGTCGGCACCCTGCTGCCGGTCCTCGGCCGGGACGAGACCGACGCCGGCACCGACACCGACGCGGTCCGGCACACCGGGGAGACCCGGCGCCGGCAGATGCTGTCCTCGATCGGCCCGTTCTGGGACGGCAACGAGGTGTGGCTGCTCACCGCCGGCGGCGCGACCTTCGCGGCCTTCCCGCACTGGTACGCCACCCTGTTCTCTGGCTTCTACCTGCCGCTGCTGCTCATCCTCGTCGCGCTCATCGTGCGCGGGATCGGCCTGGAGTACCGCGGCAAGGTCGACTCGCGGACCTGGCGCGCCCGGATGGACGCGATGATCGTCGTCGGCTCGTTCCTGCCGGCGCTGCTGTGGGGCGTGGCGTTCACCAACATCGTCGTCGGCGTGCCGATCGACCAGGACATGGAGTACGTCGGCGGCTTCTTCAACCTGCTCAACCCGCTCGCCCTGCTCGGCGGCCTGGTGACGCTGACCCTCTTCGTCACCCACGGCGCCCTCTTCGTGGCGCTGAAGACCGACGGCCGGCTGCGCCACGACGCCCGCGCCCTGGGCCTGAAGGTCGGCGTCGTCTCCGCCGCCCTCGCGGTGGTCTGGCTGGGCCTGGTGCACGCCCGCACCGGCGACCTGGTGTCCTGGACGGCCGCGGGGCTGGCGGCGGCGGCCTTCGTGGGCGCGCTGGTCATGGCCTGGCGGGGCCGGGAGGGGTGGGCCTTCGCCGGGACCTTCGGCGCGATCGCGCTGGCGACGGTCTCGCTGTTCCTCGCGCTGTTCCCCGACGTCATGCCCTCCAGCCTCGACCCGGCCTGGTCGCTGACGGTGGAGAACGCCTCCTCCAGCCAGAAGACCCTGGGCATCATGACCGTCGTCGCGGTGATCTTCACCCCCATCGTGCTGCTCTACCAGTCGTGGACCTACTGGACCTTCCGCAAGCGGATCTCGGGCCACCACATCCCGACCGACGTGCACCCCGCCGCCGCGACCGAGGAGACCCGGGCGGCGCTCGCCGGGGAGCGGTGAGCGGCCGCCGCCACCCCCGGGGCCGGTCCGCCCGGACCGGCCCCTTCGACCCCCGCCTGCTGGAGGCGCTGCCCGCCACGCGCGGACCGGTGGCGGTGCTGTCGGTCCTCGGCGTGCTCGGCGGCGTCGCCGCGGTCGCGCAGGCGGTCGTGCTGGCGCTGCTCGTCGCGCAGGTGGTCGGCGACGGCCCGGTCGGCCCGGTCCTCGCCGGGCTGGTGGGGCTGCTGGCCCTGCGCGGTCTGCTGGGCGGGGCCGGGGAGTATGCCGCGCGCCGGGCCGGGCAGCGGGTGTCCGGCCAGGTGCGCCTCGCCGTGCTCCGACGCTGGTCGGCCCGCCCCGAGGAGGAGCGCCCGCCGACGGACGTGGCGCTGACGCGGGCCACCGACGGGGTGACGGCCCTCGAGCCCTACGTCGCCCGCTACCTGCCGGCGCTGGTCACCGCCGCGGTCGTGCCGGCGCTGACCGTGCTCGTCCTGGCCGTCGTGGACGTGTGGAGCGCGCTCATCGTGGTCCTCACCCTGCCCCTGCTGCCGGTCTTCGCCGCGCTCGTGGGCCGGCACACCCAGGAGCAGACCGAGCGGCGCTGGGGCGCGATGGCGCTGCTCGGCGGCCACTTCCTCGACGTGGTCCGGGGGCTGCCGACGCTGGTGGCCTACGGCCGGGCCGACCACCAGGTCGGCGTGGTGCGGGAGGTCGGCGAGCGGCACCGGGCGGCCACGACCGCCACGCTGCGGACCGCGTTCCTGTCGACCGCCGCCCTGGAGCTGCTGGCCACCATCTCGGTCGCGCTGGTCGCCGTCGCGGTCGGGCTGCGGCTGGCCTACGGCGCGATGGACCTCACCGTGGGCCTGGTCGCCATCCTGCTCGCGCCGGAGGCGTACTGGCCGGTCCGCCGGGTCGGCGCCGAGTTCCACAGCGCCGCCGACGGCGCGACCGCCCTGGCCGAGCTGGCCGCCGACGGCGTGCTGGACGTCGACGACGCGCCGGACGTCGCCGCCGCGCCGGCAGGGAGCCCGCCGGCGCTCGGCCCGGTCGACCACGTCGGGCTGCACGCGCTGTCCTACGCCCACCGCGGCCGCAGCCGCACGCTCGTGGACGTCGAGCTGACCACCCCGGCCTCGCCCGGCCTGACCGTGCTCACCGGGCCCTCGGGCGCCGGCAAGACGACCGTGCTGGAGCTGCTGGCCGGCCTGCGCGTCCCCGCCGCGGGCTCGGTCGTCGCCCCCCGCGCCTTCCTGGCGAGCCAGCGGCCGGTCCTGCTGCCGGGCACCGTGCGCGACAACCTGCTGCTCGTGGCGCCGACCGACGGCTCCGACGCCACCCTCGTCGACGCCCTCCGCCGGGTCGGGCTCTGGGACGACCTCGCGGCCCGCGACGGCCTGGAGACCGACCTCGGCGAGGACGGCTTCGGCCTCTCCGCCGGCCAGCGCGCCCGGCTGGCCCTGGCGCGGGCGCTGCTGTCCGACGCGCCCCTCGTCCTCCTCGACGAGCCGACCGCCAACGTCGCCGCCGGCTCCGTGCCCCTCCTCCACCGGGCGGTGCTCGACCTCGCCGCCCGCCGCCGGGTCGTCGCGGTCACCCACGACCCCGACCTGGCCGCCCTGGCGGACGACCGCTGGCACCTGGAGCCCGTGCCCCTCGACGACCCGGCCGCGGCGGTGCCGCCGGCCGGAGGTCCCGCCCGGTCGGACGCGGCGCGGGGACGCGACGAGGGCACACCCCTCCTCGGTGCGCTCCGCGGACGGGCCGGCCTGGCCGCCGCGTGCGTCCTCGGCGGCCTGTCGGTGGGTGCCGGGGTGGCGCTGACGGCCACGTCCGGGTGGCTCATCGTGCAGGCCTCGACGCAGCCGGTCGTGCTCACCCTCATGGTCGCCATCGTGGGCGTGCGGGCGTTCGGGCTGGCGCGGCCCGTGCTGCGCTACGCCGAGCGGGTCGTGTCGCACGACGTGGCCCTGGCCGACCTGGCCGACCGCCGCGCCGCGGTGTTCGCGCGGCTCGTGCCGCTGACCCCCGCCCGGCTCGGGCGGCGCAGCCGGGGGGAGCTGCTCACCGCGGTCGTGCGCGACCTGGACGACGTCGTCGACGAGCAGGTCCGGGTGACGGTGCCGGCCTGGTCGACCGGCATCGCGACCGTCGTGGGCGCCGTCGTCGCGGCGTGGCACCTGCCGTCCGCCGGGCTGGTGGTGGCCCTCGGCGGGCTCCTCGCGCTGGGGGTCGGCGCCGCCGGGTATGCCGCCGAGCGGGCCGCGCAGGGGACCGTCGTCGCCGCGCGGGGCCGGGTGCGGCACACCGTGACCGCCCTCGTGACCCGGCTGCTGCAGGTGCAGGCCACGACCGGGCTGCACGCCGACCGGACCCGCCTCCTGGCGCCCGTCGTGGACGGCGAGCAGGACCAGCTCCGGGCCGAGAGCAGGCTGGCCGCCGCCCGGGGGACGACGGTGGCCCTGCTCTGGCTGGTCGTCGCCGGGACCACCGCGCTGGTCGCCGTGCTCGTGGCCGACGCGCTGGCCGCCGGGGCGCTCAGCGGGCCCTACGCGGCGCTCGTCGCCCTGGTCCCGATGGCGCTGGCCGACGCGTGGGTGGGCCTGGCGGACGTGGCCGGTGCCCGGGCCAGGGCGCGGGCCGCGGCGGCGCGGCTGGACCGGGTGCTGGGCCAGGAGCCCGCGGTCGCCGGTGCGGGCCGGCGACGACTGCCGGCCGGTGCGCCGTCGGACGTGCGCTGGGACGGGGTGGCCGCGAGCTGGCCGACGGACGCCGGGCGTGCCGACGTCGGGCGTGCCGACGTGCCGCCGGACCTGCTGCCGACCGACCTCGACCTGCCCGCGGGGGCGCGGGTGAGCCTGACCGGCCCCAACGGCACGGGGAAGTCGACCGCGCTGGCGGTGCTGGCCCGCCACCTCGACCCGACGGCGGGCCGGGCCACGACGGCCGGGATCGACGTGCTGGACCTCGACCTGGCCCAGGCGCGCTCGCGCATCGCGCTCGTCGACGACGAGCCGCACGCCTTCGCCGGCAGCGTCCGGGCCAACCTCGCCCTGGCGGCGCCCGGAGCCGACGACGAGGAGATGGTGCGGGCGCTGCGCACGGTCGACCTGGGGCACTGGTTCGCCACCCTGCCGGACGGCCTGGACACCCCGCTGACCGGGCTCTCCGGCGGCGAGCGCGCCCGGCTGTCGATGGCCCGGGCCGTGCTGGCCGACCGTCCGCTCGTGCTGCTCGACGAGCCGACCGCCCACCTGGACGACGCCACCGCCGAGCGCGCCCTCGCCGGCCTGGACGGGCAGGTCGGGGCCACGACGACGGTCGTCTCGGTGAGCCACCGCCCGGTCGGACCGGCCCGCGACTGGCCGCAGGTCACGCCCGGCTCGGCCCGCGCCCTCGTCGCTGCGCAGGACGGGGCCCGTCCGGTCCACTAGCGTGAGCGGCATGTCCGACATCGACCCGATCTGGTGGATCGTCCTGGGGCTGGTGGTCCTGGCCGCGCTCCTGGCGTGGTTCTTCATCGCCCGTCGCAAGAAGCAGGAGGAGGCCCGCACCGAGGCCTCCCACCTGCGCGAGCGGGCCCAGGGCGGGGAGACCTACGTGGCCGGCGCCGAGGACCGCGCCCGCGAGCTGCGGGAGAAGGCCCAGGACGCCGAGCAGCGCGCGCAGCGGCTGCAGGCCGAGGCGGACGAGGCCACGCGGGTGGCCCGCGAGCACCGGGACCGGGTGACCGACGACTACCTGCGCGCCGACGACATCGACCCGGACGCCAGGCACTGACCGACCGGCCCGACGAACACCCCCGTCACCACCCGGGCCGCGGCACCGCTCCCCCGCCGGGCTGAGAAGATGGGCCCATGCCGCTGCCCGCCGCCCGCACGCCCCTGTCCCAGCTGAGCCCGCCCATCGCGCTGGGGGCCCTCGACGGCCGCTACCGCGGCGCGGTCGCGCCGCTGGTCGACCACCTCTCCGAGGCCGCGCTCAACCGGGCCCGGCTGCACGTCGAGGTCGAGTGGCTGCTCCACCTCGTCGGGCACCAGGTCGTCCCCGGCGCCCCGTCGCTGAGCGCGGAGGAGCAGGCCGCCCTGCGCGCCGTCGTCACCGACTTCGACGCCGCCGCGATCGAGGAGCTGCGCGCCATCGAGGCCGAGACCGTCCACGACGTCAAGGCCGTCGAGTACTTCCTGCGCCGACGCCTCACCCAGGTCCTGGCCCGCACCGACGGCGACGACACCTCCCGGGCCGACGCCCTCGGCGAGCTGGTCCACTTCGCCTGCACCAGCGAGGACGTCAACAACACCTCCTACGCCCTGATGGTCCAGGGCGCGGTCACCCAGGTCTGGCTGCCGCGCGCGACGGCGCTCGTCGACCAGCTGTCCACGATGGCCCGCGACCTGGCCGACGTCCCCCTGCTGGCCCACACCCACGGCCAGCCGGCCACCCCCACGACGATGGGCAAGGAGCTGGCGGTCCTGGCCTGGCGGCTGCGGCGCCAGCTGCGCCGGGTCGAGGGAGCGGCATACCTGGGCAAGCTCAACGGGGCCACCGGCACCTACGGAGCCCACGTCGTGGCGGTGCCCGGCGCCGACTGGCAGCAGGTCAGCCGTTCCTTCGTCGAGCACCTGGGGCTGACCTGGAACCCGCTGACCACCCAGATCGAGAGCCACGACTGGCAGGCCGAGCTCTACGCCGACGTGGCCCGGTTCCACCGGATCCTGCACAACCTGGCGACCGACGTGTGGACCTACATCTCGATGGGCTACTTCGCCCAGGTCCGCGGCCAGGGCACCGTCGGGTCCAGCACGATGCCGCACAAGGTCAACCCGATCCGGTTCGAGAACGCCGAGGCCAACCTCGAGGTGTCCAACGCCCTGCTCGACGTGCTCGCGACCACGCTGGTGACCAGCCGGCTGCAGCGCGACCTCACCGACTCCTCGATGCAGCGCAACATCGGCACGGCGCTGGGCCATGGCCTGCTCGCGCTCGACAACGTCTCCCGCGGGCTCGCCGGCCTGGACGCGGTGCCCGAGGCGATGGCCCGCGACCTCGACGCCAACTGGGAGGTGCTCGCCGAGCCGGTCCAGTCGGTCATGCGGGCGCTCGCGGCGCGCGGCGTCGAGGGGATGACCAACCCCTACGAGCGGCTCAAGGAGCTGACCCGGGGACGGCGGATCGGCCAGGCCGAGCTCGTGGAGTTCGTCCGGGGGCTGGGGCTGCCGTCCGAGGAGGAGGAGCGGCTCGTCGCGCTCACCCCGGCCGGTTACACCGGGATCGCCGCCGACCTCGTCGACCACCTGGGGCAGGCATGATCCTCGTCCCCGCCGAACGGCTCGAGGGGGTGCGCACCCACCTGGCCGACGCGGGGTATGCCGTGGTCGAGGCGACCACGCCCGTGCACGCCGACCTGCGGGGGGCCCAGGCGGAGCTGGCCGCGGCCCTGGGGCTGCCGTCCCCGGCGGAGCGCAACCTGGACGCGATGGTCGACACCCTTCGTGACCTGCCGCAGATCTGGGACGGTCGGATGGTGGCCCTGCTGTGGAAGGACGCCGAACGCCTGGCCTGCGCGGACGGGCGCGGCTGGTGGATCCTCGGGGAGATCCTCGACGACGCCGACGACCTGACGGTGGTGGCGTTCGGCGAGGCGCGGATCGGGCGGCCCCCGGCCGAGGGGGACGCCGCCTCCGAGGACGGCGCGGGCCGGGACGCCGGAGGGGACCGATGAGGCTGAGCCGGCCGGTGGCGGCCGTGCTGCTCGTGCTCGTCGTCCTGCTGCTCGTCTGGCTGATGCTCGGCCAGGGCGGGGCCGGGGAGGACCCCGGGGCCGACGCCCCCCGCCCCAGCCCCACGGCGCAGGCCCAGGACGCGGACCCCGCCGAGGACCCGGTCGAGGACCCCACGCCTGAGGCGCCGGACGACACCGCGGCGGACGACGGCTTCGCGCCGTTCGACCCGGACGCCGAGGGCGGGTCCACCGACGGCACGGGCGGGGAGGAGCCGCGCGGGGTGGACACCCGCGACTGGGACGGCATCGACGCGTGCCGGGACGACGAGCTGCCCGTCGAGCTGGACGAGGTGGCCGACGACGTCGAGGCCGGCGGCCCCTTCGACTACCCCGGCAAGGACGGGTCGACGTTCGGCAACTACGAGGGCTACCTGCCCGAGGAGTCCCGCGGCTACTACCGCGAGTACACCGTGGAGACCCCCGGCCTGGACCACCGCGGCGCCCGCCGGATCGTCGCCGGCGGCGGTACCACCGATCCGGAGGTCTGGTACTACACCGACGACCACTACGAGAGTTTCTGCGAGTTCGCGCCGTGACCTCCGCCCTGGACGGGCTGGGCGAGCCGGGTGCTGCCTTCCTCGCCGAGCGGCACCTGGCGACGCTGTCCACCGTCGGCCCCGGGGGCCTGATCCACGTCGTCGCCGTCGGCTTCACCTGCTCGGACGGCGTGGTGCGGGTCATCACCAGCGACGGGAGCCAGAAGGTGCGCAACGTCGAGCGGGACCCGCGCGCCACCGTGGCCCAGGTCGACGGGCGTCGCTGGCTGAGCATCGCCGGCAGGGCCGTCGTCGAGCGCGACCC
Source organism: Ornithinimicrobium kibberense (assembly GCF_006519705.1). NCBI lineage: Bacteria > Bacillati > Actinomycetota > Actinomycetes > Micrococcales > Ornithinimicrobiaceae > Ornithinimicrobium > Ornithinimicrobium kibberense. The sequence continues at coordinate 266,418 of NZ_VFXM01000001.1, forward strand.
CGGGGCCGTGGCCCTGGCGGAGGAGCTCTACGCCGTCCGCTACCGGCCGCCGCGGGTCAACCCGCGGCGGGTGGTGATCCGGCTGACGCCGCAACGCCTGCTCGGCTCCCGGTCGCTGCTGACGTCCTGACGGAATACCCCAGAGGGGTATGCTGTTGTCATGGTCGTGCACGGATACACCGGATCGAAGGACGACTACCTCAAGCGGCTGCGCCGCATCGAGGGACAGGTCCGGGGCATCGCCCGTATGGTCGAGGAGGACACCTACTGCATCGACGTGCTCACCCAGGTGAGCGCGGTGACCAAGGCCCTCCAGGCCGTCAGCCTCGGCCTGCTGGAGGACCACATCGGCCACTGCGTCGTCGACGCGGCCAAGGAGTCCGACGAGGCCGGGCAGGCCAAGGTCCGCGAGGCCTCCGAGGCGATCGCCCGGCTCGTGCGCAGCTGACCCATCCCCCACCGACGAAGGAGCAGCCCCATGACCAGCCCCGACACCCCCGTCCAGAACCAGACCACCAAGATCGTCGTCTCCGGGATGACCTGCGGCCACTGCGTCGCCTCGGTCACCGAGGAGCTCAAGGAGGTCGACGGCGTGCTCGAGGTGCGGGTCGACGACCTCGTCAAGGGCGGCGACACCGACGTCTTCGTCGAGTCCGACGGTCCGCTCGACCTCCCGGCGGCCCGCGCGGCCGTCGAGGAGGCCGGCTACACCGCCTCCGTCTGAGCCCACCCGTGGGCCTGGGCCGGACGCCCGCCGCCGGGCGTCCGGCCGACCGGCCCGGGCCCTCCCGGGACGACCGCACCCAACCGACCCGGCGGCACCACGTCATACCCCTCCCCGAGCAGGAGCCATGAGCACCAGCACGAAGCCCACCACCGACACCGACGCCCAGCACGTCGACCTGGCGATCACCGGGATGACCTGCGCCTCGTGCTCGGCGCGCATCGAGCGCAAGCTGAACAAGATCGACGGGGTCGAGGCCAGCGTGAACCTGGCCACCGAGAAGGCCAGCATCAGCTTCCCCTCCGCGCTGTCGGTCGCCGACATCGTCGCGACGGTCGAGAAGACCGGCTACGGCGCGACCCCGCTGGAGGACGAGCGCGGCGGCCGGGCCCCCGCGATGACGCACGACGTCGTCAGCAAGGACTCCCTGCGGGCCCGGATGATCACCGCCGGCGTGCTGGCCGCCGTCGTGGCCGTCCTGCACATGGTCCCGCCGGTCCGGGACGCGCTGGGCACGACCGGGCACTGGCTGCAGTTCGTGCTGACCCTGCCGGTCTACCTGTGGGCGGCCTACCCCTTCCACCGCGCCGCCGCCATCAACGCCCGACACCTGTCCTCCACGATGGACACCCTCGTCTCGGTGGGGACCACCGCCGCGATGGGGTGGTCCGTCGTGGCCCTGTTCACCGGCTTCACGCACGACCTGTACTTCGAGGTCGTCGCGGTCGTCACCGCCTTCCTGCTCATCGGCCGCTACATCGAGGCCCGGGCCAAGGCGCAGGGGCGCTCGGCGCTGGCCTCGCTCATGGAGCTGGGGGCCAAGGACGTGGCGGTGCTGCGGCACGAGGCCGGCAGCGGCGCCTGGACCGAGTCGCGGATCCCGGTCGAGGAGCTGACCGAGGGGATGCGGTTCGTCGTCCGCCCGGGCGAGAAGATCGCCACCGACGGCCGCGTCGTCGACGGCGCCAGCACGGTCGACGCCAGCATGGTGACCGGCGAGTCGATGCCGGTGGAGGTCGCCACCGGCGACGAGGTCACCGGGGCCACCGTCAACGGGCACGGCCGGCTGGTCGTCGAGGCCACGCGCGTCGGCTCCGAGACCACCCTGGCCCGGATCACAGACCTGGTCGAGCAGGCCCAGACCGGCAAGGCGCCGGTGCAGCGGCTGGCCGACCGGATCTCGGCGGTCTTCGTCCCCGTCGTCCTCGTCCTGGCGGCCCTGACCTTCCTGGTCTGGCTGGTCGTCGGCGGCTCCGTCGCGGGCGCGCTGGCCCCGGCCGTGGCCGTGCTGATCATCGCCTGCCCCTGCGCGCTCGGGCTGGCCACGCCGACCGCGCTGCTCACCGGCACCGGCCGGGGTGCGGAGATGGGGATCCTCATCAAGGGCCCGCAGATCCTGGAGTCGACCCGCCGGGTGGACACCGTCGTGCTCGACAAGACCGGCACGCTGACCACCGGAGAGCCGGTCCTCGGGGACATCGTCACCACCGGGTCGCTCGCCGAGGAGGCGGCGCTCAAGGCCGCCGCCGCCGTCGAGTCCGGCAGCGAGCACCCCGTCGCCCGAGCCATCGTCGACGCCGCCCGGGACCGGGGGGTGGAGCTGGTCACCACGACCGCCTTCACCAACCTGCCCGGCCAAGGCGCCCGCGCGACCATCAAGGACACCGAGGTCACCGTGGGCAAGGCGGACCTGTTCGCCGAGGTGCCCGCCCAGCTGCGGGCCGCCCTCGACGCCGGCACCGGGACGACCGTCCTCGTCGGCTGGAACGGCATCGCCCGGGCCGCCCTGACGGTGACCGACACCCCGCGCCCGACCAGCGCCGCCGCCGTGGCGCGCCTGCGCGAGCAGGGCCTGACGCCGTACCTGCTGACCGGGGACAACGAGCACACTGCGCGCGCGATCGCCCGGGAGGTCGGGATCGACGAGGCCAACGTCGACGCCGGCGTGCTGCCGCAGGACAAGTTCGCCCACGTGAAGGCGCTGCAGGAGCGGGGCCGGGTCGTCGCGATGGTCGGCGACGGTGTCAACGACGCCGCAGCCCTCGCGCAGGCCGACCTCGGCATGGCGATGGGGTCGGGCACCGACGTGGCGGCCGAGTCCGCCGACATCGTGCTCATGCGCTCCGACGTCGACGCGGTCGCCGACGCCATCGGCCTGTCCCGCAAGACGCTGCGGATCATCAAGGAGAACCTGCTCTGGGCGTTCGGCTACAACACCCTGGCGATCCCGCTGGCCGCGTTCGGCATGCTGACGCCGATGATCGCCGGCGGCGCGATGGCGATGTCCTCGGTGCTGGTGGTCCTCAACAGCCTGCGGCTGCGGGGGTACGGCAAGGACTGAGCCCGCGGCTGGGCTCCAGGGCCCGGCCCCACCGGGCCAGACCCCCGAAAATGCCGTGAGACCCCCGATATTTCGGGGGTCTCACGCATGTTTCGGGGGTCTCGCAGCCTCCGGGGCCGACGGCCCGCCGCCCTCAGACGACGACGCGCCCCTCGGGCGTCTCGAAGGTGACCTCGTAGAGGCACGGGCAGGCGTCGTCCTCGACGAAGCCGAACTCCACCTGCGACTCGAAGGCCCCCTCCGGGGCGTCGCCCAGCCCGAGCCAGGCGCGCACGATGGGCGGCTCCCCGCCGATCGTCAGACCGGCCAGCCGCGCCCGCGACTCGGCCAGCTGGCTGGGGTGGTCCTCCGGCGGCGACTCCCAGCGCACGAAGAACGGCAGGTTGCCGTGGTCGATGACGTTCTTGACCCCGATCTGGCGCCAGCGCAGGTCCACGCCCTGGGGGGTGTGCCGGTTGCCGTCGACGGCGCCCCGGCCCAGCCGCTCCTCGACCGGCCCCAGGTCGTCGACGGCCACGACCCACGCCATCCAGCCGCCGCCCCGGTTCGACCGGGCCTTGACGGCCTGGCCGAAGGGCGCCTTGTCAGAGGCCGGGTGGTCCAGGCAGTCGACGACCTCCAGGTAGCGCCGCTCCGCCAGCGGCAGGATGACGTTGCGCGTGCCGAACCGCGGGTGCACCCCGCCGTCGACCGGCTCGACGCCGAGCTGCTCCCCCAGCCGGGCCGCCGTCTCCTGCAGACCCTCGGGACCGGCGGCGTAGCTCACGTGGTCGATGCGCATGTCGTCATCGTGACACACGCCACGGAACGCTCAGGACCCGGCCCGGCCCCTGCGCTGCCGCACGGCCTCGTAGAGCAGGATGGCCGCGGACGTCGACACGTTGAGCGAGTCGGCCCGCCCCACCATGGGGATGCGGACCCGGTGGTCGGCGGCGTCGAGCAGCTCGCGGGTCAGCCCCTCCTTCTCGGTGCCCACGGCCACCGCGACCGGGCCGGTCCAGTCCACCTGCGTGTGCTCGGTCCGCGTGTCCGGGGTGGCCGCGACGAGGGGTATGCCGTGCGCGCGCAGCCAGGCGAGCGTGGTCGCCGTGCCGTCGGAGGCGACGGGCACGGCGAAGACCGTGCCCTTGGACGCGCGGACGGTGTTGGGGTTGCGCCAGTCGGTGACCGGGTCGGCCGCGACGACCGCGGACACCCCGGCGGCGTCGGCGGTGCGCAGCATGGCCCCCAGGTTGCCGGGCTTCTCCACCGACTGGCACACGAGGACCAGCGGGTCGTCGGGCAGGTCCAGGTCGGCGCACCGGCGGTCGACGGTGGGCACGACGGCCAGGAACCCGTCGGGGCCCTCCCGGTAGGCGGCCTTCTCGAAGGCCGGACGGGACAGCCGGACCACCTCGGCCCCCAGGCGGGCGGCGCGGTCCACGACGTCGGAGCTGCGCGCCCGGTCGCCCATGAGCTCGGGGCAGACGTAGAGCGTCTCGGGCACGACGCCGGCCCGCAGCGCCAGGTCGAGCTCCTCGTGGCCCTCGACGAGGGTGCGCCCCTGCTCGTCCCGGGTGCGGCGGCGGCGCAGGGCGGCGAGCGCCTTGACCCGGGGGTTGGCCGGGGAGGTGATGGTCGTCGGCTCAGGCAAGCTCGGCCAGGACCTCCTCCAGCGCGTCGACCAGCCCGTCCTCCTCGACGGTGCCGGTGACCCGGTCGGCGGCCTCCAGGACCTCCGCCGGGGCCTGGCCCATGGCGTAGCTGCAGGCGGCCCAGACGAGCATCTCGCAGTCGTTGCGCTGGTCGCCGACGGCCACGGTGCGGTAGGGCTCGACGTGCAGGTGGCGACGGACCTGCTCGAGGGCGGACGCCTTGGAGACGCCCTCGGGGGCCAGGTCGAGCCAGGCGGACCAGCCGACGGCGTAGCTCACGCCGTGCAGACCCATCCGCTCGACCAGCTCGCTGAACTCCTCGGAGGTGGAGCTGGGGTCGCGGAAGGTGACGCGGGTGACCGGGTCGGCCATCAGCTCCTCGACGGGGACCACCTTCTCCTCGCCCCACAGCTCACCGTGGGGGAAGGGGGTGCTGACCTTGAAGCCGGAGCCGACGTCCTCCACGGCGATGAGCGCGTCCGGCAGCTCCCTGCGCACGAGCGAGATGGCCGGGGCCGGGTCGAAGGTGACCACGTCCACCACCCGGAACCCGCGCTCGGTCCCGGGGTCCACCTCGACGGTGACCGCGCCGTTGGAGCAGACCGTCTGCCGGCCCGGGGTGAGCAGACCCAGCTGCTCCATGACCGGGAGCGTGGCCTCGACGGCGCGGCCGGTGGCGATGACGACCTCGACGTGGGGCAGCTCGTCGAGCCGGCGGACGACGTCGACCACGCGGGGGGACAGGGTGCCGTCGTGGTGCACGAGGGTGCCGTCGACGTCCAGGCCGACGAGCAGCCGCTGGTCACGGACGGGGTGCCTGGGCTCGGTCGCGCTGCCGGCGTGCTCGGGGCTGCTCACCCTCGCACCCTAGCCGCCCTCCGGCCCCCGGCTCACTCCGAGAGGCGCATGCCCTTGCGCCAGCTCAGGCTGCCCGAGGTGTGCAGCAGGGCCCGCTGGTAGAGCCGGGTCCCGACGAGGATGGTCACCAGGCAGAACAGGGCCACGAGCACCAGGGCCAGCACCGGCTCCCACCAGGACACGTCGCCCTCGAGGATCCGCAGCGGCATGAGCAGCGTCGACAGCAGCGGCACGAACGAGGCGACCTCACGCCATACCCCCTGGAGGTTGAGGGCCGCGATGAAGGCGACGACGAGCACCATCGTCAGCGGCATCGTCGTGGACTGCAGGTCCTCGGTCCGGGAGGCCAGGGCCCCCGCCGCGGCCCAGATGCAGGCCAGCGCCACGAAGCCGAGGAGGAAGAAGGGCAGGTACCAGCCGACCGCCTCCGCCAGCCCCGGCAGGGCCACGTCGAGGTCGGTGAAGGTCAGCCCCACGAGGGCCGTGGCGACCAGCAGCGCCATCTGCCCGAAGGCCAGCAGCGTGTTGCCCGCGACCTTGCCCATGAGCAGCTGGCGCACCGGGATGGCCGCGGCCAGGATCTCCACGATCCGGGACTGCTTCTCCTCGACCACCGAGCTGGCGATCTGCATGCCGAACATGATCGCGGCCATGTAGAAGAGGAAGGCGAACCCGAAGCCGAGCAGGAAGCTCACCTGCTCCGGCATGCCCTCGTCCTCGGTGACCTCGGCCAGGTCGGTCAGCCGGACCTCGGTGCCGGCGGTCAGCTCGGTCACGCTGGTCCCGGCCGCCTCCGCGTTGGCGGCGAGGGCGTCGGTGCGCACGACGTCGGACACCGCGCCCAGCAGCGTCGTCGGGGGGGACCCGTCGGCCAGCACCTCCCACTCGCCCGGGCCGCCGACGAGGGCCAGGTCCGCGTCGCCCTCGAGGACCGACTCCTCCGCTGCGGCCCGGTCCGCGACCTCCTCGACGGAAACGGTCGGCTCCTCGCCGTCGAAGGACAGCGCGCCCATGGCCGCGGGGTCGACGCGCTCCACGACGGACGTGGCGTCGGGGCCGGTGGTGGCCACCCTGTAGTCCACGCCGCCACCGCCGCCGATGAGGGCCGGCACGACCATCGCGCCGAGGATGAGGACGACGGTGAAGACCGTCGAGAGCAGGAAGGTCCGGTCGGTGAGGCGCACCTGCACCTCGCGGGCGGCCACGAGGGTCCACGGCGCCCGGCGCCCCACCCGCCCGCGGTCCGTCGTCGGGGAGTCGCCGGACGGCTGGGTCCCGGCGGCGCCGTCCCGGTCCTCGACCCGGGTGCTGCTGGTCGTCTGCGTGGTGCTCATACGGAGGCCACCTCCCGGTAGATCTCGGACAGGGTCGGCACGACGCGGGCGAACTCCCGCACGCCCCCGCGGGCGACGGCGTCGACGAGCAGCCGCTCGGCGACCTGCTCGTCGGCCGGGGCGACGACGGCCGTCGGCCCGTCCACGTCGAGGACCTCGACCCCGGGCACGCCGCGCACCCACCCGGTGTCGCCGGCCATGGTCAGCCGGTAGCGCAGCGGCGCCCCGGCCCGCAGCTGCTCCGCGGAGCCGTGGGCCACCACCCGTCCCTGGTGCAGCACGACGATGGAGTCGCAGAGCCGGTCGACCAGCTCGAGCTGGTGGGAGCTGAAGAGCACCGGCACGCCCCGCGCGGTGTGCTCTCGCAGCAGCTCGCTCATCTGGTCCACGGCGGAGGGGTCCAGGCCGGAGAACGGCTCGTCGAGGACGAGCAGGGTCGGGTCGCCCAGCACCGAGGCGATGATCTGGGCCCGCTGCTGGTTGCCCAGCGAAAGGGTCTCCAGCTTGTCCTTGACCCGCTCCCCGAGGCCGAACCGCTCCAGCAGGTCGCGCGAGCGCTCCCGGGCGGCGGGGGCGCTCATCCCGTGCAGCTGGCCCAGGTAGGTCAGCTGGGGCAGCACCGGCTGCTTGGGGTAGAGCCCGCGCTCCTCGGGCATGTAGCCGAACCGGGCCCGGTCGCCCGCCGTGACGGGTCGTCCCTGCCAGAGCACCTCCCCGGCGCTCGGGGCCAGCACCCCCATGACCATCCGCATCGTCGTCGTCTTGCCGGCGCCGTTGCCGCCCACGAAGCCGACCATCGCCCCCCGTGGCACGGTGAAGCTCACCTCGTCGACGGCCAGCACGTCGCCGTACCGCCGCGTCAGTCCCCTCAGCTCGAGCACCCGTCCGCCTTCCTGCTCCCGCCGCCGGGCCAGGGGCCCGGCGGGTGGTGTGTGTCCTGTCGTGCTCGACGCTAGTCGGGCACCGGCGCCGGCCACATCGGCCGTGCGGGCGAGATCGGTCTCCGTCCCGCGTCGCAGGACGACGTCCGCCCTCCCGGGGCGGGAGGCCGGCTCAGCCGCCCGGTGCGACCAGCCCGCCCTCGTAGGCGGCCACGACCGCCTGCACCCGGTCGCGCACCCCGAGCTTGGCGAGCACGTTGGACACGTGCGTCTTGACGGTGGCCTCGCTGACGTAGGCCTCGCGGGCGATCTCGGCGTTGGACAGGCCCCGGGCCACGAGGACGAGCACCTCCCGCTCCCGCTGGGTCAACGACGGCAGGGGTATGCCCTCGCCCGCCGCTCCGGGGGACCCCGCCGCAGGCGCGGGGCCGGCGTCCTGCCCGGTGCTGCGCTCGATGACCCGCCGGGTCACCTCCGGGGCCAGCAGGGCGTGCCCGTGAGCGGCCGCGCGGACGGCGTCGACGAGGTCGTCCGGGTCGGCGTTCTTGAGCAGGAAGCCGCTCGCCCCGGCCGCGAGCGCGTCGAAGAGGTAGTCGTCCCGGTCGAAGGTGGTGAGGATGACCACGCGCACGGCGGGGTGGTCGGCGACGATGCGGCGCGTGGCCTCGATGCCGTCGAGCCGGGGCATCTGGACGTCCATGAGGACCACGTCCGGGGCGAGCTCGGCGACGGCGGCCACGGCGAGCTCGCCGTCGGTCGCCTGCCCCACCACCTGCAGGTCGTCCTCGACCGAGAGGATCATCGAGAAGCCCTGCAGGAGCAGGGGCTGGTCGTCGACCAGCAGCACGCGCACGGTCACCGGTCGGCCCCGGCCCGCGACAGCTCGACCGGCACGTCGTCGGCCCATGCGCCCGGAGCACCGACGGCGCAGCCCGGCCCGCCCGGCCCGGGGGTCCCCGACAGCGGGACCCGCACGAACACCCGCCAGCCCGCCCGGCCCCGACGGGGCCCCGCCTCCACCCGGCCACCGAGGTGGGAGGCACGTTCCTCCATGCCCAGCAGACCCAGACCGGTGCCCGCGGTGCCCGCCCGCGCCGTCCCGTCGTCGACGACCTCGATCTCCAGGCAGCCGGCGGCCTCGTCGACCCGCACCACGGCCCGGGCCGAGCGCGCCGTGGAGTGCCGGTGCACGTTGGCCAGCGCCTCCTGCACCACCCGGTAGGCGGTCAGCTGCAGCGGTGGTGCGACCCGCGCGGCCGCCCCGTCGGGGTCCTCGACCACGTCGACGACGACCTCGCAGGTCGAGGTGGTGGCCCGCGCGGCGAGCCGGGGCAGGTCGGCCAGGGAGGGCTGGGGGTCCCGCTCACCGGCCCCCTCACCCTCGCGGACCTGCTGCCCGAGGTCCTCCCCCTCGCCATGGCCACGCAGGGTGCCCAGCAGCCCACGCATCTGGGTCACGGCGTCGCGGGAGGACTGCTCGACCGACGTCAGGGCCGCCGTCGCGGCGTCCGGGTCCTTGCCCATCACCCGCCGGGCGGCGGCCGCCTGCACCCCCATGAGCGAGACGTGGTGGGCCACGACGTCGTGCAGCTCGCGGGCGATCCGCAGGCGCTCGTCCACGACCGCCTGGTCCCGCAGCCGGCGCGCCTGGGCCGCGATCGTGCGGGCCTGGTCGAGCACCTGGGCGGTCCGGCGGGCGCCGTCCCAGGCGACCTGGCCGAGCACGATCGCCCCGCCGAAGAAGATGACGTTGACGAGCAGCGTGTAGCCGACCATGCCCACGACCGGCGAGAACAGCCCGGCCCCCTCCTCGGCCTCCGGCCCGAACGAGCTCACCATCTGCTCCAGCCCGCGACCCAGCGCGAAGGTCCACGCCAGCCAGGCCGCCATGAGGGTGAGCGTGAGCGCGACGGCGGCGAGCAGTGCCCGACGGTCCCGGGCCCAGGCGACGCCGGAGAAGATGAGGAAGAAGTACAGCGTCTGCATCGGCAGGGTGCTCATGGTCATCGGCACGAGCAGCCCGAGGGCGAGCATGTGCACCCCGGCCAGCGCGGTGACCAGGACGGGGTGGCTGCGCCGGACCGCCACGAGGGCGGCGGCGCTGGCCATGCCGACGTACTGCCAGCCCACCCCGAGCCGCTCGTTCTCGAAGGCCCCGAGGCTGCGCATCAGCTCCGCGCCCAGGGCGCTGACCACGAACGCCAGGACGGCCAGCCACACGTCGTTGCGCACGGCCCGCCGGTCGGGGGCCGGCCGTTCCCACTCCTCGTCCGCCCCGAACCACCGGTCCACCCGCATCATCCCGTCAGGGTATGCCGCCCGCGGCACCGCCGGCCTCGGCCGCACGACGGAGCCCCCCGGACCGGTCCTCCGTCGCGGGCCGGAGACGGTGGGACCAGGACCGCGAAAACCCTGGCCGAGCGACGGGACCGCTGGCAGGCTGGACCCATGAGCTGGCTCCCGGACGACTGGCGGCACCCCGAGCGGCTGGACCTGCCGACCGGTCACCACCTCCGGCCCATCCGTGCCGACGACGTCGAGATCGACCATCCCGCGGTGATGGGCTCGCGCGAGCGGCTGTGGGAGACGTTCGGGCAGGTCTGGGGCTGGCCCCCGGCGGACCTGACGCTCGAGCAGGACCGCGACGAGCTGGCCTGGCACCAGCGCGAGATCGCCGAGCACCGGTCGTTCAACTACGCCCTCTTCGCCGACGAGGCGGAGTCGGCGCTGCTGGGTTGCGTCTACGTCGACCCGCCCGAGAAGGTCGGTGCCGACGCGGACGTCTCCTGGTGGGTCGTCGACGACCTGGTCGCCACGCCCGCCGAGGCCGCGCTGGCCGAGGCGGTCCCGGCGTGGCTGGCCGCACGGTGGCCCTTCGGCCGGGTGCGCTACCCCGGCCGCGAGCTGACCTGGGCCGAGTGGGAGGCCCTGCCAGAGGTCAGCCCCCCGCCGCGGTGAGCGTCTCCATACCCCCGAGGAAGGGGCGCAGCGCCGCCGGGACGTGCACGGTCCCGTCGGGCTGCTGGTGGTTCTCCAGCAGGGCGATGATCGGGCGGGTGCTCGTCAGTGCGGTGCCGTTGAGCGTGGCCACGATCCGGGTCGAGCCGCCCTCGGGGTCGCGCTCGCGGATCCCGAGGCGACGGGCCTGGAAGGTGGTGCAGTTGGACGTCGAGGTCAGCTCGCGGTAGCGGCCCTGGGTGGGGATCCACGCCTCGCAGTCGTACTTGCGCGCGGCGGGCGCCCCCAGGTCGCCGGCGGCGACGTCGATGACCCGGTAGGGCAGCTCGAGCGCGTCGAGGATGCGCCGCTCGATCCGCAGCAGGTTGGCGTGCTCGGCCTCGGCCTCCTCGGGGCGGCAGTGGACGAACATCTCGGTCTTGGTGAACTGGTGGACCCGGAAGATGCCGCGGGTGTCCTTGCCGTAGGACCCGGCCTCCCGGCGGTAGCAGGTGGACGTCGCGGCGTAGCGCAGCGGCCCGTCGGAGAGGTCGACGATCTCGTCGGCGTGCAGGCCGGCGAGCGCGACCTCGGAGGTGCCGGTGAGGTAGAGGTCGTCGGCCTCGAGCCGGTAGACCTCGTCGGCGTGCGCGTCGAGGAAGCCGGCGCCCTCCATCGTCGCCGGGCGCACGAGGGTGGGCGGCACGACCGGGACGAAGCCCTCCTCCTGGGTGATCTGCTGGGCCAGACCCATGAGCGCGTGCTCGAGCCGGGCGCCGATCCCGAGGAGGAAGTAGAACCGGGCGCCGGAGACCTTGGCCCCCCGGGCGGTGTCGATGGCACGCAGCGCCTCGCCGAGCTCGAGGTGGTCCTTGGGCTCGAAGCCCTCGGCGCCGAAGTCGCGCGGCGTGCCGACCTCCTCCAGCACGACGAAGTCGTCCTCCCCGCCGGCGGGCACGCCGTCGATGATGAGGTTGCCGATGCGCCGCATCTGGGTGGACCGCTCGGTGGCGGCCTCGTCGGCCTCCGCCTGGAGCTGCTTGACCCGGGCGGACAGCTCCTGGGCCTGGGCGACCAGCGCCTGCTTCTCCTCCCCCTTGGCCTGCGCCACCTGCTTGCCGAAGCTCTTCTGCTCGGCCCGCGCGGACTCGAACGCCGCCAGGGCGGAACGGTGCCGCTCGTCGGCGGCGAGGGCGGCGTCGACGGCACCGGGGTCCTCGCCCCGGGCCGTCTGGGAGGCGCGCGCCCGGTCGGGGTCGGCGCGCAGGTCGCGGATGTCGATCATGAGCCCCAGCCTAGCCAGGGTCGGAGACCTCCCCGGGGGCCGATACCGTGGGGGTATGCAGAGCGAACCGAGCTGGGTCGTGCTCGCCGTCGCCGTCCTCCTCGTCGCCGCCCTCACCGCCCTCGTGGTGTGGCTGGCCGCGACCGAGGCCCGGGCGGTCCGGCCGGCACCGGAGGGCAGGCGAGGGGCCGGCACGGCCGTCGAGGAGAAGGGGGCACCGTGAGCGTGCAGCAGGGGGGAGAGCGGCGTGCGGCCGTCGTGGTCAACCCGACCAAGTTCGACGACGTGCGCAAGGTCCGCGACCGGGTGACGCGGATCTGCCGCGAGGAGGGCTGGGCCGACCCGCTCTGGCTGGAGACCACCCCCGAGGACACCGGCACTGGCCAGACCCGTCAGGCGGTCGAGGAGGGCGTCGACCTGGTCTGCCCGCTGGGCGGCGACGGGACGGTGCGCACCGTCGGCGCCGAGCTGGCCGGGACCGACGTCCCGATGGGCCTGCTGCCCGCCGGCACCGGCAACCTGCTCGCCCGCAACCTCGAGCTGCCGGTCGACTCGCTGGAGAAGTGCCTGCGGATCGCGCTGACCGGGCAGGACGCGCGCATCGATACCTGCCTGCTGGAGCTGATCCGCCCCACGAGCGCCCAGATCGCGGCGCGGGTGGCCGACGACACCGACCCGGCGAGGACCCTCGACTTCTCCGACGCGGTCGACGACCGGTCCAGCGAGGAGGTCCGGGAGGAGCACGTCTTCCTCGTCATGGCGGGGTTGGGCTTCGACGCCGAGGTCATGGCCGCCGCCCCGGAGAGGCTCAAGGCCCGGGTGGGCTGGCTGGCCTACCTGGTGGCCGGGCTGCAGCACCTCAAGGGTCCCCAGTTCACGGTGGCCGTCAAGCTGGACGGCGGCCCGCCGCTGCGCCGCAAGGTGCGCAGCGTCATGGTCGGCAACGTCGGCAAGCTGCAGGGCGGCATGGACCTGCTGCCCGACGCCGTGGCCGACGACGGCAGCGTCGACGCCGTGCTGCTCTCGCCCGAGGGGATCGTCGGCTGGGGCGCCACCTTCGCCCAGCTGGTCACCCGGCAGAAGATCGGGCACAGCCGCGTGGACCACCTGCAGGCCCAGGACGTGCGCGTCGTCTCCGACAAGCCCGTCGAGATCGAGGTCGACGGCGACACCCTCGGCGAGGCGATCGCCATGCGCGTGCAGACCCAGCCCGGCAGCCTCGTCGTCCGGCTGCCCGCGGGCCGCCGTTCGCGCGCGCGAGAGGAGATCGGTGCGCTCAGCGGCTCCGGCCCGTCTGGTGCCTGAGGTCCGGCCTCGTGGCGCCTGAGGCTCAGCCGGCCTCGCCGGTCCGGGCCGCGTCGAGGGCCTGCCGCTCCTCGGGCGTGAGCACGACGTCCGACCCCCCGTCGACGATGCCCTTGGCGTAGGTCCGGCTCTCCCCCCGGGCGTGGATCGAGCTGACGACCATCCCGTCGCCGGCGTCGTCCAGCAGCGCGGCGCTGAAGGAGAGCCGTCCGCCCATGTCGCCGAACGCGTCGTAGCGCACCACGGCCACGTGCCGCAGGGCCTGCGACAGCTCCGCCCGCAGCCGGACGGTCTCCTCCTCCACGGCCGTCAGCCGGTCGGCCTCCGGGGTCGTCGGCGCCCCGGCGGCCACCAGACGTCGGACCTGCCGGTCCAGCACCCGCAGCCGGCGCCAGGCCACCGCCGCGAGCAGCAGGGCCAGCAGCGCCACGGCGGCGGCGATCCACGCCAGCGTCTCGGGGTCGGGTCGGTCCACGCACCGAGGGTATGCCGTCGCCCCCACCTCCCCCCGGCGTGCCGCGCGTCTCGGCCCCACCTCCCCTCCCCCCGGCGTGTCGCGCACTGTGCCGTCGGCCCTGCGGCGTGTCGCGCGTCCTGGCCCCGCCGGTGCAGCACGCAGGACGCAGCAGACTAGCTGCGGCACACGATGCGCAGCAGCGGGCTGCACCGACTGCCACGGGACCGCCTGGTCGGGCCACCGCTCGTGACGATCCGGCCGGCGACCGCCGTGGGACGATGCGGTCGACGAGCGAGGAGGTGGGAGCGTGGGACGGAACGGGCAACGGGGGGCGACGGTCCTGACGCTCGTCGTCCTGCTCAGCTGGCTGGTCGCCGCCGTGCTGGCAGCCGTCGGGGTGGCCCCCCGGGCCCAGGCCCCGCCGGTCGAGCCGGCCTCTGGGGCAGGACCGGTGGTCGTCGTCGGGGTGCCCGAGCTGACCTGGGACCAGGTCGACACCGGCACCGACGACGGGGTCGACGACCCCTCCGCCACGGTCATCGCCGGGCTGGCCGCCCGGGGCGGGACCGCCGCGCTCGTGCTCCGCGGGACGCACGAGACCACCTGCGCCGCGGACGCCTGGCTGACCCTCGGTGCGGGCCAGCGTGCCGCCACGGACGTGGCCGGTTGCGTCGACGCCGGTCCCGCCGCCGGGGCGGGCGGCGACGGCACGGGCCAGGTCCTGCCCGAGGAGCTCGTCGAGCCGCGCGGCCGGGGGGCCGTCGTCGACGCCGACGCCTGGGGCCGGTGGACCGCGCTGGCCGACCGACGATCCCTGGGCACCGAGCTGGGCACGCTCGCCGAGCTACTTTCCCCGACGGGGTGCGTGGCGGCCTACGACCCTCTCTCCGCCCTCGGGGCGGCGGACGCGGACGGGCGGGTGGAGGCATACCGGCCCCGGACCGACGGAGGGGGCCGCGGCTCCGCTGGGCCGTCCTCCCCCGAGCTGGTCCCGGGCTGCGACGTCCACCTCGTCTCGACCGACCCTGCGGACCCCGGCGCGGTCGGCGACCTCGTGGACGGCCTCCCGGGCGATGCGACGGTCGTGCTGGCCGGGATGGGCCACCTGCAGGACGAGCCCGCGGCGACGGTCCTCGTCGTGGCCCCGGCGGGGTCGACCTCCGGCGGGGCCCTGACGTCGGGGTCGACGCAGCAGCGCAGCCTGGTCCAGCTCACCGACCTGACCGCGACCGTGCTTCACCTCGCCGGCGTCGAGGGGCCCTTCCCCGACGCCGTGGCGGGGCAGCCGGTCGTCGTGGTCGAGGACGACCCGGACGGGGGCGAGGGGGCCCGGAGCGACCCGGACGGGAAGGTTCGGACCACGAACGTCGAGCAGGCCCGGGACCTGGCGGCCGGGATCACCCTGGCCAAGACCGGCGCCCCCTGGGTCCTGGGTGGGGCGGCCGCCGTCCTGCTCGTGCTGCTCCTCGCGGCCGTGGTCGTGCGCCGCGTCCGGCCGGGGTCGACGTCGGGGACCTGGGGACTGTCCGTGGTGGCGACGGCGGTGCTCTCACTCCCGGTGGCCACCTTCCTCGCCGGGCTGGTGCCATGGTGGTCGGCCGCCCGCCCCGTCCTCGCGCTGAGCGTCGTGGTGCTGGCGACCGTCGGCCTGCTGACCTTCCTGGCGTGGGTCGGGCCGTGGCGGCGCCACCCGCTGGGTCCCGCCGCCGTGCTGGCCGCGGTCACCCTCGCGGTGGTCGGGGTCGACGTGCTGTGGTCGGCCCGGCTGGGACTCGTCTCCGTGCTGGGGCTGCAGCCGGTGACCGCCGGGCGGTTCTACGGGCAGGGCAACGTGGGGTTCGGGATCGTGCTCGGTGCCTACCTGGTGCTCTCGGCGGCCGTCGTGGGGCCGGGGACCGACCTCCGGGCCGGCTCGCGACCTGCCCGGCCCGCGCCACCTGAACGGCCCTCGCGGTCGGGACGGACCGCCGCGGCCGTGGTGCTGACGCTCGGCGCCGCCGCCGTCGTGCTCAACGCGGCTCCGCAGGGCGGCGCGGACTTCGGTGGCGTCCCCGCGCTGGTCGTGGCGACCGGGCTGATGACGTTGGCCGCGCTGGAGGTCCGCTGGTCCGCCCGGGCCCTGCTGCTGCTCGGCCTGGCCGGCGTCCTCGTGGCGGCCGCCGTGATGCTCCTGGACTGGACGCGGGGCCCGGGACGACGCACCCACCTGGGCGACTTCGTCCAGCGGATCCTCGACGGGACCGCACTGGAGGTCGTCGGCCGCAAGCTGGAGCAGAGCCTGGGCATCCTGCTGGCCTACCCGCTGTCCTGGCTGGCCGTGCTCGCCCTGGTGCTGCTGGCGGTGGCCCTGGTGCGCCGGCCCGGCTGGGCGGCACCGGTCTGGAAGCACACGGGCCTGCGTGCCGCCCTGGCCGCGGGTGTGGTCGCCGCCGCCCTGGGCTGGGTGCTCAACGACTCAGGCATCGCGGTGCTGGCGCTGGCGCTGACCGTGCTGCTCGCCGCCGCGCTCTCCGTCGCGGGCCGGCCCGTCCTCCCGGGCCCCGGGCGACTCAGCCGGCCGCACCCGTCTCGATGAGCAGCACGCCCCCGGCGACGAGCACGATGCCCAGACCCATGAGCCAGGTGAGGGGCTCGCCGAACAGCACCCGGCTCAGCACGGCGGTCAGCGCCACGCCGACGGCCGCCCAGATGCCGTAGGCCACCCCCAGGCCGATGCCCCCGGCGAGCGCCAGCGCCAGCAGGGTGAACGCCCCGACGTAGCCCAGTCCCACGGCCACGAACCATCTCCGCGGCCCGGACGCCGCCATCCGCAGCGACAGCGTGCCGGCCACCTCGAGGAGGATGGCACCGACGAGGAAGACCCAGGCCATCAGGACCCCTCCCCTGTCAGCCCGTCCGCCCCCGGCCGCGCCCGACGGGCGGCCTGGGCCCCCAGCTCGATGCACAGCACGCCGGCGACGACCAGCACCAGTCCGGCGGCCATGACGGGGGTGATGGTCTCGTCGAAGACCACGGCCGAGGCGACCGCGGTCAGCGCGACCCCGGCCGCGCCCCAGATCCCGTAGGCCACGCCCAACCCCATCCCTGCGCGCAGCACCAGGGTGAGCGCACCGAAGGCGCCCACGTAGCCCAGGACCACGAGGACGAGGAACGCCGGCCGCTCGAGGGCACCCTTGAGCGAGAGGGTGGCGGCCACCTCGAGGAGGACGGCGGCCACCAGGAAGGGCCAGGGGCCGGTGCCCCGCAGCGGCGGCACGCCTACAGCTCGTGCCAGGTGCCGTCCCGGCGGAGGGGCCGGGTGAGGGCCCGGCCCGCACCGCCCACCCGTTCGCGGAGGGTGGACGTGCCGGCGGCCACCGTCGACCGGGCCGACCCGCGCGCCGCCTTCGCCCGCTCCTGCCCGGCCGCCCGCACCTCGTGGAGCCGGCGGACCCCGGACTCCTTCGCGCGGTGCACCTGCTCACGCGCCTGCTCGGCCGGGCCGGTCCGTTCGGCCAGCGCCCTCGTCACGTCGGCCAGCTGGCGGGCCCGGTGCACCTGGGAGGCCCAGTCCCGTCCGGTCACGCGGTGCTGCAGCTCGCAGGGCACCTCCATGACCCGGCCGCCGGCGCGGAGCACGTCCACCGACAGCCCCACCTCCACGCCCCAGCCGGAGGCCAGCGGCATCGCGGCGTCGAGCACCTCGCGGGTGAGGCAGCGCTGGCCCGAGAGGGGCTGGGTCGGCGCCCAGCCGGTGAGCCGCCGGATCCCCTCGCGCGCGGTGCGCACCACGATCCCGAAGCCGCCCCCGGGCCGGTCCTGCGGCGGCAGGACGGCGATCGTCATGTCGGCCGTGCCGTCGAGCACCCCCTCGACGACCGGGCCGAGCCGGGCGGCCGACTCCGCCAGGTCGGCGTCGGCGAAGAGGACGGAGGCCCCGGGCAGCAGGGTCGCGGCGGCGGCCGCCCCGGTCGTCATGGCGGCGGCCTTGCCCCGGTTTCGCTCGTGCCGGACCACCTCCGCGGCGCCGGCCCACTCGGCCACGGCCGCGGTCTGGTCGGTGGAGCCGTCGTCGACGACGACCACGTGGCGGACCCCGGGCACCCGGTGGAGGGCCTCGACGGTGGCGCCGACCCGCTCCTCCTCGTCCTTGGCGGGCACGACGGCGACCACCCCGGGCGCCGTCACCACCGTCCCCGGCCCCACGGCATACCCCGTCTCAGCGGAGCGTGACCTGCCGGGAGACGAGGCCGTCGCGGGCCTTGCGCTCCGGCAGCGTCAGCGGCTCGTCGGAGGCGGCCGCCTGCTCGTAGCGGGCCTGCAGCTCGGCCAGCGCCCCGGCGTGCGAGGACGGCTCGGCCTGAGGGTCCACCTCGATGACCGGCACGAGCAGGCCGTTGGCACGGAACGCGCCGAGCAGCTTGGTGTCCTCCCCCAGCGTGTGCCCGCCGGCCGCCTGCAGCCGCGCCACGGCCCGGGTGGCGGTGTCCTCGTCCTCGCCGAGGATCCACCGGATGTAGGCACGGCCGGTCATCAGGCACCAGTACGCCGACGGCGCCCCCTCGACCCGCTCCATCGGCACGGCGTTCTCGTTCATCTGCTCCAGCGCGGCCCGCTGCTCCTCGGTGGCGTCCTCGCCCAGCCAGAAGCCGAAGTCCTCCTGCACCTCCACCTCCAGGCGCTGACCCTCGGCCACGAGGTCCTGCATCCGGGGGGTGTCGGCGGTGGCCGGCCGCACGGAGGTGACCGAGGTGCCGGGCTCGGCGACCAGGGCCGTCAGCAGGGACTGCGCCACGTCGCGGGAGGCGTCGCCGCTGGAGGTGCGGGACTGCATCGCCACGAGGACCTCGCCGTTGTCGCGGTGCACGGCGGGCATCGCCCCCGGCAGCACGGTCACCAGGGTGACCTCGCGCTCGCCGGCCGGCACGGGGGTGCCGTCGACCTCGAGGCCCTCCGGCACGACGACATTGATCCGCGCGGTGGCCGCGGGCAGGATCTCCCGCATCGCGACCCAGTCCGCCTCGTCGGCCAGCCCCTCGAAGGGGCGCGCGACGAACGGTGCCCGCTTCGCCTTCGGTGCGCCGTCGGTCTGCCGCTTCCTGCGTGATGCCTTGCCCATGCGGGGGAGTCTACGTGCGTGGCTACAGTGGGCCGGCATGAGCCACGGCGACGACGACCTGTCCTGGGAGCCCGCACCCGGCCACGGGCCGGAGGTGCTGTATGCGGTGGACGGGCCGCTCGGGCGGGTGCGCCTCAACCGGCCCCGCGCGATCAACGCCCTGGACCGACCCTCGATCGACTCCCTCCACCAGCAGCTCGCAGCGTGGGCCGCCGACGACCGGGTCGCCGCGGTCGTGCTCGACGGGGCCGGGGAGCGCGGGCTGTGCGCCGGGGGCGACGTGCGTGCCCTGCGCGAGTCGGTCCTGGGCGGACGGCCCGAGGAGGCGGTCGACTACTGGCGGGCGGAGTACGCGGTGAACGCCCTGGTCGCCTCCTACCCCAAGCCGTACGTCGCCTGGATGGACGGCATCGTCATGGGCGGCGGCGTGGGCGTCTCGGCGCACGGGTCGCTGCGCCTGGTGACCGAGCGGACCCGGCTGGCGATGCCGGAGGTGATCATCGGCTTCTTCCCGGACGTGGGCGGACTGCACCCGCTGGCCCAGGCCCCCGGCGAGACCGGCACGCACGTGGCCCTGACCGGCGAGCCCGTCGGCGGTGCCGACGCCGTGCTCCTGGGTTTGGCCGACGTCGTCGTCCCCGCGGACGCCCAGGACCGGGTGCTGGAGCTCCTGCGCGACCGGCCCGACGCCGGCGCCGCCGAGGTGGCGGAGGCGGCCGGACGCCCGGGGGACGGCCCGCCCTGGCTGGCGGCCCACCGTTCCTGGATCGACCGGTGCTACGCCGGCGACGACGCCGCAGTGATCCTGCAGCGACTGTCCGAGGACCCGGACCCGGCCGCCCAGGAGGCGGGCCGCACGGTCGCCACCCGCTCGCCGTTCTCGGTCGCGGTCACCCTGGAAGCCTTGCGTCGCGCGGCCACGATGACGCTGGAGGAGGTGCTCGCCCAGGACCTGCGGCTGGGGGCGACCTTCGCCACCCATCCGGACTTCGCCGAGGGCGTGCGCGCCCAGCTCGTCGACAAGGACCGCACGCCCCGCTGGACCCACGGCTCGGTCGCCGACGTGCCGCGTCAGGAGGTGCTGGCCGCCTTCGACGGCTGAGCGTCGGCCGGGCCGTCCGAGGGCCGAGCTCAGTCGCCCCGGCGCAGCCGCAGCGCCTCGCGGGCCTCCTCGATCTCCTCCCAGGGGATCGTCCCCGTGTCCCGCTCGAGCGTCTCCTCCGGCCCCTTGCCGGCGAGCAGCACGGTGTCCTGCGGGGCCGCCTCGCGCACGGCGTACCGGATCGCCTCGCGCCGGTCCCCGATGGAGACGTAGTTGTCGCGGCCGGCCTCGCGGGCACCGCGTTCCATCTCGGCCAGGATGTCCTCCAGGGGCGTGTCCCGGTGGTCCTCCTCGGTGAGGACGACGCGGTCCGCGCGCAGGGTGGCGACCTCCCCCAGGGGCGCCCGCTTGGACGGGTCCCGGGGGCCGCCGGCGGAGCCGATGACGACCCACAGCTGTCCCTCGGTGGTCACGCGGACGGTCTCGAGGGCCTTGTCCAGGCTGGGCGGGGTGTGCGCGAAGTCGACGATCACCCGGGGGTCGCCGTCCTGCCGCTCGACCATCTCCATCCGCCCCGCCACCCCGCCGAAGCCCGACAGGGCCTCGACCGCAGCCCGTTGCGGGACTCCCGTCGCTGCCACCCCGGCCATGGCGGCGAGGGCGTTGGCGACGTTGAAGCGGCCGATCATCGGCAGCCGCGCCGGCATCTGCCCCTCGGGCCCGTGGACGGTGAAGGTGATCTCCGCGGGCCCCTCCTCGACGTCGGTGGCGCGCCAGTCGGCCTCGTTGCCCTCCGCGGAGTATGTCGTGCACGTGCGCCCGCCCTCCGTCGCCAGGGGGACCAGCCGCTCGAACCAGGGCCCGTCGTCGACGTTGAGGACGCTGTGGGCGGCCCGTCGGACCAGCTTGGCCTTGTCGGCGAAGTACTGCTCCATCGAGCCGTGGAAGTCCAGGTGCTCGCCGGTGAGGTTGGTCCACACGGCCACGTCGTAGGAGACGCCCCGCACCCGGTCCAGCGCCAGGGCGTGGCTGGAGGACTCCACGACGGCGGCGGTCGCCCCGTGCCGGACCATCTCGCGCAGGATGTGCTGGACCTGCGGCGCCTCGGGGGTGGTGAAGTGGGAGGGCGGCTGGCGCAGGACCCCGTCGGGCAGCTCGTAGCCGATCGTCGACAGGAGGCCGGTCCGGGAGCCGGTCGCGCGCAGCAGGTGCAGGGCCAGGCAGGAGGTGGTCGTCTTGCCGTCGGTGCCGGTGACGCCCACGACGGTGAGGTGGTCGCTCGGGCGGCCCATGACCTCGGTCGCCGCGTCCGCCAGGGCGGCCCGGGCGTCGCTGACCGCCAGGTAGGGCAGGTTGCAGCGCAGCCCCTCGGGCAGTCCCTCGCCCGCGACGGCGACCGCGCCCCGCTCGATGGCCTCGTCCATGAAGCCGTGCCCGTCGAAACGGGCGCCCCTGATCGCCACGAAGAGGTCGCCGGGGCGGATCCAGGCCGCCTGGTGGCTGACCCCGGTCACCTCGATGCCCCGGGGGTGGTCGGGAGTGTCGGCCAGCTGGGCGTCGAGGGCCACGACGAGGTCGGCGAGCTTCATGGCGACACCCTAGCCAGCGGGGTCCACAGGCCGGTCGTTCCGGGGCGACGCGACGGTCGAGGGTGGGTAGGATCGCGGTCAGGTGCAGGGGTCCACCGACGTCCATACGCCTCCGGCGTGCCGTGCGCATCCGGGGCGTGCCACAACCAGACACGCGCCGACAGGCGCACGACGCAAGGGGAAGACACATGAGCACCACATTCCGCCGTGGGGCTGGCGCCATCGCCGCCGGCCTCCTCGTTGCCGGTGGTGGCACGATGGCCCACGCCGATTCGCACGACAACACCAACCAGACCGGGTACTGGGTGACCTATCTCGAGGCCGAGGGTTACGTCGACGTCACCTGCACGAAGGTGGAGGCGGGCCAGCTGTCCGCCCTGGGCACCGTGGGCCAGGTCGACACCGACGGCGACGGCGAGCCCGACACCCAGGCCGTCACCGTCAACGACCCCTGGCTGCTGGCCGTGGTCAAGGCCGGTTCCACCGACGCGTCCGTGGACGACGAGAACACCCTCTGGTGGGACGTCGCCGCCGGTGACGCGATCTACCACAAGTCCGGCAAGGACATCTCCCACGTCATCGGCTGCAACGGCGTGCTGCCCGAGGAGCCCACCGACGAGCCCGAGCAGCCCACCGACGAGCCGGAACAGCCCACGGACGAGCCGGAACAGCCCACCGACGAGCCCGAGCAGCCGGGCACCCCTGGTGACGGCGACGACGCCGGGAAGCCGATCGGTCCCATCGTGCAGACGGACGTCCCCGAGAAGGGCGTCAACCCGGCGCTGCCGCTGGCGGCCGTCGCCGCGGCCGGACTGGGTCTGGCCGGCCTCGGCCTGCGTCGCCGCGGTCAGGAGCACTGAGCGGGGGCATGCCGACCGTTCGTCGGCGGGGGGACCGCGCAGCTGGCGTGGTCCCCCCGCTGGTCCTCGTCGTCGGAGGCCTGCTTGTCGCGCTGGTGGCGGGCGCCCTCCTGCTCGCCACGCTCCTGGGAGGAGGACGGCCACCGACCACGTCGTCACCCACACCGCCCGTGACGACGGCCGCTCCGCCGACCACCACGACCGAGGACAGGACGTCGTCCTCGACGTCTGCGGACGACCCTGCCGGGCAGGCCGCCGCCGCTCCCGCCGACGGCCCCGCGCCGACGGCGGGGCTCCAGGGGTGGAGCGCCTCGGCCAGGGCCGACGCCACGGACTCCGGCACCAGGCCGCCCGCCTCGGGGTCCTCCCCCTCCGCCGGCTCGTCCACGGGAACGGGCGCCGGCGCCGAGGCCGCGGTCCCCGCCGGTGCGCCGGCCTGGATCCGCATCTCCAGCGCGGCGGTGGACGGGGCGATCGTCCCCCAGGGCCTGGCCGCCGACGGGACCATCAACCCCGGGCGGAACGAGGTCATCTGGTTCACCGGCAGCAACCGGGTCAGCCCCGGCCAGGTGGGCACGTCCGTGGTCGCCGGACACGTGACCTGGGAGGGCGCCCCGGACGCGTTCGCCCAGCTGCCCTCCGTCGGCGTCGGCGACACGGTGGAGGTCGGCTACAGCGACGGTTCCGCCCGCTCGTTCACGGTGACCAGCACCGCGGCCGTGGACAAGGACGCACTGGCCCGCTCGCTGACGGTCTGGGGACCGCACCCCGACCGACCACGGTTGGCCATCATCACCTGCGACCCGGTGCTGGGCTACCAGGCGGACGGCCACACCGAGGCCAACTTCGTCGTCATCGCCGAGGGGTGACCCCTGGCCGGTCCGGTGACGCCCTGACCGGTCCGGGGTGACCCCCTGGCCGGTCCGGTGCGCCCGCCGGGCCGTGGGCGGCAACGTTGCACCTCCCATACCCCCTGGGGTATATTTCTCGACAGATCGATCCGATCGTCCCCGTCGAAAGGACCCCTCCCATGTGCAGTGCCGTGAAGTGCCGCCAGTGCGGCAAGACGACCTGGGCCGGCTGCGGCCGCCACGTCGACCAGGTGATGAAGGGCGTGCCGAGCTTCCAGCGCTGCGCCGGCCACGAGCAGGAGGTCGGCGCCGGCGCCGGCTTCTTCGGCAAGCTGTTCGGTCGCTGACCCGTCCCTGACCAGAACCCCGCGGTGGACCCCTTGTCTCCACCGCGGGGTTCTGCCGTCCCCGGCACGGACGTCCCGGCCCCGGATCACCAGCGCCGGCCCCGGGCCCGGGTCAGCGGCGTACGAGCCAGACCGGCTGGTAGGTCGACAGGTAGACCGACCCGTCGTCGGTGAGGTTGGGCGGGAAGCCGTTGAGCGCGTCCACCGCCCCGTCCAGGTTGATGCCCTGCTCCCGCACCCACCAGGCCGGCACGGTCCGCGGCTGCTCGGTGACGTTGTAGAGCTGCAGCATCGGCCCCACCGGATGCCGGCGCAGGACGACGAAGACGCCCGGGTCGGGCGCGGCCACCGTCTCGGCCGGCCACGAGGCGTGCAGGTGCGGGAGCGAGGCCCGCACCCGGGCCAGGTGCTGCATCCCCGCCCACACACGGCCGACGGCGGACCCGGGATCGCTCCGGGCCTCCTCCACGCAGTCCCAGTCCAACCGGGGTCGGTGGGCCCAGCGGTTGTCCCCGTCGTGCTCGGGCACCTCGTCCCAGTGCTCGTCGTTGAGCTGGGCGATCTCGTCCCCGGACCAGATCACCGGGATGCCGCCCCAGCCGTAGACGACGGCATACCCGAGCAGGAGGCGGGCGACCGCCACGTCCACGGCCTGGGCGGCCTCCTCGAAGCCCTCCTCGTCGACCGCGGCGTCGAGCCGCCGCAGCGCGCCGCCCAGGCCGACGAGGCTGGCGGCGCTGCCGGAGATCCGCCGGTCGCCCGTCGCCGGGTTGTGCTGGAAGACCAGCCCCTCGGCGGTCGACCCCTCGAACTCGCCGGAGTAGTAGTCGGACAAAAACTTCCGGTGCGCCCAGCCGTCGACCATGACCGAGCGGGCGTCGTCGTCGTCGATGGCCCACCCGATGTCGTCGTGGCAGCGCAGGTAGGTGATCCACGCCGAGGTGGACGGCACCTGGGGGAAGCGGCTGAGGGCCCGTTCGGCCAGGCGCGAGTCGCGGCTGGCCAGCATCGACCAGATCTGCACCATGAGGCTGTTATGGTAGGCGAGGTCGGACACCTTGCCGTGGTGCCGGCCCTGCCCGAGGTAGTGGACCAGCTCGTTGGGGCCCACGATCGCCTCGGCGAGGAAGACGAGCGAGGGCGCGGTGATCCGGCTGACCGCGCGCAGCGCCTGGGTGAGCTGGTGCACCTCCGGCTCGTTCTGGCAGGCCGTCCCCATCCGCTTCCAGATGAAGGCGATGGCGTCCAGGCGCAGCACCTCGACCCCCTGGTTGGCCAGGAAGAGGATGACGTCGGCGATCTCGCAGAAGACGTCCGGGTTCTCCCAGGCCAGGTCCCACTGGTAGCTGTTGAAGGTGGTCCAGACCCAGCCGTCGAGCTCCTCGTCGAGGGTGAAGCTGCCCGGGGCGAAGTCGGGGAAGACCTCCGGCAGCGTCGCCTCGTAGGCGTCGGGGACGGTCCGGTCGGGGTAGACGTGGAAGTAGCGGCGGTAGTGCTCGTCGCCGGCCCGGGCGGCCTGCGCCCATTCGTGCTCGCGGGCGACGTGGTTGAGCACCAGGTCCAGGCACAGGCTGATCCCCTGCTCGCGCAGCGCACGGGTCAGGGCGCGCAGGTCCGCCATCGTGCCCAGGTCCTCCCGCACGCGCCGGTAGTCGGCGACCGCGTAGCCGCCGTCGTTGGGCGCCGGTCGCGGCTGCAGCAGCGGCATCAGGTGCAGGTAGGTCACGCCCAGCTGCCGAAGGTGGTCGGCGTGCCGGGCGACCCCGGCCAGCGTCCCCTCGGGGGCGAACCGCTCGGCGTAGGCGGCGTAGCCGACAACGCCGGGCCGCTGGAACCAGTCGGGCTCCAGGGAGCGCCGCTCGTCCAGCAGGTGCAGGTCGTCCTCCCGCTCCAGGTATGCAGCCGCCGCCAGCTCCAGGACCCGCGCGGCCACGGCGGGCGGGTCGGGGTAGGGCGAGAGCCCGTCGACGAGGTCGGCCCACCAGCGGGACACCCGCAGGGCGAAGGTGGTGCGGCGGTGCTCGGGCAGGGGGGCCAGCGTGCGTTCGAGACGCTCGCGCGCTGACGCCGGCAGGTCGGTCGGCCACGGCAGGTCACGGCTCACCCCGCCATGACACCACACGGCCGCCCGCAGCGGGTGCTGCGGGCGGCCGTGGGGCCGGTGCGGGCGGGGCTCAGCCCTTGACCGCCCCGGAGGTCATGCCGCGGACCAGGAAGTTCTGGAGCGTGAAGAACACGATCATCGGCAGCACCATGGAGATGAATGCGCCCGCGGTCAGCAGCTCGGCGCCCTGACCCTGGGTGCCCAGCAGCTGCTGGAGCTTGACGATCACCGTGGTGTTGTCGTTGGACAGGAACAGCTTGGCGATGAGCAGGTCGTTCCACACCCACAGGAACTGCAGGGTGGCGAAGGCCGCCATCGCCGGCATGGCCATCGGGGCGATCAGCTTCCAGAAGATCTGGAAGTTGGAGCACCCGTCGATGCGCGCCGACTCGACCACGCTGTAGGGCAGCGAGGCCATGTAGTTGCGCAGGACGTAGATGGCCAGCGGCATCCCGAACCCGGTGTGCAGCAGCCAGACCGCGAGGTACTGGCCCGAGATGCCCAGGCCGCGCGGGCCGAGCAGGTCCAGCAGCGGCTGGAAGGCCACCTGGATCGGCACCACCATCACCGCGACGATGATGATGAACAGCACGTCCTTGCCCTTGAAGTCCATGAACGTGAAGGCGTAGGCCGCGAACGCCGCGAACATGATCGGGATGATCGTGGCCGGGACCGCCACCGCGATCCCGTTGAGGAAGGCGTTGCCCAGGTCGGCCTGCTCGAACACCCGGGCGTAGTTCTCGGTGGTCCAGCCGCCCTCCCACAGCGCCGCCCACCACCCGGAGGTGGCGGCGGCGTCGCGGGTGCGGAAGCTGGTGATGAGCAGACCCAGCGTCGGCAGGGTCCACAGCACCGCCAGCAGGAACATCGTCACCATCGAGACGACGCTGCGCTGACGTCCGTCCTTGAGTCGTCCGGCGCTCATCGGGTGGCCTCCTGCTCACGGAACTGCTTGACCTGGTAGATCAGGATCGGGATGACGGCGATGAGGAGGATGACCACGATCGCCGTGGCCCGACCGGCCTGGCCGCGGGCGAACAGCTCGTTGAAGAACATGTTCGCGATGACGTCGGTGTTGTTCCGGCCGTTGGTCAGCACGTAGACGATGTCGAAGACCTTCATCACCAGGATCAGGACGGTGATGAACACCGTGATGATCGTGGCGCGGATCTGCGGGATGACCACCTTCCAGAAGATCTGCCACTCGCTGGCCCCGTCGATCCGGGCGGCCTCGATGGTGTCCTCGGGGACACCCTTGATGGCCGAGGACAGCAGCACCATGGCGAACCCGGTCTGCAGCCAGATGAGGATGACCATGAGCAGCAGGCTGTTGAGCCGCCCCGTCTCGATCGCCAGCCAGTTCTGCGGCTGGCCGCCGAACTGCTGGACGATCGCGTTGAGCACACCGGTCTGCGGACGCCCCGGCGCCTGGTAGGCGTAGACGGTCGTCAGCCAGATCGCCGAGGCCGCCACGAAGCTGATCGCCATCGGCAGGAAGATGAAGCTCTTGGCCCACTTCTCGCTGCTGGCCGACAGCTTGTCGGCCAGGACGGCCACGACGACCCCGAGGGCCACCGTGATCGCCGGGACGATCGCGATCCACAGCACGTTGTTGAGGATCGCCGACCAGAACGCGCTGCTGCTGAACAGCTCGGTGTAGTTGGCCCACGGTGGTTCGCGGTACTCCGTGCTGTCCCGGTTGGCGAACGAGTAGTGGATCGTCTGGATCGTCGGGTAGAGCAGCATCAGCGCGATGAGGCTGAAGCCCGGCAGCAGGAAGGCGTAGGGGATGAGCCCGTGCTCCAGCCGTCGGGGCAGTGCCTCGACCGCGACGTTGATGAACCAGAACAGGATCGCCGCGCCGCCGACGCCGACCACGAGGCCGAGGGCCCCCATGAGCAGCTTGCTGTTGAAGAACCAGCCCGGGTAGTAGGCGAAGGCGAGGAACAGGTTGAACATCAACCACAACGTCAGCGCGATGCCGACGACGCCGATGAGCAGCTTGACCGGCTGCAGGCCGGCGTCGTCGGGCACCGACGCCTGCGGCGAGACGTCGTCGACCCGGGGGTCGTCACCGGGAACGTCCTGCCCGACGGGCGGGGTCGAGTGGGAGGAGGTCATGGTCTCACTCGTCCTCGGACCCGCCGGCGACCTGCTTCTGGTCCTCCGGCCACGCCTGCCACATCTCCGCGGTGACCTCCTCGGCCGTCTTGGTGCCGTCCTGGAACTCGACCATGCCCTTCCAGAAGGCGTCCGAGCCGACCTCCTTGGGCATCACGTCGGAGGCGTCGTAGCGGAACACGTCGGCGGTGTAGGCCATCTCCGCGATCTGCCGGGTGGTCTCGTCCGGGTAGAGGCTGGTGTCGAAGGAGGTGTGCGGCGAGAGCCAGCCACCACCCTCGGCCCAGGGACCGCCGAACTCGTCGGAGGTGAGGAACTCCATGAGGGCCACGGTGTCGTCGTCGAAGCTGAACGCCGCGGCGAGGTCGCCGCCGCCCAGGATGGGCTGGCCGTCGTAACCGTCCTCGGCCGGCGGGAAGACGAAGATGCCGACCTCCTCGTCGAGGTTCTCCTGGACGTCCTCGGGGAAGAATCCGGTGGCGAAGTTGCCCTGCCGCATGAGGTAGCAGTCGGGCTCCTCCGCGAAGGCGGGCGTCATCGCGTCCGCGAACGGCGTGGAGACGATGCCGGTGACACCGCCCAGGACGTTGCCCTCCTCCGTGGACAGTTCCTTGTAGGCTTCGAACGCCTCGATGACACGCGGGTCGTCGAAGGGGATCCGGCCGTACATCCAGTCGTCGTAGACGTCCGGACCGTGCAGGCGGAGCATGTACTCCTCGATCCAGTCGGTGCCGACCCAGCCGGTCGCCTGCGCCGACTCCCACCCGATGCACCACGGTGCCGCATCGGTCTCCGACTTGATCTGCTCGCTGATCTCGTCGAGCTCCTCGAGGCTGGCCGGCTCCGTGCTCCAGCCGCCCTCCTCGTAGGCCTGCTTGGGATACCAGACGATGGACTTCACGGCCATCCGCATCGGAGCGGCGTAGACCCGTCCCTGATATCGCGCGGAGTCGAGGAAGCCCGGCACCAACGTCGCCTCGATGGCGTCGTAGTCGAGCATCTGGTCGATCGGCACGACCTTGCCGTCGGCCGCCATCTGCATGACGCCGCCGGGCTGGGGGAACAGCCCGATGTCCGGCGCGTCGCCGGAGTTGACCCGCAGCAGGACGGTCGTGGTGAAGTCCTGGTCGGAGGTGTACTGGACGTCGATGCCCGACTCCTCCTCGAACTCCTGGAGGGACTCGACGAAGAGCTCCTCCTCGCCGCCGCCGAACGCGCCCAGCACGGTGACCACACCGTCGCCAGGGTCCGGGGAGGCCTGGCCGCCGAAGCCGCCGGTGCCACCGGCGTCGCCCTCGGGGTTCTGCAGGCACCCGGTCAGGGTCAGGGCACCCGTCACGGCCAGGGCCGTGACCGTGCCGCGTCGTGCACGTGAACTCGCCACCTTTGGCTCCTTCCTCACGGTGCCGACCGTCGCGACCGCAGGACCGGAGCGCGCATCGGCCGACACGAGATGTCTCGACCCTACTCAGTGGGCAGGTTCACGTCGCGGGAGCCAGGTCACGCTTTGGTCACGGTCCCGTCGTCCGTCTCCTCCCTCCAGTCGCTGGCCCTCCCCCCGCCCCCCGCCTGGCGTTCCGTCCGTCTCACGCCGGCTCCACGCTCCGCACCGCCTCGAACCGCACGCGCAGCCGCACGCCCGGCGCCTGGACCGTGTAGCAGGTGCGTCCGCGCGAGAGGACCCGGGCGGCGACGCCGTGGTAGCGGCCGGGGGCCGTGATGCGCACCAGCTCGCCGGGGCGCAGCGTGCCGGGCGGCCGACCGTCGGAACCGGCGGCGGCCGACGGGTCCTGCAGCTGCCGCCAGCCCTGGGCGACCTGGGGGCCGAGCTGCTCCGGCGGGACCGGCCGGCCGTCCAGGCTCCAGCACAGCGCCCGGTCCCGGTCGGGCACCCCGCGGCAGCGGGCGCACAGCAGCAGCCGCTCCGGGCGGCGGTGCCGGTGCACGACGTGCCCGGCCGCGCACCGGCCCTGCCACCTGCCCGGCACGACGGGCTGGTCCACCGAGTAGCACCGCTCCCCCGTCGCCCCGATCGACCTGGCGGTGCGTCGCCACACGGCGTCGTGCCCGTGCCGGGGACCGACGAGGGCATGGGCCACCTCGTGCAGCACCGTCTCCTGCACCTCGGCCTCGTCCTGGGCCGCCGTGATCGCCCGGCTCAGCGTGATCCGCCGGTCGCGGAAGTGGCACGC
Organism: Ornithinimicrobium kibberense; assembly: GCF_006519705.1. Classification (NCBI taxonomy): domain Bacteria; kingdom Bacillati; phylum Actinomycetota; class Actinomycetes; order Micrococcales; family Ornithinimicrobiaceae; genus Ornithinimicrobium; species Ornithinimicrobium kibberense. The sequence goes on from NZ_VFXM01000001.1 coordinate 296,378, forward strand.
GCCCGCCCGCACGCGTGCCCTGTCGAAGGCGAACGTCCACCCGTCCAGCCCGTGCTCGTCCATCGTCTCGCGCGCCATCCGCGCCGCCCTCCCCAGCTCCATGGCCGCGATGCTAGCCAGGACCACCGACGGACCCTCCACCCGTGCGGGCGGTGCGCGGAACCCCGCCCGGCCGGGCCCCGGCGAGTATGGTCAGGGTCGTGAATCGGGAAAAGGTCGTCTTCGGCTTCTTCGTGCTGCTGGCCGCGACGCTGAACTTCGGGTACGTGGTCGGTGACATCGACAACCCGAGGCTGCACAACGTCTACGAGCTCTACGCCGCCGTCGCCGTCAACATCATCGCCACCATCCTCAAGTTCGGCGACCGGACCCAGATCGGCGCGGTCCAGCTGGCGACCAGCCTGGTGGCCAGCATCCAGCTGATCATCGCCGCCCTCGTGTGGATCTGGGGCTCGCACGTCGACGCCGGCGGGCTGACGGGGGAGCACATGGCCAGCGTCGTCTCGATCGCCGCCGGGGCGCTCCTGGCCAACTTCGTCTCGGTCATCCTGCTCATCATGGAGACCGTCTCCTACCGGCGCCGCTGACGCGCCCGCCGCCCCGGCTGCACCGCATACCCCATGGCCAACCTCCTCCAGCTCCTCCGAGGCGGCACCCCCGCCCGCGCCCGGCCCGACAGCCTGCGCCGGGTCCGCGTCGACGTGCCCGCCGAGCCGCCGGGCACCGACGCGGTCTTCCTCATCCTGCGCCGGGTGCGCACCCCTCTCGTCGTCCTCGTCTCGGTCTTCGCGGTGATGACCTTCGGCCTGTCCCTCATGCCGGGGACCGAGGAGAACCCCGACCGGCTCTCGGTCTTCGACTCCTTCTACGTCATCAGCTACACCGGCCTGACGATCGGCTACGGCGAGGTGCCGCACGCCTTCTCCTACCCGCAGCGCATCTGGGTCACGCTGACGATCTACGCCAGCGTCGTGGCCTGGTCCTACTCCATCGGCGCCCTGCTGTCCCTGGCCCAGGAGCAGACCTTCCGCCGGGCGCTGGCGCTCAACCGGTTCACCCGCAAGGTGCGGGCCATCCAGGAGCCCTTCGTCCTCGTCGTGGGCTACGGGCAGGCCGGCGAGGCCGTGTGCCGGGCCCTGGAGGACCAGGGCCGCAACTTCGTCGTCCTCGACAGCCACCCCGAACGCATCGAGCACCTCGCCCTCGACAACTACACCACCGACGTGCCGGCGATGGCCGCCAGCGGGCGCGACCCGCGCATCCTGGGCATGGCCGGGCTGGGCCACCCCAACTGCGAGGCGGTGCTGGCCCTCACCGACAACGACGAGACCAACCTCTCGGTCGTCATGACCGTCAACCTGCTGCGGCCCGAGCTCATGGTCATCGCCCGGTGCAGCGACCGCGAGCACGCCCAGCAGATGCACGACTTCGCCGCCGACGTGGTCATCAACCCCTTCGACCGCTACGGCGCCTACCTGGTGATGGCGCTGCGTCGGCCCTCCGGCTTCCGCCTCGCCTCCTGGCTGATGAGCCCGCGCGGCTCGGAGCTGCCGCACAAGCTGGAGCACCTCACCGACGGCCACTGGGTGGTCTCGGCCGACGGGACCTTCGGCTTCGAGGTCACCCGCGACCTGGAGAGCGCCGGCCTGGACGTCGTCCTCGTCGACCCGGCGGACGGGCGGCCCGACGTCAGCGACGCGGTCGGCTTCATCGCCGGTGCCGAGTCGGACATCGTCAACATGGCGATGGCCGCGCACGCCCGGATCGAGAACGACAACCTCTTCATCGCCGTCCGGCAGAACTCGGCCGTCAACCACGCCCCGCTGCGCGCCTTCGACGCCGACTCGGTGTTCGTGCCCACCGAGCTGCTCGCCCGCGAGGCGGTCGCGCGGATCACCTCGCCCAACTACTGGAGCTTCATCGACCACGTCCTGCACGAGGACGACGACTGGGACGCCCAGGTGATGGACGAGATCGTGGCCGTCGTCGGGGACGCCACCCCGGTCAGCACCCGGGTCGAGGTCGACCAGCGGTCGGCCCCGGCCGCGGTCCGGTGGATGCGCACCCAGGAGCTGACCCTCGGCGACCTGCTCCGCGACCCCGACGACCGCACGGTCCGGCTCGCGGTCTACCCGGCGGTGCTGGTCCGCGAGGGCCGGCGCATGTTCACCCCCGACCTCGACAAGCCGCTGGCCGAGGGTGACACGCTGCTGCTGCTGGGCAAGGAGCAGGACCTGGCGCTGGTGCGCTCCACCGTCTTCCACGACGCCGCGGTGGAGTACGTCGCCACCGGGCGCGAGGTGGCCACCGCCTGGGTGTTCCGGGTCTGGCAGAAACGGGTCGCCCGCCGCGCGCGGAAGCGTCCTCCGGGCGGTCGGGGGTCGGTCGCCGCCTGAGCCTCCGGACCCTGGCGTCCGACCCGTCGGAGGAGGACACTGGAGGTGAGGGCACCGTCGCCCTCGGAGGTGCACCATGACCGGCCCCGCCCGTTCCCCCCGTCGACCCCCCCGGCGCGTCCGCGCGTTCCTCCCCCTGCTGCTGGCCGGCGTGCTGGCCGGGCCGCTCGCCGCCTGCGGGGGCGACGACCCGCCCGGCGACGCGGCACAGACGACCGCCCCCAGCGGCACGCCCAGCGCGGCGCCTGCTCCCAGCGCGGACGACCCCACCCCCACCCCCTCCCCCTCGGAGTCCCGGTCCCCGTCCGCGACGACGACCACGGCACCGCCCACCTCACCGGCCCCCACCTCCCCTGTGCCCACCTCGCCGGACCGGACCACGGCACCGGCGCCCACGGCATACCCCTCCCCGTCCCCGACGGTGCGGCCCTCGCCGACGACGCCGGCGCCGACCCCCACGACGCCGTCCGTCCCGCTGCCGGACCCGTGGACGACCGTGGGCGAGTGGGCCGGGCTGGACGTCGAGGCCTTCGACACCGACCGGGCCGTCGTCGCGCTGACCTTCGACGGCGGGGCCTCGGACGCCGCGCTGACCTCCATCCTGGGGACGCTGCGGGAGGAGGGCGTGCCGGCCACCTTCTTCGTCACCGGCGACTTCGCCCGGGCCTACCCCGGCGGCGTCACCGCGATCGCCCGGGCCGGCCACCCGGTCGGCAACCACAGCGACACGCACGTGTCCTTCCCCGACTCCACCAACGCCGAGATCCACGACGAGCTGGTGCGTGCCGACGCGGCCATCTCGGCCCTGACGGGGCGGGCGACGGCGCCGCTGTTCCGGTTCCCGTTCGGCGACCGGACGCCGTTGGACATCGAGGTGGTCAACGACGAGGGCTACGTGCCGATCCGCTGGACGGTGGACACCCTCGGGTGGCAGGGCACGAGCGGTGGCATCACGACCGCCGTCGTCCGGGACCGGGTGCTGGACACCGCCCGACCCGGCCAGGTCGTGCTCATGCACGTGGGCGCCCACCCGGAGGACGGCTCCACCCTCGACGCCGACGCGCTGCCGGGGATGATCGCCGACCTCCGGGCGCTGGGCTACGGCTTCACGACGGTGCCGCAGCTGCTGGCCGAGGGGCGGTGACCGGAGCGGACCGCCTCAGCGGCTGCGCACCTCGACGATGTGCCCGACGACCCCCGGCACCCAGCCGGTCTCGCGACGCATCCAGCGGACCGCCACGAGGTTGCTGGGGACCACGACGAAGTCGCCCGCGGCGACGGCCAGGTCGGTGCCGAAGACGTCGGTGACGACCTCCCAGGCCAGGTCGGTGTGCCGGTGCAGGTGCTCGCCCACGGCGATGGCGTAGCGCTCGACGATCGCGTCGTGGTCCTCGGCCTTGTCCTTCAGCCACCGGGCCAGGGCGCGGTCGAGGCCCGCACCGATCGAGGCGGGGTCGTCGACGTCGACCCCCTCGTCCGCCAGCGCCGCGAGCCCGGCGTCGATCCCCTCGCGCTCCTCCGGGCCGAGCTTGCGCGACTCGGGGGTCAGCGGCAGGTCCTCGGTCGTGGACGCGCCCGGGTCGGGCAGGGTGCGCACCCGGGTCTCGGTGGGGTTCTTGCTCCGCTCCGACAGGTCGGAGGCGGCGCGGCGGACGCGGTCGAACAGGCCCATCTGCCCAGACTACGACCGACCCGCCCCCGCACGCTTGGTGCGGGGGCGGGTCGGGGTATGCAGCGGCGTCGGGACGGGACGCGACGGCGCCGCGGGAGGGGGCCGGATCAGCCCACGGTGAGCTGCTGGCCCTCGATGATGAGGTCGGCGTCGGCGATGCCGTTGAGGGAGACCAGGGTCTCCACGGTGGTGCCGTGCTCCTGCGCCAGGGCGGCGAGGGTGTCGCCGCGCTCGACGGTGATCGTCGCGCCCTCGGCGCCGTCGGCCGGGATGAGCATGACGTCGCCGGCGAAGATGAGGCGGCCGCCGTCGGCGAGGTCGTTGAGCGCGACCAGCTCGGAGACGGTGCTGCCGTGGTCGCGGGCGATGAGGAAGGTGGTCTCGCCGCGGGCGATGACGTGCTCGACGACGTCCTGGGCCACCTCGACGGCCTGCGGGGCCGGGGCGGCCTGCGGGGCCGGGGCGGCCTGCTCGACCGGGGCCTGCTGGGCGGGGGCCTGCTGCTGGGGCGCGGCGGGCTGGGCCGGGGCCGGCTGCTGCGGCGCGGGCTCGACCGGGGCGGACTGGGTCTCGACCGGCTCCTGCACCGGTTCGCTGGGCTGCTCGACCGGGGCCGGGGCCGGGGCGCTGGAGCCGCCCGCGGTCAGGCCCGCCCGTACGGAGCAGACCGGCCAGGCGCCCGGACCCTGGACGGCCAGGACGTTCTCGGCGATCGCGATCTGCTGCTCGCGGCTGGCCAGGTCGGCGCGCGGGGCGTAGTCGAGCCCGCCGAAGCCCTCCCAGGTGCTCTGGACGAACTGCAGGCCGCCGTAGAACCCGTTGCCGGTGTTGATCGACCAGTCGCCGCCCGACTCGCAGGCCGCGACGCGGTCCCAGGTGGCGCCGTCGGCGGCGGAGGCCGGGCCGGAGGTGGCGATGCCGGCCATGGTGGCCAGGCCCGCGGCCGCCGCCACGGAGGACACGCGGAACGAGCGGGTGCGGGTGGTCGTGGTGGTGCGGTGCTTCATGCGTGGGTACCTCACGGGGAACAGGGGTCAGGGTCTGCCGGTCGGGAGTCACGCCCGACGGCGATGACGTGCGACGGCCACCCGGAGGGTGGCACGGCTCCCAACGGTGAGGTCTCGTCCTGGGAAAGGCAAACCGCCTTCTGCCAGGAACCATCCAGACTTCCTCGTGATCGTTTCGTGATCTTTCCGTGATCTGCGGTGATCCGACGTGGTTGTGAGACCCATCACACCGGGTCTGACGGGGCCGCCCAGACCGCGCCACGGTCCCCGTCGACGACGACCCGCAGGCCGTCGGGAAGCTCCCGCGTGCCGGTCCCGGTGCCCATCACCGCCGGGATCCCGTACTCCCGCGCCACGATCGCGGCGTGCGAGGCCATCCCGCCGTGATCCACGACGACGGCGGCCGCCCGCTGGAACAGGGGCCGTCCACCCGGGGTTGGTCGACGTGCACACGAGCACCTCCCCGGGGCGCAGACGGCCGAACTCGGCCGGCCCCGCGACGACCCGCACCGGGCCGGTCGCCCGGCCTCCGCCCGCCGGGGTGCCCACGGCCAGGACGTCGCCGGACGCCTCCCGCCGGGGGTAGAGGGTGGTCGTCGCGATGAGGGGGCTGCCCGCCAGCTCCTGGTAGGCCGCGCGCCGCCGGGCCGCCGCCTCCCGCAGCGCACCCGGCCAGGGACCGTCCCGGGCGGTGAGCTCGTCCAGGGTGAGGAACCACACGCCCTCCGGGTCGTCCAGCACACTGTCGGCGGCCAGGCGACGTCCCGCCTCCTGCAGCGCCCGGTGCACCGCCGGCATCGTCCTGCTCAGCTCGAAGTGGGTGTCCTCCCGCAGGGCCGTGCCGGCCGCCGCACGCTGCACCAGCTCGCCGGCCGGCGCCCGGAGCACCCCCGGGGGGCGCCGGTGTCCCCTCGGCCGGGAGGAGGGCGCGGACCAGCCCGAGCACGGTCGCCGGGGACCGTCCCCACGTCGGGTCGTGCACGAGGAGCAGGCTCGTGGTCTCCCGGTGGCCGTAGGCCTGGAGGAACCGTCGGAGCCGGTCGACCCACCGCTGCGCGCCCGCCAGGGCCGCGACGTCCTCGACCTGCACCGGCCCGTCGCTCCCGAGCAGGTCGACGAGCCCGGGGACCGTCGCCGCCTCCCGGGCCAGGGCGGACAGCTCCTCGTTGGCCGCCCGCGTCCGCGTGGGGGCGCCGAGCAGGAGGTCGGCGACGGCGCTCCGTCGACCGGTCAGCGCGGACACGACGAGGAGGCGGCCGATCGCCACGAACCCGGCCGGCAGGTGCGCGACCCGGACGGCCGTCACCAGGTCGACGAGCTCGGCGGCCCGCCGCGGCACGGCCACGAGCTCCTCCCAGGCCAGCTCCTCCGGGTCGAGGGCGTCCAGCGCCGCCACCCCGGCCCGGTAGTCGGCCAGCCGCGGGTCGTCGACCCACTCCCTCGGGTCCGACCGCAGGCCGCGCACGATGGACCGCAGCACCCGGACCGGCGTCCGCACGGTGGGGCGCGGCGCGGCCGGGACGAACTGCTGGACGACCGCGTCCTGCGCCGGGAGGACGTCGGCGAACCGGACCACGACGCCCGCCAGGCCCCCCACCATCTCCTCCACGTGCCGGCCGACGGTCGGCCGGATCCAGGCGGTGAGCTCCAGCGGCAGCGGGCGGCGGGGCAGCAGCTCGAGGATCACCGGGCCGTGGATCCGCTGGAACCTGCCCAGCGGGACGGGCGGCGGGGGAAGGGCGGTCATCGGCCGGGCCTGCAGGACGACGAGCTCGCCGCCGGCGAACGCCCACTCCACGTCCTGCGGCCGGCCCAGGGAGGTGGCGACCGCCCGGCCGGCCCGGGCCAGCCGGGCCGCCTGCCCGTCCGTGAGCACCTGGCCGTCCCCGCCCGCCCTCCGCTCCACCACGGCCCCGTCCTCGGCGACGACGAGGTGCTCCGGGGTCACCCGTCCCGACACCACGGCCTCACCGAGCCCGCGGGCCGCGTCGACGACGACCCGGTCGCGTCGCCCGGTGACGGGGTCGGCGGTGAAGAGGACGCCGGCGGTGTCGGCCGGGACCATCCGCTGGACGACGACGGCCATCGCCACCGACCTCGGGTCGACGCCCAGCCGCTCGCGGTAGTCCACCCCACGCTCCGACCACAGGGAGGCCCAGCACCTCCGGACGGCGTCGAGCACCGCGTCGGCGCCCTCGACGTCGAGGAAGGTGTCCTGCTGCCCGGCGAAGGTGGCCCCCGGCAGGTCCTCCGCCGTCGCGCTCGAGCGGACCGCGACCGGCCCGCCGCCCAGACCCCGGTATGCCGTGCGCACGGCCTCCGCGAGGTCCTCCGGCACCGGGGTGTCCAGCACCTGGGGCACCGACGCGGCGGCGCCCACGGCATACCGGTAGGCGTCGGTGGTGACCACGAACCCGGGCGGGACCCGCACGCCCGCCCCGAGCAGCTCCCCGAGGCCGGCCGCCTTGCCGCCCACGCTCGGCAGGTCGGCGGCACCGACCGACCCGAGGTCGAGGACGAGGTCGCCGCTCATGTCCCCGACACTAGGGGGTCGGGGGGCCGTTGGCGCGGGGCGGCGAAGGTGGGAAGGTGGGGTCATGAAGCGGGAGTACGAGCAGGCCACCGCAGTCGGCAACGCGCCACTGCGGATCCGGACCCGGGGACGGGCGGTGCTGTCCAACCCGATGACCAACCGGGGGACGGCCTTCACCGAGGCGGAGCGCGAGGCCCTCGAGCTCGACGGTCTGATGCCGACCGCGTTCACGACGCTGGAGAACCAGACCCAGCGGGTTTACGAGCAGTTCCGGTCGACCAAGACCATGCTCGGCAAGTTCCTCACGCTCAACGCCCTGCGCGACCGCAACGAGGTGCTCTTCTACCACCTGCTCTCCAGCCACCTGGAGGAGATGCTGCCGGTCGTCTACACCCCGACGATCGGCGAGGCGATCGAGCGCTTCAGCCACACCTACAACCGGCCGCGCGGGGTGTTCCTGTCGATCGACCACCCGGAGAAGGTCGAGCAGGGGCTGCGCAACTACGGGCTGGACGCCGAGGACGTGGACCTGGTGTGCGTCACCGACTCCGAGGGCATCCTCGGCATCGGCGACCAGGGCATCGGCGGCATCCAGATCGCCATCGGCAAGCTGTCCGTCTACACCGCCGCGGCCGGGGTCCACCCGCGCCGGACGATCCCGATCGTGCTGGACACCGGCACCGACAACCTCGGTCTGCTCTCCAGCGACATGTACCTCGGCGAGCGGCACGCCCGGGTGCGCGGCGAGCGCTACGACGAGTTCGTCGACCAGTTCGTGCAGACGGTGACCAAGCTGTTCCCGCACGCGATGATCCACTGGGAGGACATCGGCACCGCCAACGCCCACCGGATCCTGGAGCGCTACCGCGACGAGGTGTGCACCTTCAACGACGACATCCAGGGCACGGCGGCCGTCGTGCTGGCCGCCCTGCTGGCCGGCGTCGACGTCACCGGCACCAGCCTCGACGAGCAGCGCATCGTCATCTTCGGGGCCGGCAGCGCCGGCATCGGGATCGCCGACCTGGTCAAGGACCAGATGCTGCGCACCCGCGCCGCCCGGACCGAGGAGGAGGCCTACAGCCACTTCTGGCCCATCGGCCTGCAGGGCCTCTACGTCGACGACGACGACACCCTGCACGACTTCCAGCGGGTCTACGCCCGGCGCCGGGAGGAGGTGGCGGACTGGGACGTGGCCGACCCCGAGCGCATCGGCCTGCTCGACGTCATCCGCAACGTGCGGCCGACGATCCTCATCGGCACCTCCACCAAGGGCGGGGCCTTCACCCAGGAGGTCGTCGAGGAGATGGCCCGGCACAACCCCCGGCCGATCATCTTCCCGCTGTCCAACCCCACCAGCCGCGCCGAGGCCACGCCTGCCGACATCCTGCGGTGGACCGACGGCAAGGCGCTCGTGGCCACCGGGAGCCCGTTCGAGCCGGTCACCCACGACGGCATCCGGCACACCATCGCCCAGTCCAACAACGCGCTGATCTTCCCGGGCCTGGGCCTGGGCGTGGCCGCCTGCCGGGCGACCCGGATCACGCCTGGGATGATCGCCGCCGCCTCGCAGGCGCTGGCCGGGCTCGTCAACGCCTGGCGTCCGGGCGCCCCGCTGCTGCCCGGGATCGGCGACCTGCGCCTGGTGTCGGCGACGGTGGCGATCGAGGTGGCCAGGCAGGCCGCCAAGGAGGGCGTCGCTGAGCGGCCGCTCACGGACCCGGTCCAGCAGGTCTACGAACGGATGTGGCAGCCGCGCTACCCGAAGGTCGAGGCGATCTGAGGGCAGGAACGCCCCGGTCCGTGCCGGACTTGACCTAGGTCAAGGAACCGGGGGCGCAACGTCCGTAGCGTGAGGTCATCAGCCCCGAACGGGGACATGACACCACGCGAAAGGACGCCGTGATGACCACCGCGAGCACCGACCGGACGACCACCACCACCCGCACCACCCTGCGCGCCGAGGGCTTCTCCTGCCCCTCCTGCGTGGCCAAGATCGAGAAGCAGGTGGGCCGCCTCGCCGGCGTGGAGTCCGTGAAGGTGCACTTCGGATCGGCCCGGATCGAGGTCGACCACGACGAGGCCCGCGTGAGCGTGGACGACCTCGTGGCCGCGGTCGCCAAGGCCGGCTACACCGCCCGCCCCGCCGCCTTCTGAGGCCCGCGCATGCACCAGATCCAGACCTGGCTGCACGGCCGGTGGGCCGTGCCCACGCTCTCCGGGTCGGCGATCCTCGCCTCGCTCGTGCTGAGCCGGGTGCCGGACCTGCCGGGCTGGGGCGACGTGCTGATGATCCTCGCCGCCGTCGTGGCCGGGACCCCCGTCGTGCTCAAGGCCTGGCGGGCGTTGACCGCCCGCGTCGTCGGCATCGACCTGCTCGTCTCGATCGCCGCGATCGGCGCCGTGATCATCGGCAACTACTGGGAGGCGGCGGCGGTCACCTTCCTCTTCGCCGTCGGCCACGCCCTGGAGGCCGCCACCCTCAACAAGACCCGGTCGGCGCTGGCCGAGCTCGTCGCGGTCGCGCCCGACGTCGCCGTCGTGCTGCGCGACGGCGAGCAGGTCGAGGTGCCGGCCGCCCAGGTGGGCACCGGCGAGACCGTCCTCGTCAAGAACGGCACCAAGGTCCCGGTCGATGGCACCGTGTCCGGCGGCACCGGGGCCCTCGACGAGGCCTCCATCACCGGCGAGTCCATCCCGGTCGAGAAGTCGGCCGGGGACCAGGTGTTCGCCGGCACGATCGCCACCGGCGGGTTCCTCCAGGTCACCGCGACCGGCGTGGGCGCCGACACGACGCTGGCCCGCATCATCCACCGGGTCGAGGAGGCCCAGGACGCCAAGGCGCGGACGCAGGCGTTCATGGACCGGTTCTCCGCCTGGTACACCCCCGCGATCATCGTGCTCGCGCTCGGCGTGGGCCTGCTGACGCAGGACGTCGTCCTCGCGCTGACCCTGCTCGTCATCGGCTGCCCCGGTGCGCTGGTCATCTCCATCCCGGTCTCGATCGTCGCCGGCATCGGCCGCGGCGCCAAGGACGGCATCCTCATCAAGGGCGGGGAGTTCCTCGAGACCTCCGCGAAGATCGACGCTGTCGCGCTGGACAAGACCGGCACCCTCACCGAGGGCCGTCCGCGGCTGACCGACGTGGTGGTCCTGGGCGACCTCGACCGCGACGAGGTGCTGCAGCTGGCCGCCCGCGCCGAGGCCGGGTCGGAGCACCCCCTGGCCCGCCCGGTCCTCGAGGCCGCTGCGGCCGAGGGCCTGCAGGTCCCCGGCCTGCCCGAGCACACCGAGCCGGTGCCCGGCAAGGGCGTCGTCGCCACGCTGGACGGCTCGCGCGTGGCCGTGGGCAACCTGGCTCTGGTCGCGGAGGAGCAGGACGCCGCCGCGACCGACGCGTCGGGGGGCGACCTCTCCCGCGCGGCGCAGGTCGTCGAGGAGCTGGCCGCCGCCGGCCGGACCCCCATGGTCGTCGCCCGCGACGGCCGCGTGCTCGGCGTCGTGGCCGTCGCCGACCGGGTCCGGGACGACGCCCCCGAGATGGTGCGTCGCCTGCACGCCGCGGGCGTGAAGAAGGTCGTCATGCTGACCGGCGACATCGAGCCGGTCGCCCGCGCCGTCGGCGCCGCCGTCGGGGTGGACGAGGTCCGTGCCGGCCTGCTGCCCGAGGACAAGCTCGAGTCGGTCGAGGACCTGCGGCGCCAGGGCTACGTCGTGGCCATGGTCGGCGACGGCGTCAACGACGCCCCTGCGCTGGCCACCGCCGACATCGGCGTGGCGATGGGTGCAGCGGGCACCGGGGTGGCCATCGAGACGGCCGACATCGCGCTCATGAAGGACGACCTGCTCAAGCTGCCCGAGGCGGTCTCGCTGGCCCGCCGCACCGTCAACACCATGCGGCAGAACATCGCGGTCGCGCTGCTGACGGTCGCCGCGCTCCTGGCCGGCGTGCTCTTCGGCGGCGTCACCATGGCGATCGGCATGCTCGTGCACGAGGTCTCGGTGCTCGTCGTCATCGTCAACGCGATGCGGCTGCTGCGCCGCCACCGCGGCACGGACGTCCGGTCGCAGGACGACCACCGCGGCCCGGGCCGCTCCGCCGGCGCCGCCCCGTCGGAGGACGACGCACCGTCGGCCGGCACCGTCAGGCAGGCACAGGCCTCGAACCCTGTCAGCGCCTGACGGTCCCGCCCGGCCCCACGGGGTGAGGTCGGGTAGGTCGGACCTCCATCGCCGGACAGGGCGATGGAGGTCCTTCCTCGTCCCCTGGTCAGCGCGTCCGCGGCGGGTATACGCCGTTGGCCTCCCGCCTACGAGTTGGCGACCAGCCAACGGCGGAGCAGACCAGCCTGGGGCGCCTCGGGATACATCTCGACGCCGAGCCAGACCACGGGGGGTCCGGCCGCGCCCAGTTCGCGCTCAAGACGGCCCGGCGGGGTCCGGGCGCAGAGACGAAGGGCCTCAAGGACCGAGCGGGAACGGTCGGGGAACGGGCGCTTCGTCCTTCGCTCCACAGCCTCCACAGCGGCGTTCTCGGCGGGACTCAGCTGGTGCGGGCCCCTCCCCAGCACACTCACCTCGACGCTCTCGAGCTCGGTGTACCCCGGCGCGGCCCAGACCTCTTCGATCGACGAGTAGTCTCCGTTGAGGTGGCCCGGTCCCCAGCATCGGAACCAGTACCGTGCCGCGGGGACGGGGGCCGCGATCGCAGACCGGGTGCGGTCGTGCAGGTGGGCCCCGACGACCAGCATCCCGATGCCTGCTGCGCTCCCTTGCAGGACGACGCGCCGGCTCGGCCGACCCGGGGACAGGTACATCAGGATTCCTTCTCCCCTCGTGAGGCGAGTTCGTCGCGCATCAGGTCCGCGTGCGGAGCGTCCGGGCAGATTATCAGTGCGGCTCGCAGGGTCGGGCTGGGCAGGGTGTGCGGACCGCCCTCGGGCGGGAGTCGGGTGCAGGTGCTCAGCAGGTCCTCGACAACGACCAAGGGGTCGGACGTCTCCGGGGCGGCCACCTCGACCGCGGCTTCCTCCGTAGGCAGGAGCCCAGGGTCGGCGCCCAGCAGGAGCACTGCGCAGGACTCGATCTGGAGGTAGTCGGGGGCCGCCCAGACCTCGTCGAGGCTGGTCAGCGGCGGCAAACTCCTGCCGTCGATCGTCGCGCAGTCGAAACGGAACCGAGGCGCGTCCGGCGGGTCGGAATGATCGGACCTGACGGACGTCGTCGGCGGAGGGGAGGGGAACGTCGGTCGGCTGGGAGTACCGGTCTCCCGGGCGCAGCCCGCCGCCAGGAGCGTGACGAGGAGGGGGGCGAGAAATGGGTGCGACCCGTCCGAGGGGCGTCGGTTCATGGCAGCAGGGTGGTGAACCCGTTCCAGCCCGACCCGACCTG